>SBHD01000083.1 GCA_006226345.1 Bacteroidota bacterium | reverse complement strand
CCGACCTCTACCTGCTCAACTACGGCCCCAATGTCTTTTACCAAAACAACGGCGACGGCACCTTCCGCAATATCACGGCCGAAACCGGCCTGCAGGGACCGGACACGCTCAACAACTTCACCAAATGGAGCGTCGGAGCGGTGTTCTGGGATTATGATCGCGACGGGGCCGTGGATGTCATGACCGGCAATTTTCTGGCTTTTGATCCGGCTTACCAGTCGCCCGCCAATCCGGAACTGATGCCACACCCCTCGGAATACCGGGGCCAGGCATCCCTCCTGTACCGGCAATCGGCGCCAGGTCGGTTTGAGGAGGTGACGGCTGCGCACGGACTGTCTTATCCGGATTCCAAGTGTATGGGGCTGGCGGTATTCGACAGCGATGGTGACGGTGCGCCGGATATTCTGCAGGCCAATGACCATCAGGCCAACTTCCTGTTCCGTAATGACGGCAATGGCGCCTTCCGGGAGTCCGGTATTGCAAGTGGCATCGCCGTCAACGATGCCGGCGCCCCGACCGGTTCCATGCATCCTTCGCTCGGCGATATTGACGGTGACGGGCTGATCGACGTACTGGTTACCGACCTGGAGCACGGAGCCTTGTATCGCAACCTCGGCAACGGTCTTTTTGAGGATATCACGAACCGCAGTGGCCTCTCGGCCGTATTTAACGGGATCGGCGCCTGGGGAGCAGCGCTCTTCGATTATGACAACGACGGCGATCTGGATATTTTTACTGCCAACGGAGCGGCGGAAGTGCTGACCGAACAATATCCGCTCCTGCTGGAAAACGACGGAACAGGCCGGTTCTCCGATGCGGCGGATAAGGCCGGGCCCTATTTCCGGCAGAAGCGCTCCGGAAGAGGCGCCGCCACGGTAGACTACGACAATGACGGCGACCTGGATATTCTTGTCTCCCATGTGGACCTTACCGCCACTGCTGCCCTGCTCCGCAACGACAACGCAAATGGTAATCACTGGCTGGGCCTGGACCTGCGCAGTCGCCGGGGAACACCCGCCTGGCCCGGTGCGCGAATTACCGTGGAAGCAGGGGAGACCCGGCAGGTACGCCTGCACCAACCCGCCAACGGCTACCTGAGCTACAACGATCCACGGGTACACATCGGGCTGGGCCAAGAGCGACAGGTAAACCGGCTAACCGTCAACTGGCCGGACGGGTATACCGAAGTATTTGAAAATCTTCCGACCGATCGCTACCTGGAGCTCCGGCAGGGCTCGGGAGCGCCTATAAAACAGTAGCAATTTTAAAATCAGCGTAATATGAACCACGCCTACATCAACCGGGTAATCGACCTGACACACCCTGAAAAAAACATCATCCACAATATGAGCCACGAGGAGGCCCTGCAGTTGCTCAAGTCCGGCGACAGTGCCGCGCTCCGGCAGATTGACGGACAGTTTGCACTGGTATCGGTAAACGGGAAAACCATACGCCTGGCCCGTTCCATCGGTCGCCCCCTGCGGTATTTTATCGCCAAACGGTCCGAAGGCCCTAACCTGGTAGTGGCCGAACGAATCGATACAATCTATAAGTATCTTAAATCGGAAGGCCTCGAAGACCAGTACCACCCCTCCTATACCCGGATGGCACCGGCGCACTACGTCACGACCATCGAACTGCTGGGTTGCCCGGACCCCAACCCGGTTTACGAGCGCTTTTTCACACCACAACGCAACAAATACCCCAAAGATGACATAGGCAAACTCGGCTCCATTTATATGGAAACCTTGTATACCGAAATAAAGAAATGGCTGAAAACCCGGGCCGTTGCCGGGCCGGTCGGGGTGAGTTTCTCTGCCGGAGTGGATAGCGGATCTGTATTTCTGCTTACCTACCACGCCCTGCTGGAATTGGGGGAAAGCCCCTCCCGCCTCAAAGCCTTTACCCTGAGCGTAGACGGCGGCGGTGAAGACGTACAACAGGCACGGCAATTTTTAAAACAGCTGGGACTAGAACTTTTCCTGGAAGAGATCGACGTGCCGGCCTCGGCTCTCGACTGGAAAAAAGCCATCCGGATCGTGGAAGACTACAAGCCACTGGACATCCAGGCCGCCACCATGAATGTAGCCCTGTTGGAAGGTATCCGGGCGCGTTATCCGGACTGGAAGTACCTGCTCGACGGCGATGGCGGTGACGAGAACATGAAGGATTACCCCATTGAGGAAAATCCGGAACTGACCATCCGCAGCGTATTGAACAACCTGATGCTCTACCAGGAAGGCTGGGGCGTAGAATCGATCAAACACTCCCTCACCTACTCAGGCGGGCTCAGCCGCAGCCATACCCGTACCCTGGCGCCGGCTGAAATCATGGGATTTGACGGCTTCAGCCCATACACCCTGCCAAACGTGATCGAAATTGCGGAAGGTATCCCGTTTATTGAGCTGACTGACTGGAAACACGACAAACTGTACGACCTGAAAGGGCATCTCGTGGCGGAAGGGGTAAAAGCCATCACCGGTATGGATATGCCGGTATTCCCCAAGCGCCGTTTCCAGCATGGAGCAGTTCAAAAACCGGTGTTTCGGCAGTTGTTCCCGGAAAAAGACCTCGCCTACCGGCAGGCCTTCCAGATGATATATGAACAACCTGACTGATTTTGAGCCGGACGACCGTTGGATACTGGCGCAGCGCACAGCCAAAAATCCGGTGGACGTCCGGCAGCCGTATGCCTGGCTTGCTGAGCCGGAACGTACTGCTGCCGGCACCGTTGAGCAGGTAGCAACGGTATTCCTGACCAATAAGGAGTGCCCGTTCCGTTGCCTGATGTGCGACCTGTGGAAAAATACTACCGACGAAAAAACGCCCGCCGGCGCCATTCCGCACCAGATCGAATATGCGCTTAAACGGCTCCCCCCAACACGCCATATCAAACTCTACAACTCCGGCAATTTCTTCGACACCGGGGCCATCCCGCCGGACGACTATCCGGCGATAGCAGCCCTGCTCGACCCGTTCGAGACCGTGATCGTGGAGGCACACCCCAAACTCATCAATGCGCGCTGTCTGCAATTTCGCGATATGCTGAAGGGGCGGCTGGAGGTGGCAATCGGACTGGAAACGGCCCATCCCGGGGTGTTGCAGCGTCTGAATAAGCGCATGGACCTGAACGACTTCCGGGAAAGCGTCCGGTTCCTGACCGGCCATGGTATTCAAAGTCGGGCCTTTACCTTGTTACGGCCACCGTTCCTAACCGAACCGGAAGGCGTATACTGGGCCAAGCGCACCCTGGACGTCGCTTTCGAGGCCGGTGTCGGCTGTTGCGTGGTCATACCCACTCGAGCCGGAAACGGCGGCATGGACTGGTTGCAGGCACAGGGTTATTTCAGTCCTCCGGCTTTGGAGTCGCTGGAAGCGGTAATGGCATACGGGCTCCGGCTGGGGGCAGGTCGGGTGTTTGCCGACCTGTGGGATCTCCACCTGTTTTCTGACTGTCCGGATTGTTTTGAACAACGAAAAGCACGCCTGGAAACCATGAACCTGCACCAAACGGTACCACCGGAAATCACCTGCGTAAGTAACCATCGAGGGTGACAAAAGTCATCATTCTGCCAGGTAGTATCGCCGTACATTTAAGAATTCAATTTTTAGCACACTGTGCCACCTCCCCAACCACCGTGCCAGCACCGGGTTGGGGTATTTAATCTTATGAAACGGGTTCGCTCCGGACTCCAAGGCATAGTGAAACAGGAGTTCCGGGCGGGCCAGCAAATTCCTGTCCTTATGAACGGTCATGCTACAAAGTTTTCCAGTGAAAAAGAATGGCTCCACAAACTGCTGTTGTTCGTTTCTGTGTTCCTGGCTTTTGAAACGATAACGGGCCTGTCGATTTACCTGCTTCCCTTTAGTGTCTCCAACCAGGTAATGGTCCTGCTGCATACGCTTGGAGGACTTATTTTCACCCTGCCGTTCCTCTGGTACCTGGTACGCCATTTCCAGATATACCAGTGGAAAAAACTGGATCATTTCAAACTGACCGGATACCTGTCCATGCTACTTGGACTGGTACTGTCGGTCAGTGGTCTGGTACTGACCTGGCAGGCAGTATTTTACTCCAGGATCAGCCCGACCTGGGACCTGGTGCATGTTATTTCCACATTTGCACTCTTTGTGTTCGTGCTGCCGCATGTAATTCTGCCTATGGTGCGAAACTACAAAGCCCGGGCTGCCGGTGTCATGCAGGCTATTGTGGCTGCCCAGAATAAATACGTATCCAATACAGCCATGTTGTCAGTTGTATTACTGGCAGCGATCTTTCTGCTGGGGTACAGTTATACACCGGTTGCAATGGACAATACCTTCCCGGAAGACTATAACCTGGCCTATGGTGGTGAGCGCCCCTTCGCTCCGAGCCTGGCTACCACCAGCACCGGTGAGGCTTTTGATGCCCGGTCACTCAGCGGATCTGCAGGCTGCGGATCCGCTGGCTGCCATAAAGAGATCTACGACGAATGGCAGGTAAGCGCACACCGCTGGTCGGCCATGGATGTAGGCTTCCAGAAAGTGCAGTCCGTCATGGCAGAACAAAACGGACCGGAGTCTACCCGCTACTGCGGGGGTTGCCACGATCCGATCTCCTTGTTTTCTGGCACAAAAAATATCTTTGTGGAGGACCTGACCAACCTCACCGGGTACCAGGAAGGGGTGTCGTGTATTGCCTGCCATGCGATCAAGGAAACGGATATAAAAGGCAACGCCAATTATGTCATGACCCAGCCGGATCGGTATATGTTTGAACTGGAGGAAGGCGAAAACGCCAAATTTATCAGCGACTTCCTCATCCGGGCCTATCCGCAGAAACACATCGAAACCTTCCAGCACACGCTGTTCAAGAGCCCCGAATTTTGTGCAGCCTGCCACAAACAGTTCATCGACGAGGAAATCAACAAGGTGGGCTGGGTACAGCTCCAGAACCAGTTTGACAACTGGCGTAAAAGCCGCTGGAACCACCCGGGTGATCCGACCAAAACAGTGGAATGCCGCGAATGTCATATGCCTTTAGTGGCCTCCACCGACCCCTCCAGTGGCGACAATAAAGACTATAATCGTACACCTGATGATAAAAAGCACCGCAGCCACCGGTTTCTGGCAGCGAATCAGTTCATGCCAAAAGCACTCAATATTCCGGGTGCAGACGAGCAAATCGACCTGACCCGGCAGTGGCTCCGGGGCGAACTGGAAATTCCGGAGATCGCCGACAAATGGAAGGCCGGCCCCGCCGTACCGATCGAACTGATCGTACCCGAAGCCGTAAAAGCGGGAGAGCAGGTCAATATACAGGCCATGATCACCAACAACAAGGTAGGGCACGAATTCCCGACCGGGCCGCTGGATATTATCCAGGCATGGGTGGAGATCGAAGTAACCGATCAGGATGGCAATGTCGTGTTTACCTCAGGTATCCGCGATGAAGGGCATTTCATCGAACCCGGCGCCTTTATGTTCAAGGCCGAGCCGGTAGACCAGTACGGCAACCTGATTGATAAGCATAACCTCTGGGAAATGGTCGGCGTGCGGTACCGCCGTTCGATGTTCCCCGGCTTTTCCGATAAGGCGGAGTTTGCCTTTTCCTGTCCGTCCATTCTCAAGCAGGGACAGGGCAATGAAAAAGTGATTCCGCAAACGGAGTTTGCTTTCAACGCCGACAAAGCCGGCGAACTGCATGTCAGTGCCAGATTGCTCTACCGCAAGTTTGACCAGTTCCTGCTAAACTTCCTTTTCGGCGCCGATGCCGGTCTGACCGCACCTGTCACCGTGATGTCGGAAGACCAGAAAATAATCAAAGTAAAAGCCAAGTAGCACAACCCATTCTATGTTGGAAAAACTACCGAAGCGCAGAAGAATGGTGATCGCCACCGCCCTCTTCGGGGGCGTGGCGATCGCCCTGATCCTGATCCTGCTTTATGTCCGCAAACCCGAAGATGCCACCTATCTGCCAGGCCAGAATACCGAAGGCCTGACCACTGAACTAAACCGCAATATCCCGGATGATTACCCAAGGGTCACCTTCAAAGATGTCTCCGGGAATGCCGGGATCAACTTCCGGCATTTTCAGGGCACGCGCAACTTCCAACTACCGGAAGATATGGGCTCGGGTGCTGCCTGGGGCGATTACGACCAGGACGGCTGGATTGACCTGTACGTGGTAAACTTTGCCGGGCCGATCACCTCCGACAACCAGGTGCCTCCCGATGCGCCGGCCACCTGTACGCTTTACCACAACAATGGCGATGGCACCTTTACCGATGTGAGTAAACAGGCCGGGGTAGCGCTCAGGTGTTGGGGAATGGCTGCCTCCTGGGGCGATTATGACAACGACGGGCGGCCCGACCTGTTCGTGTCTGCCTTTGGCCGGAACCACCTCTTTCACAACAATGGCAACGGAACTTTTACCGATGTAAGCGACCAGACAGGGATAGCCGCCTTTGAAGGCTTTTGGGCAGGCGCCACCTGGGGCGACTTTAACCGCGACGGCTACCTCGATCTGTATGTATGCGGTTACGTGCAGTTTACGTACCAGAACTCTGCCAAAAAGAGCCTGCAATACGATGTAGAAGTACCGGCCAGTATCAACCCCTCCTCTTTTCCTCCGGAGCGCAACCTGCTGTTTAAAAACAACGGCAACGGCACTTTTACTGAAATGGCCGGAGCAGCCGGTGTAGCCGATGAGAAAGGGCGGAGCCTTTCCGCCACCTGGGCCGACCTTGACGCCGACGGCTGGCCGGACATTTATGTCGCCAACGACGTTTCGGACAATGTCCTGTATAAAAACCTGGGCAACGGCACCTTCAAGGAGATCAGCCACAATGCACTTGTGGCGGACTACCGTGGCGCCATGGGCATTGCCGTCGGAGACTGGGACGGCGACGCTGATTACGATATGTTCATCACCCACTGGATCGCCCAGGAAAATGCACTGTACAGCAGCCTGTTCACGCAACTTACTTCGGCCGACAATCCCCTGCAGGAATTGCGGTTCATGGACCTGGCCGACCGGTACGGACTCGGCCAGATCGCCCTCGACTATATCGGCTGGGGAACCTCGTTCTTTGACTACAACAACGACGGGCGGCCCGACCTGTTTGTCGCCAACGGCAGCACCTTCCAGGAGAAGGACGATCCACGGCTCCTGATCCCTATGCAAAACCTGTTGTTCTGGAACCGCGACAACCTGGATGGTTTCTATGAAGTTTCCACCGTGAGCGGTGCTGTCTTTGGTGAAAAACATGTGGGTCGGGGAGTCGCATTCGGCGACTACGACAACGACGGCGATGTAGACCTGTTCGTAGTCAACAATAACGGAGCTGCTCAGCTGCTACGCAACGATGGGGGCAACCAAAACAACTGGCTGGAACTCCGGCTGGAAGGAACCGGCAGCAACAGGTCCGGTATCGGTACCGGTATACGGGTCGTTGCCGGTGGAATAACACAGATCCAACAAGCCGGCGCACAAGGACCTTATTGCTCCCAGAACAGTCCGGCGCTGCACCTGGGACTGGGCTCTGCCAGCCAGGTGGACACACTTGACGTTACCTGGCCCTCCGGTAAAAAACAACGTTTTACCGGCCTGCCGGCTAACCGTATCCTCCGGATTACAGAAGGGAAAAAGGAGGCTAATCCGCTGTAGACCTGTTATGAAAAAATTCGTCCTGTTATCGCTTGCTGTATTCGCCATTCTGTTTGTGATCATCACGATGCAGAAAAACAAACCGGCAGACACCGCCGCTTTACAGAAAACCAGCACGCATACCGAACTTGAAAAAGAAAAAGTCCTGCAATTCTGGGCACACTACCGCCAAGCAACCGACTACCGGCTGGAAGACCAGTGGGAGGCAGCCGCCGATTATTACAGCCGCGCTTTGAAGCTCAACGACAAGCATGAAGATGCCTTGTACTACCTGGGCAATATGTACTTCGAACTGGCCCGGTATGCAGAGGCAGAGGCCTGTTGGCTAAAGCTGGTGGAGGTCAATCCGAGGAATTCCCGTGCGTATCTTCAGCTGGGCAGCCTGTACCTGAGCAGCGAAGATTTTTTCGATATTGAAAAGGCGGAACGTGCCTGCCAGGAATCGCTCCGGATCAACAAGGAGGAGACCGGACCGCTATTGTTACTGGGCGAAGTCGAACTAATTCGCGGCCGGCTGGATGCCGCAGCAGCGAATTTTGAAGCAGTTACGGCATCCAACTTCCGAAGCACGGAAGCCTATTTCCTCGGAGGATATATCGCCTGGAAAAAAGGAGCGGCTGAAAAAGCCCGTACCTTGTTCGAACAGGCCGTCCGGTACGCCAAACCCGTTGAAAAAAAGGCCGGGCAAGTGGAAGGGGAGGGCGATACCAAACGGGGCAGAGGCTTTGGGGCCGTAACGTCCAAATCCGTCTTCCGGCAGTTTATGACCGACCTGTCGACGGTGCAACCCAACCGGGTCGGGCCAACTCTGGAGCAGACTTATCGCCGCCTGGACGCCTTTTTAGCTGCACTTCAAAGCCGGATTTAACTACTTTGCGGTTTGGGGCCGGACCCCGTCAATTCAAAAATTCCGTTCCATGAGAAAGATCATCGCGCTCGCCCTGACCACCCTATTTGTCGTTTTTGTCTTTAGTTGCCAGGAAAGCGAAGCGGAGCAGAAAAAACGGGAACTGGCCATTCATAACCTGCGGTTCCTAGGCAAGGCCAACCTCGAAAACGACGAGCTGGATGAAGCGGAAAAGGCCTACCTCGATTTGCTCGAACTGGTTACGGACGACCCCTCTGTTTATGCCAATCTGGCCCTCGTCTACCTCAAGCAAAATAAATACGATGCCGCACAGACGCAACTGAAAAAAGCCCTGCGAAAAGCTCCTGACGATCCGGATATCCGGATGATCGCCGCCCGGTACTACGAACTGACCCAACAACCAGAAAAAGCCATAGCCGAACTGGAAAAGATCATCGAACAACAGCCGGGCTATGCCATGGCCTATTACAACCTTGCGGAAATATATGCGCAGACCGATGGATCAACAGCGCTGGCCAACCGGGAAAAGTTCCTGCAACTGACCATGGAAAAAGCTCCGGGCAACATCGTCCCGCGCATCAACCTGATCAATTTACTGGTCCGAAAGGGCGACTACGACAGCGCAAGCGCCCAACTGGAAGAACTGCCAAAGATCTTTTCCGAATTCCCGGAACAGGTTGCTGTTTTTTACGACAAAACCATGGCTGCCGTGCACTCCGGAGATACCGCCGCCGCCGCCGCCAATGCCGTCATGCTGCAAAACTTCCTGAAAGTCACCACCCAGTACCAGTCCGATCTTCGCGACCTCAAGGGGCCGGAAGGCAACCTGGCAGGATTGTCTGTCATTTCGCTCAGCGATTTTGACAAAACCTATGCGGAACCCGGAGAGTCTGTTCTCCCCCGCATCCGGTTCCTGGATGTAACCGACCAGGTGCAACTGGGTACCCGGTCGGCGTTTAACCCAAAGCCGGAAAAGGCATCAGAAGTATCCGCCCATTTTGCCTTTGGCGATTATAATGATGACGGATATACCGATATTTATTTCAGTAGTTTTTCGGCGCAGGACTCTGTCACGATCAAACGGCTCCTCAAAAACAACTTTGGAAAAATGTTCTTTGATCAGACCCGCGAGTCTGATATCCTCCACAGCGGCAGGGAAACAGCAGCAATTTTTGGCGACTATGATAACGACGGGTACTTCGATCTTTATGTCGTAAAAAACGGCCCCAACCTGTTGTATAAAAACAAGGGGAACGGCGTTTTCACAGAAGTGGCCGCCACAGCCGGAGTTGATGATCCCGAACCCGGTAATACCGCAATTTTCCTGGACGCCGATCACGACGGCGACCTCGACTTGCTCGTCACCCGCTCTGCTTCGAACCTGCTGTACCGCAACAATGCCGACGGCACCTTTACGGAAAAGGCCGCCGACATGGGGCTGGGGCTCCCAATCCAAAACAGCAGTGCTGCCACCTTTGCCGATTTTGACGACGACGGCGACCTGGACCTGTTCCTGGCCAATTCCGGTGCAGCCGGGCACCTGCTTTCCAATGAACGGCATGGCCGGTTCCAGGATGCCATCGCCGGCAGCGGCTTGCAGGACACCCAGGCTGCCACGACGGTAGCTGCGGCCGATTACAACAATGACGGCTTCACCGATCTGCTGTTGCTTGCGCCTCAACCTGGCAGTGCAGCTTTATATGCCGGCAAGGGCAACGGGCGCTTCACCCGGAAAACTGGCCAGGGACTGCAGCAGCTCCGGGATTTTCAGCCCCGGGGTGCCGTATTCCTCGATTTCGATAACAACGGCTTTCTCGATCTGCTGGTTGCCGGCAGGCCGGCAGATAAAAACGGCAGAGGCCTGCTGCTTTTTCACAACGATGGCACAGGAAATTTCGAGGATGCCTCAAACCTGCTGCCTGCCGGCATTACAACCACTCAGCAGGTTGGCGCACTGGACTATGACAAAGACGGCGACCTGGATATTTTCATTACCGACCAGAAGGGCGAGCTCCGCTTGCTGCAAAACGAAGGTGGCAACCTCAACCACTACCTGAACATCCAACTGGTAGGGCTGCGCAACGGCAATAACAAGAACAACCACTTCGGAATCGGTGCAAAGGTTGAGATCCGGGCCGGTGCCCTGTACCAAATGAAAGTGGTCACCGAGCCGAATATCCACTTCGGGCTTGGCTCGCGTTTGAAGGCCGATGTATTGCGGGTGACCTGGACCAACGGTGTTGCCCAAAACAAATTCTACCCAGGCAGTGACCAGGAACTGCTCGAACTTCAGTCCCTGAAAGGTTCCTGCGCTTTCCTGTATACCTGGAACGGGAAGGAATATGTGTTTTCAAAAGATATGATGTGGCGCAGCGCGCTCGGCATGCCGCTGGGCATCATGGGCGCCAACACGGCGTATGCCCCGGCGGACCCATCGAAGGAATACCTGAAAATACCGGGCGAGCAGATGCAGCCGCAAGATGGCAGGTATACCGTACAGATCACGGAGGAACTCTGGGAAACGGCCTACTTTGACAAGCTGGAACTGGTTGCGCTGGATCACCCGCAAGACGAACAGGTATGGGTAGACGAACGGTTCACCCTTCCACCATACACAGATCAGTACAACGTACACACGGTGCAAAAACGCATTCCGCCCGTTGCTGCCATGGATGGAGCCGGCACCAACTTGCTTCCAATGATTTTGGAAAAAGACGATAACTATGTTTCTAATTTCCAATTGGGCGCATACCAGGGCATTACCGAAACACATGACCTGGTACTCGACCCTGGCAGTGCGGCACCCTCCGATAATATGTTATTGTTTCTTACCGGCTGGATTTTCCCGTCCGATGCCAGCATAAATGTAGCGCTGGGGCAGTCCGGCAAACTGCAGGTGATCCCGCCCCAACTACAGGTATTGGATCGGAAAGGGACGTGGGTAACAGTCATATCCAATATGGGGTTTCCAATGGGAAAGGATAAAACGATGATCATCGACCTGAGCGGCAAATTTTTATCAAAGGACCGCCGGGTCCGGATCCGGACCAACATGGAGATATACTGGGATGCGATCTTCTTTGCGCCAAAGGTACCCCGGGGTACCCTGACCGCCACCCGGCTGAAACCCGTCCAGGCAGACTTGCACTACCGCGGATTTTCCCGCCTGTACCGGAAGGGCGGCCGCCACGGCCCGCACTGGTTTGACTATCAGTCGGTGACCAGGGCGCCAAAGTGGCGCGACCTGATTGGGGCATATACCCGCTTCGGAGATGTAACGCCGCTGCTCATCGCTGCCGACGATAAACTGGTGATCATGAACTCCGGGGATGAGATGACCGTAACCTTTGACGCCAGCGCCCTGCCGCCATTGCCAGCCGGCTGGAAACGGGATTTTCTAATCTATAGTGAGGGCTGGATCAAAGACGGCGACCTGAATACTGCGCATGGCAAGACGGTGGAACCATTGCCATTCCATGGTATGACCAGATATCCTTACGGTGCCGATGAAGCCTTCCCTGATGACCACGAACACCGCGCGTACAGACAGCTGTACAATACCCGTAAGGTGGACACCCGTACGTTCCGGCGGGAACTGCTGGATATGCAATGACCCTGATCTGGCTCTGGACGACCTCCATTCATTCACCTTTCCGAAAAAACAGAGCCCCGGCCTGCACGAAGCAAGCCAGGGCTCTTTTATTTGTTTGGACAATTTGTATACTACTTTAAGGCAGCAATACCTGATCGATCACATGCACTACGCCGTTGCGCGCCAGCAGGTCGGTCAGTACAATATTAGAGCCGGTAGCATTACCGTCCCCTTCTACCTGGGCACCCCCGGTCAGGGCAACACGGAGCGTTTTACCAGACAGCAAAGTCGGAACGGTGATGCCGTCGCGCAGGTCGGCGGAGAAAACCCGGCCACCCACTACGTGGTACAGCAGTACGTTGCGCAGGGTATTGATCGTAGCCGGATCGGTGATCCCCTTAATATTATCGGCATTGTTAAGCGGTGCCGGCAGGGCAGAAAAGGCATCGTCGGTGGGAGCAAATACCGTTGCATCGGTAGTCGGCATCATGAAGATGTTGGTCAGACGGGTCTTCTGCAGAGCAGCGACCAGGGCCGTGAAATTGTTCTTGATAGCGATCTGTGCCACGTCGTCCGTTGGTGGCAGCAACACCTTGTTGATCACATGGATCACGCCGTTGTCGGCCAGCACATCGGCTGCCACTACCTGGGAGTTGCCATTAATGAAAACACTGTTGGCTGCATCGCGGCTGACGTAGATCCGGTTGGCAAACGGAGTTGCGGCAGTCTTGTACGTGTTATACGCGCCATTGCCTAACTGAGCGGCCGTGTAGGAACCCTTGGCAACGTGGAAGCGCAGGATCTGGCCCAGCATTTTGATCTGGCGCTGGTCTGTAATGTTGTTAATGTTCTGCGCATTATTGAACGGCGCCGGTAAAGCAGCAAAAGCGGCATTAGTGGGAGCAAAAACAGTTGCATCCAGGTCATTGCGGCTCAGAAAGTCCACCAGACCAGTCTTCACGACAGCTGCAACCAGGGTACTGAAGTCCGGATTGGAAATGGCAATGTCGACGATTGTACCGTTCGAACGGCTGAATACCAGACCATCGCTGTCTTTCGTAGCGATCTCGGTAAGAGCGTCCTTCTGACAAGCGGTAAAGCCCAGCAGCAGGGCAAAGAAAATCAAAGAAACAAAACGAGTGAAGGGTAGGTTGTACATAGCAAAAGCAATTTGGTTCGTGAATTTTGTTTAACTATTTAGTCGTTAAAAAGATCAAACGTTAAACAAGATTTTATTTACAGGGTTTGCACTTTCCCTAAAAACCGTACTGGATTGCTAATAATGGACAGAGTGTATATTCTATCTGAACACGGAGAAGGAATTCGTTGTTTTGCAGAGTTTGCTACAGCCGGATCAGGTCCGGGCAGCCTTTATATTCCCCCCCCTTTACACACTCAGAAGTCAACTAACCAATTCAATTGTCGGGCATGGCGAGACATCTGAATTGGTCACAACTTGCGTTAGCCAGTAAAAAAAATGGAGCAGGCCGATCGGCCCGCTCCATGCACATATGAAGTAAATATACTTAACTTATGCTTTACTGCGGCTGGAATACCCGGATATAATCCACGATCATCCGTTGCGGAAATACGGTCGTAGCATCCGGATAGCCGGGCCAGATACCGCCTACCGCGACATTAAAAATAAAAAAGAAGTTCTCGTGGAACTCCGTCCGGTCTGCCAGCGTAATATCCAGCGAATAGTACTGTTGATTATCCAGCAGCCAGCGAATTTGCTGATCGTCCCAAATGATAGAATAAACATGGAACTCGTTCTGCAGCGTACCATTGGCTACCGTGGTTTCCCCGCCCAGGTAAATATGCCCGCCGCCGGCGCCTGACCAGTGTGCGGTACCGTGCAGGGTATTGGGTTCATGACCCACGATCTCCATAATGTCGATCTCGCCGCAGGACGGCCAGCCCGTCGTGGTGATATTGCTGCCCAGCATCCATAGTGCCGGCCAGATTCCCTGTCCGGAGGGCAGGGCAGCGCGGATATCCACCCGACCATATTTAAAACTGAAGCCGTCCCGTGTGATCAGACGGGAGGAGGTATAACTGCTCCCGCCAAAATTTTCTTTCCGCGCTTCAATGACCAGGTTACCCTGATAAATGGACGTATTGTCGGGGCGGTAGTATTGTGCTTCCTGGTTACCCCAGCCACCGTTTCCGGTACCCAACTCATAGGCCCAAAAACTGGCGTTCAGCGCCGGGGCATTGAATTCATCCCGCCAGATCAGGTTCATACCCGGGTATGATTCCGGTGTGGTGTATCCGGTTTGCGGGATTACGATATCCACCGTACCCTGATCGTCGTTCAGGAGGGTGATAGTAGCAATAGCCGTCCCAATCTGAGCACCTTCCGCATTTTCAATGATTACAGAAAAGGTCTCATCCTGTTCAACATCTTCATCGCCCAGCAGTTGGATCTTGTATTCCTGCAGCACGGATCCCGGAGCGAACACCACCGGGGCCTGATTCACTGGTTGATAATCGGACAGTGCCTCAGCACTCCCGTCGGAAGTGCTGATATAAGCGGTAATGGTTTGGTCAGAAGCCGAGGAAAGACGGAGCCGCACATAGACCGGTTTATCGGTGTTCCCTTCTTCCACTGAAATTCCTTCTACGCTCAAAACCGGCAGTTCGGGCGGATCTGTCGTGCCTTTGTCACAGCCGAACAAAAGCAATCCAAGTGCTAATATTGGGATCATTTTCATCTTATAAAGATATGTAGAATCAGTTTTTGGGGCAATGGCAGGGCAGCAAATCCTTGCTGCCCTGCCTGCCTGAACTATTTACTCCCGACGAGGCCGGGAAATAATTTACTGGGCCGTTGTAATGGTGATCGTCCAATAGGCACCACCAACCTGGCCTCCAGAAATATCAATTGTCAACACCAGGGTTTCGTCATCCCCAACTTTGGAATAATCCAACACCTCGTAGGTGATCTGATCAGCGGGGCCGATACCAGTTGCAACATTCAGCTCGCCACCATTGATGGCTTTCCAGTAACCGATAAAGGCGCCTGTACCGATCGCTGTGATGGTAGCCGGGTCCGAGCCTGCGTCTACAGAGAACGTATGGTCAGTGGATACCAGAGCGTCGTATGGGGCTGTCAGCACAGATGCATCCTGACACATATCGGCCGCACCGGAACCACCCAGGAAAGTCTCGAAAAAGATATCACCTTTGGCATCGAACTTCATCGTACCGTCGTCAAAGAAGGTAAACTCGTCGTTCATCATGCAGGGGCGACCCATTGCTTGCGCATCAGATATTGTGAACCACTCCCCATTTCCGGGGGCCGGGCCTACTTTGATAGAGCCGCCGCCAGCCAGCCGCCAGGTTTTTCCACCAGCACTGGACATCGTTGCAGCAGTGAAAGCAGCGGAGCTGATCGTGATCGTTGCCGTAGCCGTAGAACTCTGGCCCATAGCATCCATAGCCGTCAGTGTCACCAAATAGGAGCCGTCGGTACTAGCATAGGTGTGTACCGGAGAGGCATCAGAAGATATATTACCGTCGCCAAAGTCCCAGGTGTAGGAAGTGGCATTAGTCGATTTATTGGAAAAGGTCACCTGGTAATCATCGCGAACATAATCGAACGCAGCAACAGGTTTCGTGCTGGGAATGTCCGGCAAGTCAGCCGGGTTTTTGTAACTCACCAGGTAAAAGTTCCAGGCAAAGCCGTCACCATCCAGAGCGATCTGTAACGAGTCGGCAACCGCGCCTTCTACCAACTTAAGCACCGTATAGGTTTTTGTCGAGACCGGGATATAGCTATCGCCGTTTTCCGTTTTGATTGACAGACCTATATACGCACCCAGACCGTTCAGGGTAAGCGTATTGGCATTTCCGTCGAAGTCATACGTGTAATCACCGCCATTCCCGAAAGCACTCACGTCCTCACCGGTTTTTGCAGTGAATACGCCAGGTTCAGACTCATCGTGGCAGCCTTCTGCCGCACCGGCCAACCAGCCACCATTACCTTCCGAGTCAATAAAAATTGTATTATTAGAATTGAACTCAAAGGAACCGTCGCGGTGAAAAATGTACTGGTCATCCAAAACACAGGGGCGGCTACCCAACTGGGCTTGATTACCTAATGCCCACCACTGGTTATCGTTGGGTTCCGGCCCAACACCCAAGGCAACGCCTTCGCGCTGTAGGTACCAGATTTTGCTATCGGTACCTGCAAGCAGGGCCAGCGTCTGGTCCGGATCCACAATGGAGATGTCTGTGGAACGGGTGGCGCTTTCACCGTCACTGTTAGTAGCCTTCAGCGTAACCGTATAGTTACCAGCTGCTGCATAGGTATGCACCGGATCTTTATCCGTACTGGTATTACCGTCGCCAAAATTCCACTCATACGAAGTGGCATTCTGGGAAAAGTTGGTGAAGGTCACCTGTAGAAAATTGGTAGCATCTACTGCATATTGGAAACTGGCAACCGGGGTGCCGACCGGGGGATCCGGATCGTCTTTTTTACACATGACGAACAGCATGGACACTGCCAGCAAGCCCAAAAGGACTTTTGTAAATCGGGTGGACATAATCGTTAGCATTTTCATGTCTTTAATAAAATTTTAACTAATTGATTTTTAATACATTAATTATTGAAAAAGACTGGGGTCTGGGTATTCTGTAAGATTTCGGGCCACCGTCGTCTCTTCCAGGGAAATCGGTAACCAGAGGTGTTTATCGTCGAAGTTGTTTTCCCGGATCGGGTCGCCGGCAAACAAGGACTTGGCAGCCCGGCCCGAACGAACGAGGTCGTACCAGCGATCACCTTCGCCGGCCAGCTCGGCCCGGCGCTCGTACCAGATCACATCCTGCAGCGACCAGCCCTGCTCGCTCATCAGCGTTTGGGTCGTTTTGAAGTTTCCGGTATTGTCGCCCGGGCCGGCAGCACGCTCCCGCACCTGGTCGATATAGCCCATGGCCTCTGCGTCTGTGCCGGAGCCGCGGTGCAGCGCCTCTGCCAGCATCAGCAGTACATCGGCATAACGGATAACATACGTATTGGCATCCTTCGTCAGGTTGGGATCACCGCCATTCACGTTATTACCGATATAGCCCTTGAAGTTGGCATATTTTTCCTGCCAGAATCCGACAAAATCAGTAGGATTACCCTGGGTAATATCCACCACCGGCGAGCAGCTGCCACCGGCATTCAGGATATCCTGCGTCAGTTCCGGCACCGACGTGATCGCTACATCTTGCCGGTATGTATCATCAGCCAGGAAGTGGTTATACAGACCCTGCGTCGGCAACATGAATCCCCAGCCTTCCTGGTAGTCCGGGTGCGCACCGCAAAGGCCCCGGATACCACACAGCTGTACGATGCCGTTGCCGTCTATGCCTTCAAACCAACCCCAGTCGCTGGTGTACAGGTTATTGTGTTGCACTTCAAAAACGGACTCTTTCGGGTTCTTCTGCCCGAGTTTGAACAGGTCCTGGAAGTCATCCTCCAGTTCGTATACGCCGAGCTGGACCACCTGCTTCAGGTATTGGGCAGCGAGGTCAAACTTAGCCGGATCATCCTGGTCCATATCGGCCCAGTACAGGTACGCTTTGCCCAGCATGGCCAGCGCCGCACCTTTTGAAGCACGTCCTGCCTCGTCGGCGGACAGTGAAGCCGGCAGTACAGGAATAGCCGCCTCCAAATCGGACACGATAGCCTGAAAAACCTCCGACATGGTGCTGCGACGCAGGTCGATATCATCCGGTGTAAGTGCTGTAGTGACGACCGGAATAGGCCCGAAGTGCTTGAACAGCTCAAAGTGGTAATACGCCCGCAGAAA
The DNA here is from genome assembly GCA_006226345.1 of Bacteroidota bacterium. Lineage (GTDB taxonomy): Bacteria > Bacteroidota > Bacteroidia > Chitinophagales > Saprospiraceae > M3007. Next base: position 13,994 of record SBHD01000083.1, on the reverse strand, counting down.
ACGGGCTTCCGCCTGGTAGCGATCTACTACAGGCGAGCTCACCTGTGCATTTTCAATGACCAGATTGGCCCGGAAAATACCGATGTAGTTGCGCCGGTAGATCGGCTGGGTAACGACGTTTGTATTGGTGTTCAGGAAGTCGTCAAACTCCTGCCAGCCCGGCTGGTCGTTGTTCGACGGGTCACCGCCGGCATTGGCGTTGTCGGAGCGGATCTCGCCAAACATCACATAGGAGATCCACTGCCCGTACGCCATCGACCAGCCGACGGGGTCGTAAGCGGCGATCAAAGCGGAAAAGACCTGGTCTTCCGTGATATAAAAGTTGCTGGAAAGGAATTCATTGACCGGTTCCACATTCAGGCGGTCTTTATTGCAGCTCGCTGTGCCGGCCAGTACCAGCAGCAGGACCAGTATATGTTTTTGATACGTTTTCATAATTACATCGTGATTTTTAAGCCTCCACCAATGGTTTTGTTCGACGGATAGTACCCTTTATCGATACCGGTATCCAGGATCCACCCGTTGGTGCCGATATCCGGATCAAATCCGTTGTACTTCGTCAGCGTGAAAAGGTTGTTGGCTGTGAAATACAACCGCAGGCCTTTCAGGTTGACGCGGGACAATACCGACCGCGGCAGCGTATAACCGACCTGCAGGTTGCGCAGGCGGAGGAAAGAAGCATCTTCCACATAGAAGCTGGACGGCCGCTGGTTATTGTTCGGATCATTGGACACCAGCCGCGGATATTCCGAGCTAGGGTTGTCCGGCGTCCAGCGATCCAGCCAGAAAGTCTGGTAATTGGTAAAGGTGATATCCGAACGCTCGTATGCGCGGAAGATCTCATGGCCCAGTTGGGCAGACAGCACACCGCTGATATCAAAACCTTTGTACTGCAGGCTGACCGAGAGGCCGATAATGTGATCCGGCCAGGGAGAACCGATGTCCGTAATATCATCGGTGTTGATCACTCCGTCACCATTGATATCCAGGAACCGAATATCGCCGGGCTTGGCCTTGGGTTGCAGTACATCACCTTGGGAATTGATATGGCTAAACACTTCTTCCTGGCTTTGGAAGATCCCGTCAGCCACATAGCCGACAAAGTGCCCGACCGGATAGCCCTCTGTCATCCGGGTGATCGGGGTGTTGCGCACCGGCCAGGACCAACCGGTCAGGTACCCGCTTTCACCGGCGACCGTGACTACCTCGTTGGTAAAGTGCGTATAGGTAAGCCGGGTGGTTACCGACAGGTCGCGCCGGACAAAACGATGGCGCAGTGCCGCTTCAATACCCTGGTTCTGAATTTCACCAAGGTTGCTGATCGGGTTATTGGTAGCCCCTACATAACCCGGGATCAGTTGGGTCATCAGCAGGTCTTTCGTATTCTTTTTGTAGTAGTCAAACTCGAAATTCAACTTGCCTTCCAGAAGTTCGGCCTCCAGACCGATATCCAGTTGCTCGCTTTCCTCCCACTTGACATTCGGGTTTGGCGGCGTGGCCAGAGCAGCGCCGGTCAACAGCGACTGCGGCGACCCGAAGGCATACGTGAAGACGTTTTCAATCGTGGCGGTGTAACTCAACGGTGCGATCCGGTCATTACCGTTACGCCCCCAGCTGGCCCGTACTTTCAGGAAACTGACCGGGCCAAAGTTGAAGAACGGCTCCTTAGAGATCACCCAACCGGCTGAAAAAGAGGGGAACATCCCCCACCGGTTATTCAGGCCGAAATTGGAAGAACCATCGCGCCGTAGTGTAGCGGTGAACAGGTATTTGTTGGCAAAATCATACCGCACCCGACCGTAGTAACTGATCAGGGAATAATCGACGTTGGCAGTGCCAAAAGACAGGTCCGTGCTATCCTGACCGGAGTTGATATACTGCCAGTTGGGGTTAAACTTGACCGCATCCGGGATCGACTGGGAAGAGCCTCCGGCCGTTTCAAAGCCCGATTCACGGTAGGTCGTACCCAACACCAGGTCTACATTATGCAGATCGCTGAAGGTCTTGTTGTAGTTCAGGTAGTTTTCCCACTGCAGCGACTCGCTGAAGCCGTAGCCTTGTGCGATATCATTCTGAACATTAATAAACGCATCGTGAAAGCGGAAATCCGGGGTAAACGAGCGGTAGTTGTACCAGCTGTAGTCCACACCAATATCGCTCCGGAATGTGAATCCGTCAAACGGTTTAATATCCAGGTACATATTGCCCAGGATCTGGTCGGCATGCCCATTGTTGTTGGCAATGAACAACCGGCTCAGCGGGTTGATATATTCCTTTTTCACCCACTTTGACTGGGCAAAGCCATACTGTGCGGCATCATCATAAACCTGGGTCAGCGGGTCATAGGCAAAGGCATCTGCGATGACGGTACCGAAAGCATCGTTTACACCGATATTCTGGTTCTCTGTGCGGTTAATGTACAGGTTCTCGCCGATGGCCAGAAAGTCGTTCAGGTCCTTGGAGGCATTTAGCCGCAGTGCATACCGTTTGTAATTGGACTTTTCGCCGCCAATCACACCGTTCTGATCCCAGTATTCCAGCGCTGTATAGATATTCTTGTGGGTAGCAGTCAGCCGGTGGCTCTGCACCGTCGCCGGCTCGAAGATCACGTCCATCCAGTTGGTATTGGCGGTAGTCGCGCCAGCTGCCGGGAAGCCCAGGGTTTCGAGCGAGGAGGACTGGTTCCCGTTCGCAAATTTTTCACGGGTCAGCGTAATGTAGTCTGCCGCGCCAAGCATTTCAGGAAGCTTCCATGGATTGGACGTGGAATAAAATCCTTCGTAGGAAATGGTCCCGGCGGCATCGCTGGAGCCCTTTTTGGTGGTGATGATCACGACACCGTTAGCAGCCCGGGCGCCATAAATAGCCGTGGAAGCAGCATCCTTCAACACATCGACAGACTCGATATCACCCGGGCTGATGTTATCGATCCCGTTCACCTGCAAACCATCAACAATGAAAAGCGGGGAGTTGTCGCCATTGGTACTGATCCCCCGGATCAACAGCGACGTACCAGCCCCCGGCTGTCCGGAAGATTCATTGACTAAAAGTCCGGTGATCTGGCCTTCCAATACGGCCTGTACACTCTGGACTTTAAAGCCTTCCATGTTTTTGTCGCTGAGACTGGAAATGGCACCGGTCGCGACTTTCTTTTTCTGTACGCCGTAGCCGACGACCAGAATTTCGTCGATCTGACTAATATTTTCCTGCAAGACTACATCAACTGTCGGGCGGCCGCCTGCGGCAACCGTTTGAGTGATATGCCCGGAATAGGAAAATACCAGACTGTCCGCTCCGGCAGGGAAGGTAAGGCGATACGTACCATTGTAGTCCGTAATGGTACCAACCGGACTTCCTGTTCCCCGGGTTTCTGCCACCAGAACGGTCACCCCGATCAGGGGCTCGCCGCTTTGGTCGGTAACTGTACCTGCTACAGGAGTTTGTGCATAAACTCCCATAATACAGGTAAGCAGTAACGCCAGTGTAGTAAATATTTGCTTCATATAATATGGTTTAGTATTTCAGATCGGTTCAACGTTTTGTGCGGCTCTTAGTTTTTGTTGGAATATTCAGTGACTTCACCTGGTAGTAGCTTCCAGTTCAAACCCGGCCTGCAAGGAAGCATTGGAATCCGTTCCGACATACACCAGGAAAGCCCCCGGCTCTGCCTTCCATCGCCGGTCAGGCGTATAATAAGCCAGGTCTTTCTCTGTCAATTCAAATTGTACCCGTGTGGTTTTGCCTTTGGGAATATTTATTTTTTCAAATCGCTTCAGCTCCCGTTTGGGTCGTGTGGCGCGTCCAATCGGGTCGGTGATATACAGTTGTACCACTTCCTCTCCATCCATTTCACCGGTATTGGTCACTTCTACGGAAACCGTGAGGGTCTCTCCCGACTTCATTTTATGTGTGCTGAGCTGCAGGTTACTATATTCGAAGGAGGTATAACTCAATCCGTACCCAAAAGGCCAAAGCGGATCGTTTTCTGAATCGGTGTAATGCGACCAGAACACTTCGGCTTTAGGTCCGGGCCGGCCGGTGTTTTTCTGCCCGTAATAGATCGGGCATTGGCCCACATGCCGCGGGAATGACATAGGAAGTTTGCCGGATGGATTGTAGGCGCCGAACAGGACATCGGCAATTGCATTGCCGGCTTCCGAGCCCAGGTGCCAGACAGCCATAATAGCCGGCACTTTCGCTGCAACTTCCGGTATGGCCAGCGGGCGACCGCTCATCAACACGACTACCGTATTCGGATTAGCCGCGTATACCGCATCCACCAGTTCCTGCTGTACCCCATGCAATCCGATATCCACCTGGCTGCGGCCCTCGCCCGTTTGACGGGCATCTTCGCCGATTGCCAGGATCACCAGGTCGGACTCCCGGGCCAGCTGTACCGCTGCTCCGAACTGGGAACGGTCGTCCCGGTTGAGCACCAGTTCTTCCCCAAAAGATTCCGGACCAATGGAAAGTTTGCAGCCTTCTGCATAGCGGACAGTAGTGCCGGCCGGCGCGGCGGCGCGAATACCTTCCAGAAGGGAGACCGCAGAATTGGTAACAGCCTGCCCGCGCCAGTTGCCTAACGGTGTATCCTTATCATCGGCCAAAGGCCCGATCACAGCGATGCTGGACACATCCTTCCGGATGGGAAGCAGCGAGCCGGTATTCTCCAACAACACGATCGACCGGCGCGCCACATCCCTTGCTACCTCCAGATGCTCCGGGGTATAGATGTACTTATGCTCATTTTCTTCTTTGCAATATTTATACGGATCATCAAAAAGACCCAATTGGAACTTCAGGCGCAGGATACGGCGCACAGCATCATCGATCAATGCTTCCTGCACCTTACCGTCCCGGACAAGGCCTGCCAGTTCGTTCTGGTAGCAATAGCCTTCCATATCCATGTCGCAGCCGGCCTGAATAGCCAGAACAGCCGCTCCACGGTTGTTTTCCGCGACGCCATGTGCGACCATTTCGGCAATGGACCCCCAGTCGGAGACGACCATTCCTTCAAACCCCCACTGCCCTTTCAACAAGTCGCGCTGCAGATATTGGTGTGCAGTTGCGGGGATACCACCCAGCTCATTAAATGCATTCATGAAGGTTGCCACTCCGGCGTCGACACAAGCCTTGAACGGCGGCAGGATGACATTATGCAAGGTATGTTCGCTGACATCTACGGTATTGTAATCACGGCCGGCCTCTGCAAATCCATAACCGGCAAAATGTTTGGCACATGCCGCGATCGTAAAATCAGCGGAAAGGTCATCACCCTGGAAACCCCGGACCCGTGCTGCTCCTACCAGAGCACCCAGATACGGATCCTCTCCTGCACCTTCCATCACCCGGCCCCAACGGGCATCGCGGTAAATATCAACCATCGGCGCAAACGTCCAGTGCACACCGGCTGCGGCCGCTTCCTTTGCTGCCACTGCAGCGGAGCGACGAATCGCTTCCAGGTCCCAGCTGGCCGCTTCACCCAACGGAATAGGGAACATCGTCCGGAACCCGTGGATCACATCATAGCCAAAGATCATAGGTATGCCCAGGCGGCTGTTCTCTACCGCCAGTTGCTGGGCCTCCCGCGTGGAAGCGGCCGAAACGACATTGATCATCGAACCAACCAGTCCGTTCTTGATCTGGTTGTGCTTCTCTAACGTTCCACCGGTTTTTGCACCCGGGCCGGTCAATTCGGCATAACCAGTATACATGACCATTTGGCCGATCTTCTCCTCCAGGGTCATCTGCATCAGCAGGGAATCCACCCGGGCATCAAGATCGGGTTTACCCGTAGACGGCACGTGATCACCGTCAGGTACATAATAGGAAAAGCTCAGTATCGCAAGTCCAGCCAGGAGCAAAAGCAAAAATCGGGTATACGAATAAGCCATGTCGTTGTTTCTTTTGGGCACGATCGGATCAGCCACCGGAATTCAGGCATCCTTTTGTTTTTTTGCCCGAATAACAAATGAATCTTTGGCGAAGATGACTTGAAACAACAGAAAAGAACGAATAACAACACCGGACAAATGCTGGACAAGGCTAAAAAAATTGAAGACAAAATCTGCTTATTTAGCCTGAGAAGCCAGAAATAGCAGGAAGGTCAGTCCAGGTCGAGGATATAAAGGTTGAGATCGGCGTCCTTGTCGAGCAGGAGTTTTTTCTTAAGCCTGTATTTGCTTTTTTCGACAGCACTCAGCGAAATATTCTGAATGGAGGCGATTTCCTTGTTGGTCATATTGATCCGGATCAGGCAACACAACCGGATATCGTTTGGGGATAGTTGAGGATGCTGCAGGTGCAACTTTTTAGCAAACTGCTGGTGCACCTGGTCGAAGTTCAGCTGAAACTGCTCCCAGTAATCTTCGGAAGTAAGCTCAACATCGATCCGCCGGACCAATTGCCGGATCTCTCTTTTCTGATCAGGGTCTGCACCGGCTTCCCGGCTGATATCGGTGAGTTGCTTTTTCAGTCCATCCAGTGAAGTATTTTTGTGCGCAGACTGCAACAGGGCTGCGGCGAGCTGGGCGTTTTTTTGTTGCACTTCTTCGCTTAGCCGCTCGTTGCGGAGCCGCAGGATCTCCTGTTCTGCTTTCAGCAGTTCCTTCTGATGCTCCTCCCGCCGTTTATTATCCCGGTAAATAATATACATGGCGATCAGGCCGATGATCAACAAGGCAAGCAACAACCGAAACCACCAGGTCTCCCAAAACGGCGGGCTGATAAGGATGAATAATTCCGCCGGCCGGCCCGACCATACACCGTTGTTATTGGATGCCTTGACCCGGAATACATAATCTCCAGCATCCAGATTGGTATAAGTAGCCCGGCGCTGACCAGCGCTGACCGGATTCCATTTATCCTCAAAGCCATCCAGCCGGTATTGGTACTGGTTTTTGGCCGGATTGGTAAACTCCAGCGCTGCAAACTCGATGGTAAATACATTATCGGAGTATTCCAGCCGGATGACGGGTTGGTTGTTCAACGGCCCAGAAAAAAGCCGGCGATTTTTATACACGCCCGCCTGTACCGATTTGTTAAACAATTTGAAATCGGTAAAAACCACCTGCGGCGGATTCAGGTTTGCCTTTACCTCTTCCGGCCGGAATACATTGACGCCATTGATCCCTCCAAAATAGATCGCACCGGAACGGGATGACAGGGACGCGTCCGGGTTAAACTGGTTGGATTGCAGCCCGTCAAAGTTGTTGTAGGTCGTTATGGCACCTGTTTGAGGTTGAAAGGACGCCAGCCCCAGGTTCGTACTGATCCAGAACGTGCCCGACGGGTCCTCTTCGATGGCATTTATAACATTAGATGGCAGGCCATCGTCAACGGTATAGTGCCGAAATGACCTCCCGTCGGCCAGCATAGCATGCAAACCGCCACCTTCTGTCCCGATCCACAACTGCCCGTTGCGATCCTGGTGCAGGCACAGAATAGAACTGGATTGCAGCGCCGATGAATCGCGTGTATCAGCCCGCCAGGTAGAGATCTTGCCGGTTTGGTGGTCGCGCTTGTTCAGCCCGCCAAACTCCGTTCCGATCCAGAGGTCGTCGTGGCTGTCGACGAGCAATACCCGGACATTCCAGTCAGACAAATACCCTGAACGGTTGGGAATTACCGGGTCTGGCTGTATGCGTTCGAAGCGGTCTTCCCTGTAATTAAACCGGTTCAATCCGCCACCCAGCGTGCCGACCCAGAGGTTGCCAGCCCTGTCTTCCGTAATTGCCCATACATTGTTGTTACTAATCGAGAGCGGATTATCCGCATCGTACTGAAAGGTGCGCAACACTCCGCGCTTTCGATCAAAAAGGTTAAGCCCGTAAGCAAAGGTGCCGATCCACAACCGGCGTTTGCTGTCTTCATATATGGCCGTGACCACATTGCTGCTCAAGGTAGCAGGATCAGTTGGGTCGGAGCGATAGGTCGTGTAGGTCTGGTCTCCCTGGTTAAAGCGCAACAGCCCTCCGCCATCCTTGCCGATCCAGATGTACCCGTCCCGGTCTTCATGGAAAACAAGTACGGATTGGTTGCCTGGTGCGTCTACGGTATTTGGCGCCAGTTTGTACGTTAAAAACTCGGTTTTGCGCGGCTTATGGACGTTTACGCCACCATTGAAGGTGCCAATCCAGATGTTTTGACTCCGGTCAATGAAGATGTCGTACAATGCATTGGTATTAAGGCTGTTGACCAGGTCGGGAATAAACTGAACGGAATGAAACGTCCGGCCTTCATCTCGGGTATACCACAGGCCGGCCCCGTCTGTGGAGATCAGCACCATATCCCCGCTTTGTTTGATATCCCGGATCAGGCTTTTACCAAGCTTATTTTGCAGAAACCGGCCGTTTTTCAGGTCATATAAGGCGAGTCCATTGCCTTCTGTACCGATCCATAACACGTCGTTACGGATCAATAATGACTTGGTGTAACTATACAGGTCAATTCCGGCTTCAGGGTCGCCTTCCAGCACCCCAACAGAGTCTGTTTGGGGGTCATAATAATGGACCCGCCCTTCCGAAGTACCCATCCAGACCCTCCCACGGTCGTCTTCAACGAAAGAAAAACAGGCATTGCTCTGCATGCGCCTGCCGCGCCGTTCGGCATCAATGCCGAAATAATCAAGTTGCTTCAGACCGGGTCCGATCCGCACTACCCCCTGGCTGGAAGTGCCCATCCAGATATACCCCCTGCTATCCAGAAAAAAAACCTGTACGGAAACAGTAGCCCAATTGGCGAATACCTGGCCAGCAAACGGATTATCCCTAAACTGTTGGGTTTCCCGGTCCAGGATACACAATCCGCCGGTACGCAGCCCGATCCAAAGGTCGCCACCGGGATGAAGGAACAGGGATTGTATGTTATTCCCTGGCAGGGAATGGTTGTCGGAAGAGTTGGCTTTATAAATACGGAACTCATAACCATCGTACCGGTTCAGACCATCGCGGGTACCAAACCAAAGGAAACCATCCAGGTCTTCTGCAATCGCATATACGGTATTGTTCGAAAGCCCCTGATCAATTGTCAGGTGATCAAAGGTCATATTCTGCCCGGTGACCAGGCCCGCACAACAAAGAAAGGCCAACATTGCGCCCGTAATTCCGCGCTTTCCATACCGGTTGCCCCATCTATACCACATGCCTGCAACAACCGGGCAGTCCCGGTCACAACCATCGCTCCGGCTACTGATGACAGCCCGGGAGACGAGATATCCCAACAGGTATGCAACCATATTACGTCAGCCTTTTGAGAATAGTGCGGTTAAATGTATTGAAAATCCGGCGGATAAACGGCGCGTCCGGCACGAGATCATGCATCGGCCGACCACCTATGACACGCATTGTATGGCCGGTTTTTCGACGAAAATGCGAAAAACAACCCTAATCATTTTTTTTGTCTGCCTTACAGCGGCATACCTTCGCCCCGCCTTGGATACGGGCTTAATTCTTGATTGTATTTTCCGATTCAGTTGATTTTTGCGTTTAAAAGGTCCCGGCAGACAAACTCCTTCCAGAAAAGCGATGATCCATTAAGACTCTTCCCATGGCGGAACGCAACGCTTTTTTACACTTGACCTTTTATTTCAGATGGCACTTTTGATCATTGTTGTATTCATCCTTGGATACATCCTTATTGCACTTGAACATCCGCTGAAGATCGACAAGGCCGCATCGGCACTGCTTACCGGGGTTTTTACCTGGATTATCCTCGTTTTCGGGGTGGAAAGCATGCCGATAGCTGCCCAGGGATTACCGGAAGAGGCCGGTTTTCTGCATGATGCACTCTCCGAACACCTGGCGGGTATTTCGGAGATCCTGTTCTTTCTGCTTGGCGCTATGACGATCGTCGAACTGGTGGATGTCCACGATGGTTTCCGGATCATCACGGACCGCATTCATACGACCAGCCGGGTCAAACTCCTTTGGGTTATCTCCTGGGTCGCCTTTTTCATGTCTTCCGTACTGGACAACATGACCACCGCCATTATCATGTCGGCCTTATTGCGCAAATTGATCCGGAAGAAGGAAGACCTCTGGTTTTTGGGTGGCTTTGTGATCATCGCCGCCAATGCCGGCGGCGCCTGGTCACCCATCGGTGACGTAACCACTATCATGCTCTGGATCGGCGGGCAGGTCACTACACTGGAAATTGTTAAAAACACGTTTTTGGTATCCATGGTCAGCCTGACCGTGCCCCTGATCGTAGGTACGCTCATATTACGCCGCCAAAGCGACCAGAGTGAAATGGCCAAAGTGGACGTGTCGGAAGGTAATGGCAATACCGCTTTCGAACGAAACCTGCTATTCGGCCTAGGTGTAGCAGCACTGCTTTTTGTACCGGTATTTAAAACGGTTACGCACATGCCTCCGTATATGGGCATCCTGCTCGGAGTAGGGGTACTCTGGTATGTGACCGAACTGATCCACCGGGGCAAAGAAGCGGAGAAACGCCGGGAATTTACCGTTGCCGCAATGTTGCACCGGATCGATACACCGGCAATCCTGTTCTTTCTCGGCATCCTGCTGGCCGTCGGCGCCCTGGACTCCTCCGGTCACCTTCGGCTGCTGTCAGAAGCGCTGGACAGCACCTTCGGTAATATCTATATCATCAACGGCCTGATCGGTGTACTTTCTGCTGTGGTGGATAACGTACCACTGGTTGCCGCTTCCATGGGGATGTACCCAACCACCGAGTTTCCACCCAACCACGATTTCTGGAACCTACTGGCCTATTGTGCCGGAACAGGCGGCAGTATACTGATCATCGGCTCTGCAGCAGGTGTTGCTTCCATGGGTATTCTGAAGGTGGACTTCCTGTGGTATATGAAAAAGATCTCGCCCTATGCACTGGTCGGGTATCTTGCCGGCATTTTGATGTACTACGCCTTACATGGGTAGTCGGGCACCATTTGGCTGAAATGACGCCAGGGCCGCAAAGTTCAACTCTGCGGCCCTGGCGTCTTTGCGGTCAAATAATCTGGCCTGAAAAGCCCAGACATTTTTTAATCCACCTTGGCTGACAGGGGATTTTTTAATCCACCATAGTCTTTCAGCACCATCTTGACCGAACCTACGGACACGGGTGACTCGATCAGGACCGGTATCCGGTTTTTGTCATCCGAAACCCAGACCGTCATTTTGGCCTCCTCGCTGAATACATTACCGGCGATGACTTCCGGCTGGAATTTTAATGTGTTGAACCGGCCCGAGCCCCGCACCTTTTTACGCTTGTCCTTACCCATGTAACGCATTTTGAGCGGAAATTCTTCCTGGTCCATGAATATGGTAAACGCCTCCTCCGCTCCGCTTGACTTGGTGGAAAAATCCAGGGTTCGTAAAAAATACAGGCTGGAGAGTATATCATGCACTCTCCCCTTGACATCGTGCACCGTTTTGGTTTCTTCCGATCCACGGGTTTTGGATCTCCAAACGGTCATTTTGCGTTTCTCCTGGTCAAAAGCGATCTTTTCAAATATCTGGTAGTCCCCCTCATGTACATCGCGCTCTGAATAGTTGGGCAGCAGGGTAGCTTTATCCACCCAGGAATTGTGTACATCCTTTGCCTTGTAAAACCACTCATAGGAATCATAGGTTTCGCCGTACGCCTGGTAATGGTATTGCTTACCTTCATCAAATACTTTGAATGTAACCTCTCCGGCTGCCAGCCAGACGAAGTTCCAGTTGTAATAGATCTTATAGGTGATCCGCTCCCCATGCTGGAAAGCCGTATTCGCTTCCACTTCCGTACCGGGGGGAAGGGTATCTACCACAGGGTTTTGAGGTATGTTAGGTGGCAAAAATGCCAGCGTAAGCATACTAAAACTGAGGGCGGCTGTTCGAATCGTCTTCATATCCATATCTGTTGGTAATGTTGACGTGAAAAAGATAAAAGGTACCAATTAACGTGGGCAAAATCAGGTTTATTATCCATAAAGTAAAGGTGGCGGCCAGGCAACTCAGCGTATTTGCTCCGAATGGAAGCCAGATCCAAATGACCAAACTACCCCGTGCCAGCAACCTTTACAACGGAGGGCGCAGCACACTGGTTTGAAGAAGAAAAATAGTACTAATACTCGCATAAGCGGCCAAAAAACCGGGATTTATGCTAAAAAACCGCAAAAGTAAATAGTACTGCGCCGAGTATACTCCATACCGCAAAAGTGGCCACTTCAGCAACTGCTGCAGGTCTGAAGTGTTAAATTCTTGTAAAACTAACCCATCGAAGCAACGACTGACTCCAGGGATGGCCGGAAAGCCGCTGTAGCAACGGCACTAAACGGTAGATTTGGAAGTAACCAAACAACAACAGTCCCCAAAAAGGTTCCTGCACCCACCAACAACATATTCCAGTCAGCCGGCACCGGCATTATGCTGTAAAACAGCAGATAGCCCAAGTCAAAAATACCGGCGCTTAAAATTGCGATCAGTTGACTGGCATTGCCCGCTACGGTGATCAAAATCGCTCTCCACTGGTGATCCGGCCGCCATATTCACCGATCCGGTTAGGGGCAAACAAGGAAACGGATACGCCGACCCATACAGCAAGCAGGGCTTTCCCAAGTGATATGGGCGCACTGCGCCGGAGTAATGTGTGCCATTTTATGGCCTCCAGTATCCTGTTGGCTGGCATCAGCAAAAGGGCGGCAACAAACCAGGAACTGTTGGCGGTATGTCAATGCATTAGAAAGGTCTTCCAGATCTCCTCCAGGTTCTCCTGGTTAGCGACCTCCAGCCCGAGTAGTCTGATCAAGGTAACAACTACCAGTATGCGCAGGACTCGAAAAACAGGATAACCAGTTTGGCCTGAGCAGGCCTGGCGGGGAAAACGGATAGCAGGGAGCAAATGATATCCGAAAGTACACACAAGTGTTAAAAAACAACATGAGCCACCCCTCAGAAACCGGGATGGCTCATGTTAGTTAACTATTTACGGGGCTACGGCTATGCCTCAGCAGTGTACCGGTACTCCCGTTGGCTGTTTTGCCAGATTAATAGCCGGAGGCCTTGTTGCCCATGAAGCGGCCAGTGCCTGCTTCCGGACCTTCCGGACGATCTTTATCGGCATCGCCGGCTTTGGCAACGCTAAACTCAACGCGACGGTTGAGTTTGGAAGCACCTTTCGACGGAACCATGGATGTGCCTTCACCGGCCCAATCCAGTACCAGACGATCGCGAGCGATATCGTGCTGGCTAACGAGGAATTCGATAGCCGCTTTTGCACGGTTGTATGACAATACGTTGTTGTAGCCTTCCGAGCCGGTCATATCGGTATGACCCGTTACTTTAACACGTACTTTCGAGTTGCCTTTCAACACCTGTGCTACCTGGTAGAGTTTCTCATACTCACCATAGCCGATGTTGTAGCTGTTCATGTTAAAATTAACGATCGGGAGGAACCAGTTGGACAGACCTTCCTGAACCGGCAGTTTGAAGTTTGCCAGTTTGGCGTCAACGATGCGATTCACATCGGCTTCCGTGATCGGAGCAGGCACCTGGGCTACACCATTTTCGTCAACCGGGTAACCCGGGGGCGAATACGGCTCTTTGTCTTTGTAGTCCATAACCTTGTCCATGTCGCTGTCCAGCGTTACACCTTTGGTGTCAACGCGGGCACCGGCAGGGCTTTCTTTTTCCTGATCGATCATGTCGATGATGCCGTCGCCGTCGGTGTCAGTCGGGTCATATACCGGACGTGCTTCGAGGGCTGCGATTGCATCGCTTACCATGCTCATCGGGTTGGCCCAGTACAGCGGCTCGGACTTCTTCGCACCGTTTTTATCCATGCCACCCAGGTTGAAGTTCAGGGTGAGGTGCGGATAGTGCAGGAAGTCACGGAAAGTCGTCGTACGGTTGTCGAGGTTAGCGCTGCCGTCCAGCAGGTCGGCGCCTTCACCGAACACCGAAATAGCGGTGTACTCCAGGCCGATGTTGAACTTCGGGCTTACGCGGAAACCAAGGCCGGCGCCAACTTCGAAGTTGCCAGCCATGTCG
>SBHD01000101.1 GCA_006226345.1 Bacteroidota bacterium | reverse complement strand
TAGCCGGGATATCCCCAACGCATCCAGTTGTGTTCCACGCCCGGCGGTTCGGGGCCATCCAGTACGTCCAGCACCCGATCGGCAGTGGTATGGTGATCGTCCTGTACCGGCAGTTTGCGCCGGAGCAGCGTACCGATACCAAACAGCACCAGCACCAGCCCGCCAAGCAGGCCGGCCCATAACCTGAAATTCGGCAATGACGTCAGCGTTTCCAGCGCATCCACCCCCTTAATGACCAGAAGGATATACAAGCCATCACTGGTCCAGATCCCTGCTGCCAGCGCAAATCCCGCCCGGAAACCGCGCTCAAGACTGGCCTGAACGATCGCAAACAGAAGTGGCCCCACCATAAAACTCAGTGAAAGCCCCAACAAGGCACCTTGAAATATCATAGCCGATCGGTTGTGCGGCGCGAAAATACACAATGCCGCGTAGGCTTACCGCCCCCGGAGCAAGGCTTTTGCCCGAGGGGCTTAATTTAGACCGGATTTGTACAGTTTATTCAGACAAAACAGCGCGAAACCTGCAAGGTTCAGCTGCAGATCACCGGCCCAGGTGGATCAGCAGCACACTGACATCGGCCGGACTGACGCCGGAGATCCGGCTGGCCTGCCCGATCGTACGCGGTTTGTGACGGCTGAGCTTATCGCGCGCCTCTGCGCTCAGGGCAGTCAGGGACCGGTAGTCAAAATCCGCATGAAGGTGCACATCCTCCAGCCGGCTCATTTTTTCCACCATCTCCTGTTCCTTGCGGATGTACCCGTCGTATTTGATATTGATCTCGGCCAGCTCGACAAATTCCTGTTCAAAGGCTGTCAGGAAGCGGCCCAACTCCGGCAAGGCCTGCGCCAGGCTCCGGATATTGACCTGCGGACGCAGCAGGATATTGTACAACTTTACTTTCTGCACGACCGGTGCCGAATCAACGGAAGCCAGGTACCCGTTCACCTCTTCCGGTGCTACAGAGGCATTGCGGAAAAAGGTCTCGATCTCTGCTGCAGCCTTTTCCTTGGCCTGTACCCGTTCCATACGCACGTCTGCCCCCTCCATACCCAGCCGCTGGGCGATCGGGGTGAGCCGGAGGTCGGCATTGTCCTGTCGCAGCAGGATGCGGAATTCTGCCCGGCTGGTAAACATCCGGTAGGGCTCTTCCGTGCCTTTATTCACCAGATCGTCGATCAACACACCGATGTAGGCTTCCGAGCGCTTCAGCACCAGCGGTTCTTCTTCCTTCACTGCCAGGGCAGCGTTGATGCCGGCCATCAAACCCTGGCAGGCCGCTTCTTCATAACCGGTTGTTCCGTTGATCTGGCCGGCAAAAAAGAGATTTTTCACCAGATTGGTCTCCAGCGTTAGCTGCAACTGGGTGGGCGGAAAATAATCGTATTCGATCGCGTATCCCGGCCGGAACATCTTGGCGTTTTCCAGCCCCGGGATCAGCCGCAACGCCTTGTACTGAACATCCTCGGGCAGGGAAGAAGAGAACCCATTGATGTAGACCTCACAGGTATCCCGGCCTTCCGGCTCGACAAACAACTGGTGGGAATCCTTGCTGCTGAACCGGTCGATCTTATCCTCAATACTGGGGCAGTAGCGCGGCCCCAGCCCCCGGATACGCCCGTTGAACATCGGCGAGCGGTCAAAACCGGTACGCAGAATATCGTGTACTTTCTGGTTGGTAAAGGTAATATGGCAGGGTACCTGTTCTGTCAGGGGCGGTGTATCGGTAAATGAGAATTTGCCCGCCGGCTCATCACCGGGCTGCAGGTCCATCCGCGAATAATCGATCGTCCGTCCGTCGATGCGGGGCGGGGTGCCGGTTTTCATCCGGCCGGCCTCAAAGCCCAGTTCGACCAATTGCTCCGTAATACCGGTCGCTGCACGCTCACCGGCGCGGCCTCCGCCAAACTGTTTCTCTCCTATATGGATCAGGCCATTGAGGAAGGTGCCATTGGTCAGAATGACCGTTTTCCCTTCGATCTCCAGTCCCATTCCGGTACGCACGCCACATACCCGGCCGTCTTTTACGATCAGGCCGTTCACCATCTCCTGCCAGAAATCAATATTCGTGTGCGCTTCCAGCATTTGCCGCCATTTTGCCGCAAAGGCCATCCGGTCGCTTTGCGCGCGCGGGCTCCACATGGCCGGCCCTTTCGACATGTTCAGCATCCGGAACTGGATCATGGTATGATCCGTCACAATTCCAGAATACCCGCACAGGGCATCCACCTCCCGTACGATCTGGCCTTTGGCCACCCCGCCCATTGCCGGGTTGCAGCTCATCTGGGCGATCGTCTGCATGTTCATAGTGGCCAGCATAACCCGGCAGCCCAGGTTGGCCGCAGCAACCGCCGCTTCACATCCGGCATGGCCGGCGCCGACTACAATGACATCGTACTTTGGGAACATGAATTTTATTGATTGCTTGAGGGCGAAACCGCCTGAAGTGGAAAAAGGTTGCAAAGATATGCGTTGTACGACAAAAAAGCCGCGCAACAGTTGCACGCCGAAACAGGCGGAACGGCTGCGCGGCCGGGTTTTGTGGAGCTGCCTTGTCACTAGTTGGATTCGAACGTCGTGCGGTTTTTGAAGCCGAAAAAGTCAATCTCCACGATCATCTTAGTACTGGAGAGTTCAATAATCGTAAACACAGCGGATCCTGCGCCGCCATCTTCTGTGATTGTCAGCGTGTTACCATCCGTGCTGATCGTCCAGGTGCCTGTGCTGGTCTGCGGGTCCGCAGGATCGCACTTGGTCGCACCTTCATCAACGGTGAGGG
The DNA here is from genome assembly GCA_006226345.1 of Bacteroidota bacterium. GTDB lineage: Bacteria > Bacteroidota > Bacteroidia > Chitinophagales > Saprospiraceae > M3007. The sequence goes on along the minus strand of SBHD01000101.1, from coordinate 4,261 downwards.
TACCATCACTTTTGAAGTTGATACAATCATCACGGTCACAAGCATCGATGACATCCGCTTCCCAGGTATTAGTGATCGGGTCAAGGGTCTCACTGTAAGTCTGTTGCCAGCAGGTAGCAGCCGTGAGTTTGTCGGCATTAGACTCTTCGTCTTTCTTACAAGCAGTTACGCTCAGGGCAGCCGTTGCCAGCAGCAACAGCATGGTCTTAACAGAGATCTTCATAAATAAATAATGAATTTTAGAATGAAAAAGGGGCGCAAAGGTAGCGCTGTCTGCTACTCAACGCATTTCTGGACAAACAATTTTCCTTCATCAAGGGAAAAAGCCAGCAAGCGGCCCAGGTCGCTGCGCAACATACCCCTGTAGGCATATACACAACCGTTGTCCAGGTTTAAATACCGGCCGGTCTCCAGGTTCCGGTACTGTGTCTCGATCATTTCCATTTCTTCAGGTGTATGGCCGTGGAGGATCGTCCGGTCGCCCAGCCACTGATAGTCGATATCCGCATACCAACGCCGCATCCAGAGCAGGCGATGTTCATTTTCCAGCGGGTCGGCCAGGGAAAAATCCGGGCCGCCATGTACACAGAGAAAGCCATCCGTCTCATACCAAAACGGCATAGCGCGAAAAAAATCAAGGTACAACTCCGGGATCTGATCCGGCCGGGCCAGGCCAAAACTTTCGAGGGCTTCCAGGCCGCCGTTGATGAGCCACCTGTTCCAGGCACTTTCGTCCGCAATGGCGTCCAGCAACAACTGTTCGTGGTTGCCACGCAGGCAGACCACCCGGTGGCCATACTCCCGCAGGCGAAATACCAGGTCCACCACCCCCTTCGAATCCGGCCCCCGGTCGATCAGATCGCCCAGCAGGACCAGCTTATCCCCCGGCTGGAGCGGCAGCTGCTCCAGCAACGCCTGAAAGGTACGGTTGCAACCGTGTATGTCGCCAATCGCATAGGTAGGCATAACGTATGAGTACCCTTGAAGGTAACAATATTATACCGGAAGGAAAAGCAAGATCACTGCGGCGCGCTACCCAGCCGCTCCAGGGCTGCTTTGGGCTCCGGATAATTGGGCGACATTTTGCTGGCCTGCAGATAATCAGCCCGGGCAGCATCGAGGTTACCCATCAGCTCGGACGTATGCCCGCGGAAAAAATATGCCTTTACAAATAAAGGGTCTGTCCGGACCGCCAGGTTAAAATGCTCGTATGCCTGCTGCAGGGAATCCATCTCCAGGTATATGGCCCCCATATCAAAGTAGGCATTGGAATAGTCCGGATTTCGAATGATGATGTCGCGATAGATATCAAATGCCTTGTCAAACTCACCGCGCAGCTTGTAATAAACTGCTTTGTATTCGCGCGACTCCAGGTCGGTGGAATCCACCCGCAGGGCATTGTCAAAATACCGGATGGCCAGCGGGTTGTTGCGCTGGGTAAAGATCCGGCCCAGAAAACGCCAGGCTTCGGCATTATCGGCATTCAGTTGTGCCGACTTCTGCAGCGAGCTGATCGCCCGGGTGGTGTCGCCCATGTCCAGCGCTACGCGGCCGGCCATGAAGTAAGCCTCCGAATTCTGCGGATCCTGCTGCAGGATCTTGTCCAGCGTGGCCAGCGCTTCCGTGTGCTGCTGCACGATGAGCTGAAATTCACTCAGTTTGAGCAGGGTCTGCGCCCGGCCGGGAAACAGGTGTGCTGCCGTAAGCAGGACGTCGATCGCACGTTTGGAATCGTTGGGGCGCGCGTAATCGAGCAACACATCAGCCAGCAGATGATAATACTGCGGCTGCAGGGAATCGAGCCGGATGGCCTGCGAAAGGTCGCGCAGGGCTTCGTCGTAGCCTTCCAGGTTGTAGTACACCTCGGCCCGGCGAAATAAGAGCGAATCGTTTTCCGGGTTTTGTTCCAGTTGTTGGGTCAGCAAGGCCAGTTCGGGGTCCGGACCGGCGTCCTGGACTGCCTGTTTTGTTTTGTCTCCACCGCAGCCGGCCCAGACAACCGACAGGACAACAGCCAGGAAGAGTATCACATTTCGAATCATATGGTCAGATCTGATTTCCATGAAAAAAGGAACGGCAAAATTAGTACGCTTTGGTATGCCGGAAGGGGGCTAATTTCGCAGGCGCCTTGTACAAGGCGGCAAAATTGACGTAAAACACTGAATACCAAATGTTTGTTTTTTTGTTGTTTGGTTTTTATTGAGTAAAAGGCACCCGGCAGGTGTTGAACAATACCGCCGGCCCGCCGTTTTGACACATTATGGAGCTGTATGCGCGCGAATTCGGCCAGGGAGATCCCATTGTGATCCTCCACGGCCTGTTTGGTTTTTCCGACAACTGGCAAACCATTGCCAAAGCACTTGCCGACCACCACCTGGTCGTCACGCCCGACCTGCGCAACCACGGGCGCTCGCTGCATGTACCCACGCACACGTACCCGGAAATGGCCGACGACCTGAAAGCCTTTCTCGAAAGCCACTGGATCTTTTCTACCACCCTGATCGGCCACTCTATGGGTGGGAAGGTCGCCATGCAGTTTGCCCTTGACCATCCGGATATGGTAGACAAACTGGTGGTGATCGATATTGCCCCGGGAGAAGCCGCCAGCAACCACACCGAAATATTCAGGGCCTTGCTGGACCTCGACCTGAGCCGGATCAGCCGGCGTCAGGAAGCCGATGATTTTTTAAAGACGCGCATTCCCGACTTCGCTATCCGGCAGTTTCTGCTGAAAAATATCACCCGACGGCAGGATGGCGGCTATGCCTGGAAGATCAACCTGCCCGTGTTGTGGAAGGAATACACCAGCATCCTGGGGCCTGTACAAGGTACGCCGTTCGAAAAACCAACACTTTTTATTCGTGGCAGCCGTTCCAATTATATCAAAGACGACGATTTTGCGTTAATCAAGTCCCTGTTCCCGAAAGCCGATATCGTCACCATTGCAGGCGCCGGCCACTGGGTACACGCCGACAAACCGGTGGAACTGCTGGAAACACTCCGGAACTTTATTTCCTGACCGGTCCGGATTTTCCGGTCCTTTTGACCCGCTGCCGGTAGTTTTGTCTGAAATTCTGGTGCAACAACACGAGGCATGGTATTTTTCCCGCTCTCGTACCAAACTGATCGCCCCAACCAACCCATTGTTTCTTCAATTTTCGGAACCCGTAGAGTTATGCACAAAAAAATAGTTCTCCTGATCTGCCTGGCTGCTGCCGGCTTGTTTGCCTTCAAAGGCTTTGAAGACAACAAATACTTCGAGATCATCAAAAACCTGGAGATCTTCACCAATGCCTATAAGGAGATCAACCACTCGTATGTCGACGAACTCGACCCCGGCAAACTCATGCGCTCCGGCATGGATGCCATGCTGGAGGGGCTCGATCCTTTTACCAACTATATTTCCGAAACGGATATTGAGGGGTACCGTTACCTCTACGACGGCCGCTTTAATGCTGTCGGTGCCGAAGCAAAAAAAATGGGCGACTGGGTTGTCCTTACAGAGATCCTGGAAGACAGCCCCGCACACAAATCCGGGCTGAAGGTCGGCGATGCTGTTATCAGTGTCGACGGCCAAAGCGCCAAAGGTCGCTCCGAAAGCGACGTGATGGCCTTTCTCCGTGGAGTACCGGGAACCAAGATCGACCTGGTCGTACGGCGCCCGGGTGAGAACAAAGACCAGCGCATTACCCTCGAACGGGGTGTGCTGGAAGCCCAGAATGTACCACATTCCGGCATTGTAGCTGAAAATATCGGGTATATCAACCTCAGTACCTTTACCCAACAGGCCGGCTCTAATGTTGCCAACGCCCTGCAGCAACTCAAGCGTAAAAACCCCGGCCTCAAAGGCGTTATCCTCGACCTCCGGAACAATGGCGGTGGCCTGCTAAACGAGGCGGTTAACGTAGCCAATGTCTTTTTGCCTAAGGGCGAATTCATTGTCAGCACCAAAGGGAAAGTACCGGAATGGGACCGCAGTTTCGCTACCCGGCAAAGCCCTATCGACGGCAATATCCCGGTAGTGGTACTCATCAATAAAATGAGTGCCTCGGCCAGCGAGATCGTCTGCGGTTCGTTACAGGACCTCGACCGCGGCGTCCTGATGGGACAGCGCAGCTACGGCAAGGGGCTGGTACAGAATACCAAAGACGTGGGCTACAACGCCAAGATCAAACTCACCACAGCCAAATACTACATCCCGTCCGGACGCTGCATCCAGGCAGTCCGGTACAAACATGGCGAACCGGTCGACATCCCCGAC
>SBHD01000037.1 GCA_006226345.1 Bacteroidota bacterium | reverse complement strand
ATGTATTGCAATCTGCTTTTGGGATTTTTATTTTTTATGGCTATGGACTTGGACTTTTATTAAAATTATCAGGGACAGCAGCACTTGGACTTGGATTTCTATTTTTCCTCTTTCAAATATTGTTTAGCAAATGGTGGTTTAGCAAGTTTAAGTTCGGACCTCTTGAATGGCTTTGGAGAAGCGGGACAAATGGAAGTTGGCAACAATTCAAGAAAGACAAAGAACAACGAGCCCCTAACATCGGTATTGCCAATAGTGGGGCTTGACATTGGAGCAATCAGCAGCGGCCATTCTGTTGTACTACGGTTCGGGGCTCGACGAACAAAGCGCAGCCATCAATTGCAAGCAAAGGCTGGCAACTGCGGCTGTACAGACCGTTATAAACCAAAGAAGAAAAAATCAATCAGTAAAACAACTTATGGAAAAGGAAATAGTCAGGAAATATACCTTAGAGGTAATCAATACAGGCAACGTTGAAAGAATCTCTGAGTTCATCGATGAAAACTACGTTGAAGAATATAATGAAAAGCGCTATATTCTTGGGATAGAGGGTGCAATTCAGCATGTGCTTGGAGTCAGAAAGACTTACCCAGATCTAAATTTGCAAATTAAAAATCAAATATGTGAGGGTGAATGGGTTGCAACCTCATATACCATGACTGGGACTCATTCAGGAGAATGGATGGGTATAAAGCCAACGAACAAGATGGTTCAGATAAGCGGTATTAATTTGGACAGAGTAATCAACGGAAAAATTGTTGAACATAGTGGAGCGGCAAACATGTTAGAGCCTCTATTGGAGATAGGGGCAATAAAAATAATTGAAAAAGAAGAAATCTAAGCCCAACTATACGCCTGATGCAATAACTGGCAGGGAGCGCGTTCCGTACCATTATATGCAATAGTCAAGACATGATCTGACAGTTCAGCGTAAACGGACGTGCATTAAAAATTGCACTTCCATTCAGCAGCTTTTGAAAAATTTCTGCGGCTGTTCTTCCAACATGGCTTCTATTTTTTGGGCCGTCTTAGTAATGGAGAGTCCGCCAAGGTTGGTGCAGCGCAATGTATGATGGATCTGGTCGCCTACGGCTTTCATGGTTTGTATCACTTCATCCAGCGGAATCAGTTTTTCATAATCGGACAATGCCATATTGGCGCAGGAAACAGCATTCGTGGCTGCCATTACATTTCTTCCGAGGCAGGGCGCTTCTACCCGGTTGCCGATGGGATCGCAGATAATGCCCAAAGAGTTTTGCAATGCCAGCGAAGCAGCAGCAATGGATTGCTCCAACGTTCCTCCCTTCATTTCAACAATAGCAGCGGCAGCCATTCCTCCGCCCGATCCGGTTTCGGCCATGCAACCACCTACTTCGGCAGCAAACGTAGCCTGCGCTGCAATGAACACGCCAATCAACCCGGCAGACAACATCGCTTTTACCAACAAATCTTCGCTTATTCCCGATGCATGTGCAGTGCCGAACAATGCTCCAGGCAATGCACCACAGCTTCCGGCAGTAGGAGCCGCTACGATCACTCCCATGGAAGACTTGACTTCCATCATGGCGCTGGTGTACATAATGATGCGGTTGTTGGCATCACCACCGACCAACAGGCCGGCGTCCATTCTTTCTTTGAACTGCGGTGACTGGCTTCCTAAAATGCGATCATGATACTCCGTTCCTTTCAGTCCTGATTCAATTGCATTACCCATGGTCTGAACAATACTGCGCATTTTTTCCAATACAGCTGCTGCAGAAATATTTCCCCTGGCCATTTCGTAATCAACTGCAAGTTCCCAGAGGGCTTTGTTCCTGCCTTTGTTGTATTCCAGCATTTCAGTACAGGTACTAAAAGGAACCTGTAAATCCTTGCGGGACATTACCGGCAATACCGGGCGTAGCTCTTTGATAAACAGTAAACCTTCCATTTGCTGCAGCTCGTTATAAACAGCCGCATCTAAAAAAGCCTGCGATTTGATCTCTATGAAACAAACAGCGCCTTTATGTACTGTTATTTCATCATAAATACTTGATGCTTCCAGGAACGGCAAAATGGTTTCCGGCTTGTCACAATAAATGAGCGTCTCAAAATAATCTCCAGCCATGGAAACAGGCACTTCATCAATGGCCGTCACTTCTATCATGCCGCCACCGGTGGAAATGGCCCTGAGTTTTCTTGTTTCCTTATTGTTCGATAATGTTATCTGATAAAGATTGGGATGGCTGTTGCCAATATCCGTGATGCTGATGTTTACATTGATTCCGGCTGTAACAATATGTTTATCTGATTCTGGCAGCCGTTCGTCATGTGCTTCCCACCCGAGGAAGCCGCCGAACAAACCCATATCAGACCCCTGACTCTTGTGCGTGGTAGCCAATGAACCGTTGGGGTCAAATTCAATCAGGATGTCTTTGATGTCTTCACCCATCAAATCCCGGCAAATGCGGGCAATACGCAGCGACGCGGCACAATGCGAACTCGAAGGGCCCCGCATTACCGGGCCGATCACATCATTGAATATGCTAGGGAAAGTGCTCATTTAATTGGAAATTTTATGAGAGCGTGTTTGGGTGTTTCCTACCGGGGCCCAAAATTTGCATGCCCTTGAACTATTGCATAGATACATAAATAATTATTGAATCAGGTAAACCAACCCTTTCACAGTATTAAACTCTATAAAACCGTTCGGAAGCTGTTTATATGCCACCTTTTTTCCGTTGTTGCTGATCTGCATGCCCGGCTTGTATTCCATGCGGCAAACCTCTCCGGCTTTGGATAAAACAGTTAACTGTGTCACAGTTTTGTTTTTCCAGCTAAAGTCGAGTTCAAAAGCGCCCCTTGCACAAACGCCTTTAAACCTTCCTTCGCTCCATTCGTCCGGCAATGCAGGTAAAAGCTGGATAAATCCGTCATGCGATTGCATCAGCATTTCTGTTACAGCAGCGGAAACCCCCAAACTGCCATCGACCTGCAATGCCCTGCCACATAAGGCAAACAGGGAGGAGCAAGCCTGTTCTTTTACATAACCCTTAAAAATTTTATTGGCCCGGTTGCCATCCTTTAGCCTTGCCCATAAGGCCATTTTCCAGGCGCGGGACCATCCGGTGGAAGCATCGCCTCTTTCTTCCAACACTTTTTTACAGGCATCAAGTAAGGCCGGTGTCCTTTTTTCATATAATATCCTGCCCGGGTATAAACCATACATATGTGAATAATGGCGGTGGTTTTCCTCCAGCGATTTCCAGTCATCCGCCCATTCCTGCAAAGAACCATCTCTCCCGATTTGCGGCGGCACTAACTTTTCCCTTACTGCTTTTACGTTCTGTACAAAGACATCTTCTTTACCCAGAACTCTAGCCGCTTCGATATAATATCCGAACAGGTCGTACAATATTTGCATATCGATGGAAGAGCCGGCACAAATGGTAGTACCCTCCCTGAACCCGCCCGTCACTTCATCAAAGTAGGGCTTGTTGCCGCCTCCGTCGGGAAAATTTTCCGGTGACGTGGAAGGATTGGTGACCAGCCATTTTCCATTGGGATGCGGCACTAAAAAATCCAGGAAGAACTGAACGGAGCCTTCCATTATGGGAAAAAACTCTTTCAGAAAACCGTGATCCATGGTGTATTGATAACGCTCCCAGATATGGGTGCAGAGCCATGCCCCACCCACGGTAAATGTTCCCCAGGTTGGGCCATCCATCGGCGCCGCCACCCGCCATAAATCGGTGTTCTGGTGAAACACCCAACCGCTGGCGCCGTAATGTTCTTTAGCAACCGCTGAGCCCTGGTCGGTCAATTCCCGTATCATACGCATCAGCGGTTCCGCACATTCTGAAAGGTTGCCGGTCTCCACCGCCCAGTAATTCATTTCCGTGTTGATGTTGGTGGTATATTTTGAATCCCACATGGGGTTCATGCTGTTGTTCCAGATGCCCTGCAGGTTGGCGGGTTCAGTGCCCGGCCTCGATGATCCAAGGATCAGGTATCTTCCGAACTGGTAACACAAGGCAGCCAGAGCGGGGTCGGGTTCGGTTTGGGTTTTCTGGATCCTTTCAGGCACGGACAGGTAAGAATTAGCCGAATTGGGCAATTGAAGAGAGACCCTGCTGAAATATTTTTTATGGTCGGCTGTTGCTGCTGCTAAAATTGCGTTGTACGATTTGCCTTTTATCCCTTTAAAGTAATCATCCACCCGCTGGTGCTGATCGGCGCTTACATCTTTGTAGTTGACAAAATTGGTGGCAGCGGCAACGTACAAGGTGACAGCATCAGCACCGTCAATGATGAGGTGCACACCATCGGTTCGCATGGCGCCGCCTTCAGGGATGGCTTTGATCCTGGCTTCGTACCGCAACTTTCCCTCTACTCCCATATAGTCGGCCGATTTTCCCGTTAGTATCAATCCGTCATTGCCGTAAGGGTCCATCCGGAAATAATCGGTGGCATAATTGGAATGTGCCTGGTTTCGTTCACCCCGCAGATTAGCCGTAAAGGAAATGCTGCCTGGCTTATCGGCCGTAATGCGCACCACAATTACCTGGTCCGGCGCTGACGCAAATACCTCCCTTTGATAGGTAATACCATTGGCCAAATAACTAACCCCTGAAATACCGTCTTCCAGATTCAGCCATCTTTTATAGTTGACAATGCTGTCCTGATTGTTGAAAAACAAGTGCAGGTTGGCAAGGCACTGATATTTCATTTGCTCCACCGGGTAGCCCATCAGGTTCCTCCCGAACAGGTTATGCGCCGCTAAATATTTTTCCTCAAATACCAGTTGCTGGATTTCGGGCAATACCTTATAACCGCCTTTTACCACTGTGGAGTAAGGTCCGCCCGACCAATAGGTTTCTTCATTCAGTTGAATTCGTTCTTCTCCGTTTCTGCCAAATACCATGGCGCCCAACCTGCCATTGCCCACCGGCAAGGCATCTTCCCATCTTTTGGCGGCGGCATCGTACCAAAGCAGGGTGGAAGGGTTAAAGGACTGACCGGCGATGCTGCTGGGTATGCCCGATGACTGGGAAACACCATTGAAATGGATCAGACTAAAAACGAACAGGAGAAAACAGGTGTGTGAACTCATTTGGCGCTTGTTTGGAAATTCAGATCAGGGTAAAAAAGGAATCAGGGCATAACCTGCGCACATCCAGTTCGCAAGTTTATGCGCCAGAAGTTTGAACTTCTGACGGATTCCCCGTGGCAAGTTATGGCAGAATTTCTGCCCTTGCAACGGAAACGGACACTCCATTTAGCAGACGCCATTTGCTGATAAAACGAAACCGGAGGCCAATGGGGAAATCTGCCGGACCGGTTTCTGCTGTGGAATGTGGTGTACTGCAATTTCGGGTGATAGCGTCATGATGGCACGTTGAGAAAATGAATATCGGACTGAATGTCTTGCGAAGGCTGCAGGTAAAAAAAGACTTGACGCCTTCCTGGGTTTATTTAGAAAGTCAATCTGTTAAATTGGTTCCATTTGTTCCCGAAGAACACAGGGTGACGCTCATAAGCGAATCAATGGTTGGAACCGGCAGGTTTTGCTGAGTACGCCAGGCTCCATTGGAAACCTTCGTTATTGTTCATGCGGCTTATGGCAGTGAACGGATCTATGGAGGTGTGGTGATCAAGGATATTTCAGATGCCCTGCCGCTGGTCAAAAAGATACTGATCGACAAGGGATATGATAGCGATTTTTAGGGGACTGTTCGTAAATGTATGTTAGCAGGGGTGTGTCTGAAAATCAGGCTATATTTACGAACAGCACAAAATTACCTATATTACCTTGGATTAATTCTCCAGGTAGCGTCAAGGTTTGAGTGATTCGTAACAGTTGTACGATCCGACGCTTGAATCACGATTTGTCGAACCTGTACCTGAAAAACTTATTGGTGATAGAGCATATGATAGTGATGGATTGGACGAACATTTGAAACAGGGTTACGGAACAGATGTGCTTGCACCTCACCGCGCCAACAGAAGTAAACCGAAGACCCAGGACGGCTGAAAATTGCGCAGATACCGTAAACGTTGGAAAGTAGAACGACTCTTTGCCTGGATTCATAATTTCAGGAGGTGCGTTGCTCGACATGAATATCATTTGGTCAACTTTAAAGGCTTTTTGAAACTTGCTTGCATCATCGTTCTATCAAGACAGTTTTGAGATGGCTTCTAATAAATCAAAACCAATAAAAAACATGAATTCATTCTTCACAGTCTTATTAAGTATAGCCACAATTTTCAGCCCTTTATTTTCTCAAACACAAATCGGATTAGATATCGATGGGGAAGGCCCCGAGGATGGTTTTGGCTCATCTGTATCACTATCATCGGATGGTAGCAGGGTAGCTATCGGGGCTCCGGGGAATGATGGAAATGGCGAGGCGGCAGGTCATGTACGGGTGTATGAATGGACTGGTGGTAATTGGATACAGTTGGGTGCAGATATCGATGGGGAGGCGCAAGCAAATGCTTCAGGAACTTCAGTATCGCTCTCATCGGACGGAACCAGGGTAGCTATCGGGGCTACTAATAATGACGATAATGGAGGTAATGCCGGCCAGGTACGAGTATATGGCTGGACGGGAAGTAATTGGGAACAAATGGGGGGAGATATCGATGGGGAAGGGTCAGGCGACTTGTCTGGTCACTCCGTATCACTTTCAGCAAATGGCAGTCGGGTAGCCATCGGGGCGCCTGGAAATGATGGAAACGCAGATGATACCGGCCAGGTACGAGTATATGGCTGGAATGGAAGTATATGGGAACAAATTGGGGAAGATATCGATGGGGAAGCAGCAGATGAGGGTTTGGGCTGGTCTGTATCACTATCATCGGATGGTAACAGGGTAGCTATTGGAGTCGGTGGTGATTTGTTTTTTTTTAGTAACAACTTTACCGGATATGTCAGGATATACGACTGGACAGGAGACAGTTGGGAACAAGTTGGAGCAGATATCGTCGGTGATAAAGCAGGTAACTTTTCTGGCTACTCTGTATCGCTTTCATCAAATGGCAATCGGGTAGCTTTCGGGGCACCATATCA
>SBHD01000243.1 GCA_006226345.1 Bacteroidota bacterium | reverse complement strand
TGCCCAAGTTTGTCAATATTGAAATTTCGGTAATCGCAGCATTGTCATGAAAAACGTTCTGTCCGGCATTCAGCCAACCGGCGACCTGCACATCGGCAACTACTTTGGAGCCGTACAAAACTGGGTACGTCTCCAGCAGGAATACAACTGCTACTTCAGTGTGGTAGACTACCACTCCATGACCATGCCCTATAAGGCTGATCAACTGCGTACCAATACCTGGAAAATGGTTTTCCAGCTGCTGGCCTGCGGGATCAAACCGGAGCATCTGTTCGTGCAAAGCCTGGTGCCTGAACACGTCGAACTGTCGTGGATACTAAGCTGCGTCACCTCCTTCGGCGAACTCAGCCGCATGACGCAGTTCAAGGACAAAATGGATCAACTGAAGGAGAAGGACAAAGACGCCGTGGTTAGTTCGGGGCTGTTCCTCTACCCTATCCTGCAGGCAGCCGACATCCTGATCTACCATGCTGATTATGTGCCGGTTGGAAAAGACCAGGAACAGCACCTGGAGCTGTCGCGGAATATTGCGCAGCGATTCAACCACCAGTTTGGCAAGGAATATTTCCGCATGCCGGAACCCCTCTTTACCGAGACCCCCAAGATTCTTTCCCCGGCCGATCCCACGCGTAAAATGGGCAAAAGCTACGGCGAGAAACATTATATCACGCTTTTCAGTGAGGAAGACCGCCTGCGCAAACAGATCAAATCGGCCGTGACGGATACCGGTGACACTCCTGAAGGTGAAATGAGCCCCGGCGTCGCCAACTTGTTCGAGATCCTTCGGGCCTGCGGGCAAATGGACGCCCATAATGCCCTGATGACGGACTATGAAAACGGCGCCCTGCGATACAGCGACCTGAAAGAAACGGTCGCCGACGCTCTGGCTGCGCTAACCACTGCTTTCCGCGAGCGGCTCCATACGCTGAATGCCGATAAACGCGCGGTAAAGGCTCAGGTCCAGGACAGCAGCGCAGAGATCCGCAAACGCGCCCAGGAAACCCTGCGTGAAGTCCGTGAAATTACCGGACTGCTCAACCTGCGGTCGTAACAACATCAAGACAGAAATGGGAAGCGCTTCGGGCGCACCGGCTCCCAGCAACCGGGCGCCCGAAGCGGCAGCAGCCTCAGGCATAAGCCATAACCTCATTCAGGCTGACGACAAACCACACTCCTTTAAAGTGGGTGTAATGGACCAATACGGACTGCTGCGAAAAAAAGAGCATGACGGTTTACACGTTCGGGTTATGTAGTGTAAACGAATGCTCCGGCAGGTTAAGTTCCCTGCTGGAAAAAAACTGCGTTCATACCTGAAAATAAGTGCGCATTGGCCCGCTAGTCAATCCGGTTTATCGGCTTTACCGGACAAAATTCGAAAGTCTTTGCATCTGCCGGAACGACGATCTCACAGGCTTTGTCATTTGTATAGTTATTGGCCTTCTGGAACGTAACGAAAAGCGTAAACCGCTCTGCAGGCAACAACCGTTTGCTGATCGTGATCTGATCGCCTTCCGTATTCAGCCTGTCGGGCTTATGCCCGTCGATAGTGATGCTCTGCACGATACGCGCATAATCGGTACTGCATTTAAAGGTATATAACACCGGTCGCACCGGGCACAATTTGACCGTCAGGTCTGTGATATCACCTAAAAACATCTCCTGTTCACAGGTACTGCCATCGGTCATCCGGATGCGTACCTGGTGCTCCGCTCCGGGTTCCAGGCGGACCTGAGCGACCTGGTTTTTCATCCTGGGCGGTACGCTCAACCGGGCCGGCATGGTTCCGACCCAGACATTGGCTGCCCTGGGAAAGATCGGGCGGGCAGGCATGACATTTTCATCCGCTTCAATATCCTGCACCAGCGTGAGCCGGTATGTTTTGCGCGCGGCACCCGGAGAAACCGTTCCCGGCGGAGGCGTGGTGGTAAGCGGCGGTGGTTCTGAAACTCTCGGAGGCTCGGTTGGCTGCATATCGGTATTGTCCTCTCCGGGCGGTTCGGTACAGTGGCTGAACGGTTTAGTCAGGTAACCTGCCCGGGTAGCAAGAAAAACAACAAAACACTGCCGGTCATCGGCAAAATGCACCCGAATTGTCTGGTTGTTGCTGGCTGGCTCGAAGAAGACCAGGCAACTGTCGTTTTGCATATGGAAATCTGCCGGGTGGCCATTGAGTTCCACATGAGCCAGATCGCGACCTTGCAACGGGAAGGCATATATTCCAGTTGCCGGTGGAGGAGGCTCAATGCTAAAAGGATCGCCTCCATCAATATCGGCATTCCGGTTGCTCAGATACTGGTATAGTTTGTAGCCGCCAAAAGCACAAAGGGCTACGGCAACAGCACCGAGCAACACTTTGATTACCGTTGCCGTCGTGCGTTTGCCGGAGGAGGGCCGGACGTCTCCCGTCTCAAAATCGCCCAGGTCGCGCGGCATCTCAAAAACCGGTTGCCGGTGCGACTCAAACCAGGGTTCTCCGCCGCCGTTCTCCTTGACCGGCGACGGCGGCACCGGTGCTGCCGCTGCTTTGTCGCGCTCCTTAGCAGGCGTGACAGTATAGTAAAACGCAATATTGGAATATTCCAGCTGCACCGGTTCCACCGCCTTTTCGACAGGCTTGCTGGTAATCACAATATCCTTTTCCAGGCTGATATTCTCCAGGTATTCATCTTCCCCGATCTTTTTAACCATAGAGATCTTGACCCGCAACGGGAACCGGCCGGAGCGTAACGGGGTCACGTCAAACAGCCATTCGGAATAATGGTCTTCTGCTGTAGGCTGATGTGGTTTGGTTTTTCGCTGGATCGTGAACGCCGGTTCATCATTGTCATCGATCAGTTCAACCCCCATCAGTTCGCTCACCTCCAGGTTTTGCACCATGGTGTCCGGCAGGTCCTTCGGCAGGTCTTTGCGCAACTGCACCTCATCGTAGGCGATCCGGATCACACAAAGCGACACTTCTCCAACCGTCATTTCTCCAGGGATGCTGTGCAGCAACTTGCCTTCCCGTCGCTTGGAGCGTACCGGCAGTTGCTTAACCGCGTCTTCCAGGAGGTCTACAATGGAAAAATTGATCTCATTGAGGATACGCCGGAATTCTTCCGGACTGAGCTGCCCCTGCCGCAAATAGCGTTTGGCATTGCTCAACCGGCCCTCCAATAACACTACATCGTCTTTAAACTGTGGGAACAACCCGGAACAATGCAGGGACAGCAAAGCCAGGGCTTCATCCGTCTGGGCAAATCCGATCAGACTTCTGACCTGTTCCGATAACTCCAGGAGATTCACAATAAGGTTGGTTTAGGGTGTAATCTTATTGTTGGTATTAAACACAGTAAAAGTAAACCATATTTAACTGAAAAGCCAGCCTGACGCCGGTTTTTCGCCTTAAAAACGGCTTAAAATGTCCTCCTCATATCTTAATGTAGACCTTTCTGCGGTACAGCACCAGGCACACCAGCCAGATGACCAGCAGGAAACTCAGCGCAAACAGGAAGGAGCCCAGCGACCCGTCGTCTATGGGTTTAAAAACAGTGGTATAGATCCGGTTGTAGGCAGATACAGTCTCGCCATTCTCCTGCCATTTTACATAAAGCATGGTCTTGGTAAGCAGCCCCGCCAGCACATAGGCAAACAACGGATTGGCACCAAAGGCCAGAAAGAACCGCACGTAGCGTTTACCGTCTGCCAGATCCAGCGCCCAGACACTAAAGGCAAGCAGAATCATCGAAATTCCACCCGTATAGAGTACAAATGAACTGGTCCACAGGCTTTTATTGATCGGAAAAGCGAAATCCCAGATCAGGCCGGCGCCGGCAAGCGCCACACCCCAGGTCAGCAAATCACGTACTGCCAGTATTTTTTGCAATTGCCGCCTCTGCATGATCTGCCCGCTCCACCAGCCCAACAGTACTGTAACAATGGCCGGTAGCGTACTCAGTATGCCTTCCGGGTCAAAAGGCAACCCTTTTCCTTTCCACAAATGGGCCGGGCCCAGCACGGTCAGGTCAAATTGCCGGACCCCGTTGTACATCAGGCCGAACGGATCCTGCCCGGGCGGGGCCATTTGTAGCAATAGTGCCCAGTAGCCAAATAGAATAAGGCCCGCAACCGCAGCCAGCACCCGTCCGGGAAGTGCCAGGACCAGTAAAGCCGCCAGTCCGTATCCCAAGGCCAGCCGCTGCAATACCCCCATAACCCGCAACGTATCCAGGCTTTTCCCGACAAACGGGAACGCCGCCAGGATCAGTCCCAATCCAAACAGTATGACCGTACGTCGCACAATCTTTTGAACCAGCAGGCGGTTGAGGGAACGCCCGAACTTTTCAAAAGAAAACCACATCGACACCCCGATAATGAACATAAAGGACGGAAAAACCAGGTCGGTAGGTGTGCAGCCGTGCCAGTCGGCATGTAAAAGTGGTGGATAGACACTGGACCAGGTACCCGGCGTGTTCACCAACAGCATAAAGGCAATCGTAAGGCCGCGGTAAAAATCGATGGACAGGTAACGCATAGTAAAAACCGAAGCAACAGATGAGTAAAAGAAGGAACAGGCAGGCAAAGTAGTAATTTTATACAGTGTATCCCCGCTTAGGCAACGGGAATAAGGTCGCAGACGTCTATAAATCGATACAAAACCCTGTACTTATGGCAAACCATTTTTTGCTCGTATTCCTGCTCCTCTTTTCATTGCCGACAGCATCCGAAGCTAACACCGCTATATGGAGTCCGCCGGCATCCGGCACAGCTTTCAGCAAAACCAGCCGGCACAATCATGACCAGGCCCTTCAAACACAATCGTGCGGGCAAACCGGGATACGGCTGGAGGTAACCGGTAAAGTATTGCTGGCACTCCTGCTGGTGCTGGGCATCTATTTATGTATAATCGCTGCGGCATCTTTCTTTTTACTGGGATCACCGGTAGCCGGAATAATCTTCGCCGGACTGGCCGGCCTTGGGATTTTCTGGCTTATCCGCACCAGCATCCGGCTCTACCGGATCATCCGGGCGGGGAAAAAGCAATTGCGCTAACCCGCGGCTTTCTCTATTCCCGGGTTTCGTTGTATCTTTGCTGTACTGCGCTCAAAATCATATTCCGCAACACACTGTATTTTCTGAACATAACTTGGAAACGGGTGTTTTTTTAGTTCCGTTGCGTAATAATTATTAAATTTGGGTACCACGACCAGTTTGAACTGCCTAACCACCAGCCATGCAAAATCCGCAACCATACCAACCCCAGCATAAAGTCCGCCTCGTTACTGCCGCCAGCCTCTTTGACGGCCACGATGCCGCGATCAATATCATGCGCCGTATCATGCAGAGCACGGGCGCGGAGATCATTCACCTGGGGCACAACCGCTCGGTACAGGAAATTGTAAACTGCGCCATCGAAGAAGACGTGCAGGGTATCGCCATCACATCCTATCAGGGTGGCCACATGGAGTTCTTTAAATACATGTACGACCTCCTGAAAGAACGCGGCGCCGGGCACATCAAGATCTTTGGCGGCGGAGGCGGCACGATCCTGCCCTCGGAGATCGAAGAATTGCATGCGTACGGCATCACGCGGATCTACCACCCCGACGATGGCCGTGCCATGGGCCTGCAGGGCATGATCAACGATGTGTTGCAACAGTGCGATTATTCCCTGACTACCTCGCTCAACGGTGAACTGACCCAATTTACCCGGTTTAGCAAAAAAGACAGCGCCACTCCCAACCCCGGAACGATCGCCCGGCTTATCACGATCGCCGAGAACAATCCCGATTTTTACGAAAAAGAGATCGCCCCCAAGATCAAAACCAACGCACCGCAACCGCCGGTCCTGGGCATTACCGGCACCGGAGGCGCGGGCAAATCATCTCTGGTCGATGAGTTGGTACGGCGTTTCCTGCTCGACTTCCCGGAAAAGACGATCGGGATCGTCTCCGTTGATCCTTCCAAACGCAAGACCGGGGGCGCCCTTTTGGGCGACCGGATCCGGATGAACGCCATCGACAACCCACGGGTATACATGCGGTCGCTGGCCACCCGCCAGAGCAACCTGGCCTTGTCCAAATATGTACAGTCGGCTGTTGAGATCCTGAAAGCGGCCCAGTTCGACCTGATCATCCTGGAAACCAGTGGTATCGGGCAGAGCGATACCGAGATCATCGACCACAGCAACCTGTCGTTGTACGTCATGACGCCGGAATTCGGCGCTGCCACGCAGTTGGAAAAGATCGACATGCTCGACTTTGCCGATGTGGTTGCGATCAACAAGTTCGACAAACGCGGTGCACTGGATGCGCTGCGGGACGTGCGTAAACAGGTCCAACGAAACCACAACGCCTGGGACGTGGCGGTAGACGATATGCCGGTATATGGTTGCATTGCCAGCCAGTTCAACGACCCTGGCGTCAATCAGTTGTACCGGCGGATCATGGACCAACTGTCGGAAAAGTTCGGCACTGACTTCGAATCACATTTCAAGGCCTCCGGCGAAATGTCGGAAAAGATATTCATCATACCGCCGCAACGCACGCGGTACCTGTCCGAAATTGCGGAAAGTAACCGCCACTACGACAAACAGGTAGACGAACAGGTATCTATCGCCCGTAAAATGTGGAGCCTGAAAAATGCCGCCGAGCAGGTTGGCGATGATGTCGCACAGGTATTGCATCAGAAATACGGGGAACTGGAAGCCCAGATCGATTGGCGCTGCAAACGCATTCTGGAACAGCATGATGAAGATAAGGCCCGCTATGCAGCGGACGAATATGTATATCAGGTCCGCGATAAGGATATCCGGGTAAAAACATATTCCGAAAGCCTGTCGCACAGCCGGATTCCCCGCGTGGCATTCCCGCGCTTCCAGGATTGGGGCGACATCCTGCGCTGGCGGCTCCAGGAAAACGTTCCCGGCAAATTTCCGTATACCGCCGGGGTATTTCCGTTCAAGCGCGAAGGCGAAGACCCCACCCGGATGTTTGCCGGCGAAGGCGGCCCGGAACGGACCAACAAACGCTTCCATTATGTTTCGCAGGGGCTGCCGGCCGCTCGCCTGAGTACCGCTTTTGACTCGGTAACCCTCTATGGTGAAGACCCCGACTACCGCCCTGATATTTATGGAAAGATCGGCAACTCCGGCGTTTCCGTCTGTTGCCTCGACGATGCGAAAAAACTGTATTCCGGCTTCGACCTGTGTGACCCCAAGACATCGGTATCCATGACGATCAACGGGCCGGCTGCTACCGTAGCTGCATTTTTCATGAACGCCGCCATCGACCAGCAGTGCGAAAAGTATATCCGGGAAAACGGTCTGGAAGACTTGGCAGAAGCCAAACTGAAAGAAAAATACGACGACCGTGGCCTTGCCCGCCCCAAATATAATGCACCAGAACTCCCAGCCGGCAATGACGGGCTGGGGCTGCTCCTGCTCGGTATTACCGGCGACGAAGTACTTTCGCCGGAAGTATACGGACCGATCAAAGCCCGTGCGCTGCAGGCTGTACGCGGCACTGTGCAGGCTGATATTCTGAAGGAAGACCAGGCGCAGAACACCTGCATTTTCAGTACGGAGTTCAGCCTGCGGGTAATGGGCGACGTGCAAGAATATTTTATCCGCAACAAGGTCCGCAACTTTTACTCCGTATCGATCTCGGGATATCACATTGCCGAGGCCGGCGCCAATCCGATCACGCAGCTGGCCTTCACGCTGGCCAACGGATTCACCTTTGTGGAATACTATGTTTCCCGAGGTATGCATGTGGACCATTTTGCCCCCAACCTGTCCTTCTTTTTCTCCAATGGTGTTGACCCCGAATACGCCGTCATCGGCCGGGTAGCCCGGCGCATCTGGGCCAAGGCCATGCGCTGGAAATACGGCGCCAACCAGCGCAGTCAGATGCTGAAATACCATATTCAGACCTCCGGCCGCTCCCTGCACGCCCAGGAGATCGCTTTCAACGATATCCGCACCACCCTGCAGGCCTTGTATGCTATCTATGACAACTGCAACTCGCTGCATACCAATGCCTACGACGAGGCGATCACGACACCTACGGAGGAGTCGGTACGGCGGGCAATGGCCATTCAGCTGATCATCAACAAGGAACTGGGCCTGGCCAAAAATGAAAACCCGCTACAGGGTTCCTTCATCATTGAAGAGCTGACCGACCTGGTTGAAGAGGCTGTACTGTCCGAGTTCGACCGTATCACTGAACGCGGCGGCGTACTGGGCGCCATGGAAACAATGTACCAGCGGGGCAAGATCCAGGAGGAAAGCCTGTATTACGAAACGCTGAAACACACAGGGGAACTCCCCCTGATCGGGGTTAACACATTCCTGAGCAAGGAAGGCTCGCCCACGATCCTGCCCAAGGAAGTGATCCGTGCCACTGAACAGGAAAAAGAGGATCAGATCCAGACGTTGACACAGCTCAAGGAGGCCGGCGGGGACAAAGCCCGGCAAGCCTTGCAGCGCCTGCAGCAGGCCGCCATCCGGAATGAGAATATTTTCTCGGAGCTGATAGAAGCCGTAAAAACCTGCTCGCTCGGACAGATCACACATGCCCTGTACGAAGTAGGTGGCCAGTATCGCCGCAATATGTGATCGCACTATTGTCAGGGCCTGCGCTGCAACCATTCCAGCGTACGCTGCATGCCCTCCTCCAGTGAAACGGGAGAGTAGCCAAGTTCCGTTTCTGCCTGCTGACTACTGAGCGGCCAGTCGCGCATGTATTTCCGGACAAATGGCGGTGTGATCAAGGGCCGCCGGCCGAACGTATCCGCCAGCAATTGCTGTGTCTGCGCAAAGCCCATCATTACCGGCAGAGGCAGGCGTATCATCCGGTGACGGCGGCCGGTCAGTTTTGCCATCCGGTCAAAAAATGCGTTGAAGCTACTGTTTTCGCCTCCCAGGATATAGCGTTTTCCCGGGCGCCCCTTCTCCATAGCCAGCAAATGCCCGTGGACGACATCTTCCACAAATACATAATTTCCGATACTACTGCCGTCGCCCGGGATCAGCCGCCAGGTACCGGAGGCATATCCGCGGATCATTTTTGTCACGGCATTACTTTCACTCCACTGACCAGGTCCGTACACCCGGCTTGGGTTGACGATCACCACTTCCAGCCCGGTCTCCTGCCCAAATGCCCGTGCTTTTTCTTCGGCCTCCAGTTTGGATGCTTCGTAGGCAGTGGTCAGGATCGGGACCGGGTTGGTATTTTCCCGTACCGGTTGCCCGTCGGGTGTCGGTCCCATTACGCCGGCCGTCGAGGTCAGCACAACCCGTCGTACCCCCTGCCGGTGTGCAGCATGTAAAACCTGAAGCGTACCCTCCACATTTACCTTCCGGAATGCGGCCGGATCCGGATCCCAGACTCCGGCCAGGGCTGCCACATGGTAGGCTTCCGAGCAGCCCTCCATGGCCGAGAGGAGCTGGTCCTGATCAGCCAGTGTACCTCCGACCACGGAAATATTCGGATGTTGCAAGCGATGGCTTTTTGCAGGATTCCGGACCAAAACTTGTACTTGCAGTCCCAGTTCGGCTATTTTTGTACTAAGCACTTCACCAATATACCCGGTTGCGCCGGAAACAAACACTTTCTTCATTTTTACTGATCAGTCTATCATTTAATATACTTCGGTATTATCTCATATATGCATGTTGCGGTTTCTCCTGACAGCGACAGCTCCCCTTCAGGCACAATTGTACGAACTTCCATTTGAAGAGATTATCGGACGGTCAGCTCTGGTATTTGAGGGACGGGTCACGGCATCAACAAACGCGTTTTAAGCCCCAATGAGACCGAAGGAGCCGACTATGTCATGGCCAACTCCAGTGGTAAATGCGGGAAAGCCCTCATGGTATTGTTAAATTCGGGCAACTGGTCTATCAGACTGTGCTGGTTAAACACTAACACGAGTCTCCATAAGGTGGTGGCTTTTAGCCTACACGCTTTCCAATTCCGGCTCCTGCAGGTGAATTTCAAACCCGTTACCCGTCAGGACCGCATTTGATACTACCGGGACCTGGCGGCCCCGCGGAAGGTGGATCCGGGCGGTACTTACCTGCAGGATATCCCGCTCGACATCAACCCCAGGCACCACCTGACAAAGTTCAAGACCACGGCTGGTTAACTTGAATACACCGACATTGGTGACATAGTAAACCCGTTTCCCCATCCGCCAGGCTTCTTGTGCATTAAAGGTGATATGCCGCACTTTCCGGACAAATTTGCAGGAGCCGGAGCGCATGATACGCAACCGGTTCCTATCGAGCGCAAACTGTGCCTTTGCCATCCAGGTGCCGATAAATATGATCGTATGAGCACCGTTGGCGATATCCGGGAAACCTCCCGGACCCACGGTATCCAGGACCCGCCCACCACGATGGGAAGCATTGACATTTCCGGCACCATCTACTTCAAGAAAACCCAATACAGCTACATCCAGACCGGACTCATACCGGCGGAACATCTCGACTGACGGTTCCATATGCTTCGGGCCAATCGCCGCACTGAAAAATATGCCCGGGGCCGGTAACCCTCCATACACACCAGCCTCCGTTGTAAAAATCAGTTGGTCCGAAAGGCGCTGTGCTACCAACTGACGGGCAACCTCCTCCGGGAAGCCCACACCGATATTCACCATGGCACCCGGACCAACCGCATCTGCAAAAACCTTAGCTCCCAAGCGGGCCAGTGCATATTCCACTGCTCCGCGAACAGGAGTTATTTTCAGGATATTATTGATAAATCGCAGTTGCCGGGCGGCATGATTGGCATCCTGTATCCCGCCTGGCACAAACATAGGCCAGTACCGGGTTTGGCGGATGGAAGCAGTTTGTTCATTATAGGGGTGTACGACAATGTAGTCCACCTCTTCTGCAGACAGGCTGACAGCCGTGTCATCTTTGGGTATGATCGAGCTGACCGTTACCAGTACCTTTCCTCCATTGGCACGTGCTGCACGTGCCGATTCCAGGCTTTCAGTCCAGGCAGCCGCATGTTGCAGGTATATATTGCCCTCGGTATCTGCATACGGTGCGTTGATCAGCGCAATTTTCACTTTGGGAAGGAAATACAACAGGCGTTCCGGGTCACCATCTACAGCGACGTACTGTGCCAGTGCATCGGGGGTCAGCGAACTACCCTGCCCGACCCGGGGATCGAGGAAAGTGCCGACACCGACGCGGCTGGTCAGGCGGGTGCGGCCATGTGCCTGCCCGTCGAGCAGCATGGTCATTACTCCCTGGGGAAGAGTATGGAGTTCAAGCGCGCCTTTTTCAGCCAGGCGCAACTGAGCCTTACAGGTTTCCAGGTGCCCGGCAATATACCGCTCGATCAGGCCTGGCAACCCGAGTTCTTCAATAGTGCCCGGCACTTTGCCGCGGCCACCCTGTGCACCAACATTTACCCAGGTGAGCTGGCACGGATGTCCGGTCTTCAGAAAACGGTCCCGGATTGCCCAGAAAAACACCGAGCATCGCGCATTGCCGGCCAGACCATTGGAAAATACCGTGGTGCCGTCCGGGATCAGCGTAGCAGCCTCGCGGGCCGAGATAAATTTACCGGAGGCAACGTCTTTCGGGCTGTAGTTAAGGTCCTTTCTGGACCACGAAAACCGCCAGCGGATAATATGTAAGAGCAAACGCAAACGTTCGTACCAACTCATAATGATCCATTTTGCGGATTTGTCCAGTTTGTTCTCCACCTGCATACGCTTCGAAACCGGACCAAAACCTGGTGAACAGACAATGGCGGCCCGCCTTCCCAAATCGGTTGCCACCAACTATTCCGGGTATTTTTTACCCTACATTGAAATACTACCCTTGCGGAATGTCGTGCTCCCGATCTCGGCATTGATCAGGTACGGCACACCGCGGTCCATGCTTGCTATGGCATTTTTCAGGGCTTTTTCAAACTCCGCTTGGGTATGTACGCGCTCACCTGCAGCACCATACCCGCCAGCTACTTTATCATAATCGGTCCGGGGCAGCGACACTGCTGTTTCTGCCCCCAACAGGGCTATCTGATCGCGGGCAATCTGCTCCCAGGAACCGTTATTACCCACAATCCCACATACTTTCAGGCCGTTTTTGGCAAATGTTTCAAATTCGGCCAGGCTGTAGGCCACACTTCCGTCGCCGTAAATGATCCAGATATAATCATCCGGGTAACTGGCTGCCGCACCCAACGCAAAACCACCGCCCACGCCCAGTGTGCCAAACACACCGGGATCAAGCCAGCCCAGGGGCCTGCGAGGTCGCATAGTGTACGCAGCAGTAGCGGCAAAATCTCCGCCATCTGCTATGAGGATACTGTTTTCCGGCAGGTGCGCTTCCAGATGCCGGAAAAGCTGCAGGGGGTTGATACCCTGAACTTCCGTTGCTGCCATTTCGGCAATTTCCTTTTCACGTTCGTCATCGCGGCTCTGTAACACATCTTTCCAGTTTTTCCACCCGGGAGATGCCGGAGCACGGCCCGCCAGTGCGATCAGGAAAGCCGCCGGATCTGCCAGCACGGCTTGCTGAGGGCGCAGATTCTTGTACAATTCCTGTCGGTTGCGGTTAAGGGCAATTTTAACTGCCCGCCGTCCCAGATGCCGGCCATAGTCCAGCCGAAAATCCACCGGCACACCTGCCAGGATGATAAGGTCGGCTTCCTTCAGGGCTTTTTTCCGATAGTGAAAAAACTGATCCGGATGGTTCCGCCCCAACAGCCCACGGGCCATTCCGCTGCAGTAGACCGGTATACCCAGCTGTTTTACCGCCTGCGCCAGTTCGTCCGCCAGATGGGGCGACAACAGTGCCCCGCTGCCCAGTAACAGAACCGGATTTTCTGCCTTCTGTAACACCCGAAGTGTTTTCTCCAGCGCTGCTGCACCAAATCCCGGCAAGGCCTGTGCCGGATCCGGCAGTTGCGTTCCGGACGTCTGTGACCGCATACCTGAAAACAGGTGGTTGACATGGCGGTTGATATACCACTGGGTCAGCTTTTCCAGCAGCCCCTTCGCGTTATTGTTTTTTTGGCCATACCATTCCCGCACCGTTTTTTCCGGATACAACAAATCCACCGGAAATTCCAGGAAAACCGGCCCGGGCACACCCATTTGTGCCGTACGTAAGGCCCGGTTCAGTATTGGTTCCAGATCACGCACTCGTGCCGCCTGTGCATCATATTTAACCGCTGAGCGCAAGAGTGCCACCTGATCGATGTCCTGTAATGCCCCTCTGTTACGCAGTAGTGTAGCAGTCGCCCCTCCGAGTAACAGCAAGGGAGACTGAGCCATTTGTGCATTTTTTATGGCGGTAACTGCGTTGGTCACCCCCGGCCCTGCCGTCACGGCAGCGACCCCCGGAACACCGGTGAGCCGGGCAACCGCATCGGCTGCAAATACGGCGGTGGCTTCATGCCGGACATCCCATATGCGCATTCCGGCCTTTTCAGCTTCTACATAGATAGGACCGATGTGCCCACCACAAAGGGTGAACAAATTACGGACGCCTGCATGCTGCAATACACGCGTAATGATCTGACCGCCATTCATAAATCACAGAAAATTTTGGTTAAGGTACTTATTTGTACCTACACCGATCAAAGACCTGTATCAACCGACAGCGTAACTTTTATCATGTGATTTAATCGTTCTGAGGGATACTTTTGAATACAGGTCATGTGGTTTAATTTTATGACCACGCGAAAAACACGCCTTGTCTTGTCCTTTTTTTCCATAGAAACCAACACATAAACCAAACAGCATGCTGATCCTGATTTCTGGCCTTCCCGGATCGGGCAAGAGTACATTGGCACGGCATTATGTCGCGCGCTATGGTGGCGCGCATGTCAACAGCGACCTACTCCGGGGCGAACTGGGGCTGCGGGGAAAGTACGGACAGGCAGACAAAGAACAGGTTTATGCTGCTATGCTGGAAAAAGTCCGCGCTATACTGCAAAAAGGAGGCACTGCAGTCGTTGACAGCACTTTTTACCGGCAATCGATCCGGGCGCCATTTGAGGCGCTGGCGGCCGCATTGCAGGTGCCGGTATTCTGCATAGAGGTAAAGGCTTCGGAAGCCACGATCCGGGAACGGCTACGGCGGCCACGACCCGACAGCGAAGCAGATTTTGATGTATATTTAAAAATCCGGGAACGGTATGAGCCCTGGAGTGAGCCCTGTCTTGTCCTCTGGTCCGACAGAGCACCAATGGAACGCTTACTTGAAACGCTCCATCTATACACCCATCCGAATCATGAACACCCAGCAGATCCAAGCACTACTTGACGCCGGCGCCTTTCCTGGCACAAAAAAACCGGCTACCTGTGTAGAAACACATATTTCCTGGGTCATTTTAACGCCTGACTTCGCCTTTAAGATCAAAAAACCGGTCAGTTTCGGGTTCCTGGATTTTTCCTCACTTGAAAAACGCCGGTTCTTTTGTACCGAAGAGGTCCGGCTGAACCGCCGGCTGGCACCCGATCTTTACCTTGGTGTGTTACCCATCGCCTTGATGAACGGGCAGCTGACGATCGGCGCTACCGGAGCACCACCCGAGGACTTTGCCGTACAAATGCGCCGCGTGGATGAGGCCCGGCAGATGGATGTATTGTTGAAAAAAGGAGCCGTCAGCAACACACAGATCCAACAACTGGCAGCAATTCTGGCAGACTTCCACCAAAAAGTGGTTATCACCGATCATCCGGATTTCCACCCGGCAGGTCTGTGGGCCGATTTTGCCGAATTGTACCGGTTTGGCTCCGACCTGGAAGGGGCGATCGGAACAGAGGTGACTCTGTGCCTGCAACAGTGGCGCAGTATACTGCCGGAATTCCTGGAACAACACCGGCACCGGTTTTCCGAACGGCTGCAGCAGGGATTTTGGGTAGACGGGCACGGCGATCTGCATACCCGCAATATTTTTCTGACCACAACCGGCCCCTTGGTATTTGACTGTATTGAGTTCAGTGCCCATTTCCGGCAGTCGGACATCCTTAATGAACTTGCCTTTATGTGTATGGACCTGGAAGCACGGCAGCACCCGGACCTGTCTGAAACGTTCATCAAAGCCTATAACACACATTGGGAAGTATTTCCCCGACAGGAAGACCGGACCATTTTTTTGTTCTTTAAAGCCTACCGGGCCAACGTACGACTCAAAGTAACCCTGCTGGAGCTGCGCGAACATTCCAAACCGGAACTGCACCGGCAGGCCCGGCAATATTGGGACCTCTTGGTCCGGTACCTGGAGCAACTAAAATAGAAGGATCCGTTACAAGAGAACGGTTATTCCATCCGGCTGACGCTGGCCACGAACTTGAAATTTTTGAGCGCCCGGATCGCCTGGTTGAGTTGATCGGTGTTACCGACAACCAGGGAGATGCGCCCTTCAAAATACCCGCCTTCTCCCGAGATCGAGAAAGAACGAATATTGATCCCCATGCTGGATATCTTGTCCGTGATCTGCTGGATCACCCCCGGACCGTCATCGATTCCGGTCACCAGAATGGTTGCAACGAAGTCCGCCTTGACCATTGCTCCCCATTCGGCCTTCAGGACCCGGTATTCATAGTTTGCCAGCAAAAAGGCTGCATTCGGACAGGTGGTCCGGTGAATTTTAACACCTTCCTTGGCGCCAACGTAGGCAAAAATGGGATCGCCCTGAACCGGGTTGCAGCAGGTAGCAAAAGAATACGCGTAGTAGGAGCCGGGCTCACCATTGATGAACACATCCGCCTTACCTGGTTGTTTGAGGGGCTTAGGCGCCGGAGACGTATCTGCTGGCCTGGATTCCTCTGCACTGGGCGGTGGCGCTTTTTCGCCTTCTACTTCCACCAGCCGCGTACCGTCGGCCCGGAAAGATTTCAGGCCGGAGAGATCGACCTGCTCCAGGGCGATAGCGCTGAGGAATTCCAGGCGGTTGGGAAAGCCAAACCAATGGGCCAGCATATCGGCGTTCTCCTCGACCGGACATTTGTGCAGGTTCTGTAGTTTACGTTCCAGTATCTCCCGCCCTAATGCCGCCAGCCGGCGTTTTTCTTCCTTGAGTGCCGACCGGATGCGGTTTTTGGCTTTTGCCGTCACCACATATTGCAGCCAATCTGTGCTGGGATGCTGGTTTTTATCTGTGATGACCTGGATCTGGTCGCCGTTCTGGAGTTTATAACTGATCCGCTCCACCCGGTTGTTGATCCGTACTGCCCGGCAGGTAGTGCCCACATCCGAGTGGATGCTGAAAGCAAAATCCAGCGCAGTGGCACCTTCCGGCAATATCTTCATCTCGCCCTTTGGCGTAAACACATGCACCTCTTCGGAGAAAAGGTTGCTTTGGAAGTCGGCCAGGAACTCCACCGGACTGCCGGAGCCGACATTCTCCAGGGTATCTCGCACCTGATTGAGCCAGTTTTCAAAAACATTCGCCCGGTGGCCTATTCCACGCACACCCTTGTATTTCCAGTGCGCTGCGAAGCCGCGTTCGGCAATTTCATCCATGCGTACCGAGCGGATCTGAACTTCCACAAAGCGGCCCTGCGGCCCGATTACGGAAGTGTGTAACGATTCGTAGCCATTAGCTTTAGGATTAGTGATCCAGTCCTTCAGCCGTTCGGGGATCGGTTTGTAAAAATCCGTGACAACGGCATATACCTGCCAGCACGCCACTTTTTCCCGATCGGCAGACACCTCGAGAATGATCCGGATCGCGAAAAGATCGTAGATATCCTCAAAATCGACCTGTTTGGTACGGATCTTACTCCAGATCGAATAAATGCTTTTAGGACGACCTATGATCCGGATGGTACAGCCCAGTTGTTTTTTCAGGGCACGCTGCAGGGGGCGTTTGAATGCCTCGATGTATTGTTCCCGTGCCCGTTTGGTCTGGGCCAGTTTTTCGGCGATCTCATGGTAATCTTCCGGGTGGGTGATCTTGAGGCAGATATCCTGGAATTCAGTCTTGATCTTATACAAGCCCAACCGGTGTGCCAGTGGAGCATAAATAGTACTGGTTTCGGCAGCGATCTTCAACTGCTTGTGCGGAGGCATGCTTTTGATCGTACGCAGGTTGTGCAGCCGGTCGGCCATTTTGATCAGCACCACCCGCACATCGGACAGCATAGTCCGTAAAACCTTGGTGAGGTTTTCTGCCTGCGGACTTTCCGAATCATGCAGGCTGTCGAGTTTGGTTAACCCGTCGACGATCAGGGCTACCGGTTTCCCAAACTGGTCGTGGATCTGCTTGAGTGAGACATCGGTATCCTCCACCACGTCATGCAACAGGGCACATACCACCGCAGTAGGCCCCAGCCCAATCTCGTCCACACATATCCGGGCCACCTCGATGGGGTGCAGGATATACGGTTCGCCGGATTTACGGCGCTGTTCCTGATGTGCCTTGGCCGCCAGTTCAAAGGCAGCACGTATATTGTGCTGGTCCTCTGCATTCAGAGGCATGGGCATGCACTTAAGCAGGTTACGGTAAGCACGCTGAATGAGCGCCGTATCCTCTTTAGGCAGAATTACCGGTGATTTGACCTGCGTCATGTTTTCTTGTCTCCTGATTTTAGTCACCCTGTGGCCGGTGTTTGTTGACGCCGGGAAGTGGTCGGATCAATTATTAAACAAAATTACCGCTAACATCCGGATAGCCCAAGGGGATTTAAGCCTTGTTAACGGTTTTCTTTAAATCCGGCATTTTGATTTTCCAGAAAAGGAGTAATTTTGCACTCCTTTTTAGAAAACCGGGATTAAAGCGCCGTTTTTTACTTCGTTTGCTTGATATCCCAATCCTGCGGGCGTGGCGAAATTGGTAGACGTACCAGACTTAGGATCTGGCGCCGCAAGGCATGGGGGTTCGAGTCCCTCCGCCCGCACTTAGTTTTACCACTGTTTTGGTGCCAGGTTCTTTTAACATTCACCTTCCCGGCCCTGTTATCCGGAGCACCTGCAGCAACTCTTTAGTACACCTTCTCACCATCTGACGAAATGCCCAGCGTTCAAAGAAAGGATATTGATAATACCTCTGCGATCATTACCGTCACCCTCTCCAAGGATGATCTTAAACCCAAAATTGATGCCGAACTGAAGCGGTACCGCAACAAGGCGTCCATTAAGGGATTCCGGCAGGGGCAAACACCCATTGCCGTAATCAAGCGCATGTTTGGCAGTTCTATTTTTGCCGATGCGTTCAACGACATGCTGGCGCAGCAACTGACCGATTACCTGCGCGAAAGCAAACTCAACGTGCTGGGGCAGCCGCTACCGGCAGAAAACCAGAAACAATATTCCTTCAAGATCGACGATCTGGAGAACGAATATGCCGTCAACTATGAGATCGGTTTTGTTCCGGATGTGGAGGTAAAAGGTCTGAATAAAGACCATACCTTCGAACGGCTGACAGTTTCCGACCTCGACAAACTGGCAGAGCAGGACCTGGATTATGCCCGGAAGCGCATGGGCAACCGGAGCAACCCGGAAAACGACATCCAGGAAAATGATATCCTCAAGATCGCTTCGCACGAACTGGACGGCAATGCACCCAAGGCCGATGGCTGGGAAACCACCATCTCCACCCTGGTCAATACGATCAAGGATGAAGGGCTGAAAAAGACCTTGCTGGCCAGCAAAAAAGGCGACACGATACAGTTCAATGCCCGTCTGCTTGACTTTGGTGACGACGACGCCAAATTCCGCAAATACGTACTCAACCTGCCTGACGACGACACCCGGGAAGTGGGCGACATGTTTGAAGGCACCATCGAAGAAGTTTCCCGGGTAGAGGAAGCCGAATTGAACGAAGCCTTTTTCAAGGAATATTTCGGCGACGGCGTCAGCACTAAGGAAGAGGCCATGGAGCAGATCAAAAAAGGTGTGCTGGGCTTCTACGATGTACGCTCCAATGCCCTGCTGATGCGCGAATTCCAGCAGTATATGATGGAACAGAACCAGTTTGAACTGCCCGATACGTTCCTGAAGCGCTGGCTGGTGCTGAACAATGAAGAACTGACACCGGAAAAAGTTGAAGCCGAATACCCGGCATTTGCCGACAACCTGCGCTGGTCGCTGCTGAAGGACGAACTCCGGAAAAAATACTCCATCGAAGTAAGTCAGGAAGAACTCCGTGCAGCCTACGCCCAAAAAGTGCGGAACTACTTCCAGGGTGCTGCAATCCCTGAAAATATCATTGAAAGCAGCGTCGAACGGCTGATGCAGGATGAAAAGGACGTGGAAAATACTATTCGCGACCTGGAAACAGATAAAATATTCGAGGCACTGCGCACGGAGTTCACGATAAAAGACAAGGCCATCCCGTCAGAGGAGTTCCATCAAACCCTGGACGAGATCACCAAAAAGGCGGAACAGGAACAGGCGGCAAATACCGAGATAGTCGAATAAGCCGGAGAAGGCTTTGTTGTGATTTGTTTACACAACCCGAAGGGACCTGTGGGTGTTTATACTATAAAACCAACCATTCGTCTCCAAAAACCTGTCATACATCCAGCAGTTCAGTTCCCTTTTGTTGAGAATTAACTATCCGCGGAAATCGTTGTTATAATTGCCTCAAAAAAAGTTATACCATGTTCGACAAGAATGAATTTATGAAGTATGCTACCAAACACCTTGGTATGAGTAGCATGCACCTCGAAAAGTACGTCAATGCCACCACACCGGTAGCAGCGCCCAATATTCATGCCTTCACCCCCGCTGTGATCGAAGAACGGCAGATGAATGTCGTGGCTATGGACGTCTTCAGCCGCCTTATGATGGACCGCATCATTTTTATGGGCGTACCTGTTACAGAATATGTAGCCAACGTGATCCAGGCACAGCTTCTGTTCCTGGAGTCCAGCGACCCGAAGCGCGACATCCAGCTGTTTATCAACAGCCCCGGCGGATCGGTCATCGACGGACTCGGCATTTACGATACCATGCAATACGTCGCCCCCGACGTTGCCACGATCTGTACCGGATTAGCGGCTTCCATGGGTGCTGTGTTGCTGGCTGCCGGCACGAAAGGCAAACGCAGCTGCCTGTACCACAGCCATGTAATGATCCACCAGCCTATGGGCGGTGCACAGGGTCAGGTTTCGGATATCGAGATCTCGTACAAGCTGATCAAGAAAATGCAAAAGTCACTCTACGATGTGCTGGCGCACCACACCGGCCAGCCCTATGAAAAGATCGAAGAAGATTGCGATCGCGACAACTGGATGAGTGGCGAAGAAGCCAAGGCATACGGCCTGGTTGATGAGGTGTTGGAACGGAATAATCCGAGAAAGGAGAAATAATTCCGGCCGCCGGGAAAAGTATCGCTGGATCTGGTGCCTGACTGCATCGGACAACACTGCTTTTCCCGGTATCCATTTAAATATTACAAGGCATGACAAAAGGAAGCAAAATGAATCCACACCAGTGTTCTTTTTGCGGGCGTAGCAAGGACGATGTGATGATCCTGATCTCTGGTATGGATGGTCAGATTTGCGAGATGTGCATTGAAAAGGCCCAGGAGATCATTGACCAGGAACTACACCGGCATGGTCACCCGGAAAAAGAAAACAAGGCCCCTGACACAAAATACACTGACGAAATTCGGCTGATCCCGCCCCGGGATATCAAAGCCTTCCTCGATGACTACATTATCGGGCAGGATGACGCGAAAAAAGTACTGGCCGTAGCCGTATACAACCATTACAAGCGCCTGAAGCAAGTCCAGGCCGGAAAGGACAATCCGGACGACGACGTTGAGATCGAAAAATCCAATGTACTGTTTGTCGGACAGACGGGTACCGGTAAAACCCTCCTGGCCAAAACGATTGCGAAACTGCTCCATGTTCCCTTTGCCATTGTCGATGCTACGGTCTTCACCGAAGCCGGCTATGTAGGTGAAGACGTGGAAAGTATCCTGGCCCGCCTGCTGCAGGTTTGCGACTATAATGTGGCAGCCGCCGAACGCGGGATCGTGTATATTGACGAAATAGACAAGATCGCCCGCAAACAGGACAACCCCTCGATCACCCGCGATGTTTCCGGGGAGGGTGTCCAGCAGGCTATGCTGAAAATGCTGGAAGGCGCGGAAGTGCTGGTGCCGCCGCAGGGCGGTCGAAAGCACCCCGAACAAAAACTGGTGAAGGTGAACACCAAAAACATCCTGTTTATCTGTGGTGGCGCGTTTGATGGCATTGACAAGATCATTGCCCGGCGTGTGAATACGCAGGTGATCGGGTATGGTAAAAAAGAAGATGAACATATCGACCGGGAGAACCTGCTGCAATATATCAACCACCAGGATATCAAGCACTATGGCCTGATCCCCGAGTTGGTAGGCCGGATGCCGGTGGTCGTCCACCTCGATCCGCTCGATCTCGAGGCCCTGCGACGTATCCTGACCGAGCCGCGCAATGCCCTGGTACGGCAGTACAAAAAACTGTTCAAACTGGAAGATATCGACCTGGAGTTTTCGCCGGAAGCCATCGAGTTCATCGCTGAAAAAGCGCTCGAATTCAAACTCGGCGCCCGCGGCCTGCGCTCCCTCTGCGAAGCCATTCTGACCGATGCTATGTTTGATCTCCCCATGAAAAACAAAAAGGGAGATAAAAAACTGGTGATCGACCGGGCCTATGCGACCGAAAAACTCGAACGCTCCCGGGTTGGCCGGCTACGGGCGGCTTAGCAGACACACGCGGTATCTTAAAAATTATAACCGCCAAGACGCGAAGACGCGAAGTTTAAATCTCTGCGTCTTCGCGTCTTGGCGGTGAATAGGCTGCCTAACTCACCCCACCCAGCTGGCCACCCAGACCGAGAAGAGCCCAACCAGATATCCCTGCCAGAGATCACGGGGTACATGTACCTTCAAGACAAGCCTGGCCATACCAACCAGCCCGGCCAGGATAACGACCAGCCCAAGCAAGACCACCAGACTTACCTGTACGGAATACTCTCCGAAAGGCAGCGTCAGCACGCTGTCGGGCCAGGACCATGCAATGAGCAGCACCATACCAACCAGTCCGCCCATGCCCGTGGCATGAGCGCTGATCTTGGTAAAAATATTGAAAATAAACGCTACGAAAAGGGCGATAGTAGCACCGAGCACGCATACGAGGTAAAGCGGGGGCGCCTGTCCTCCGGCACTCAGGTTCTTATAGAGCCACAGGTAAAACACGCCCGTTACGATATACGGCCCCACACGCTCCTGCCGGTCCGGCGACTCAAAACTAGTCACAAACCCCAGGGGTTTCATAACGGCTATGCCGATGCCGGGGATCAGGACAGAGGTGGTAAAGACATAGATCAACAGGTACACAGCCTGTGCTTCTCCCATATTATTCACCCCAAAAGCAAACGGGTTGATCAACAGAAGCAGCAAGAGAACATACGTTGGCGCCAGCATAGGGTGCCCGACAATCGAAAAAAAATGAGCAAGCAAACGAGGCATAGTTCAACGTAAAATAGCAGTTCCGATGGCACATTCCAGGCAACGCCCGGCTTTGCAGTATTGTGTTTTCAGGTGTATCAATGCCTGTGTTCGCGCTGCATGTTCAGCAGCCTGCCCCAGTGCCGACCATTCCCGGACAATATTGTTTGATTCTGCGGGCAACCCTTCCAGTAACTGTAGCGCGCGCAACTGCAGCGCTTCTTTTCCGTGTTTTCGACCGTAGCAGAACAGAAAGGGCACAACAGCATTAATAAGCAGCAAATGTACGAATTCACGGCCGAGTGGTTTCATTCGACGGGCGGAAGGTTTATCAAAACGAAAATGCGTTTGCCAGTATGTACTAACCGCCGGTTGCAGCAGGGTCTCCATCGCTTCCACTGACTCCGCCTCGAGGATTTGTGTAAACAACTGAGTCGAACGATGCAACAAAGCCGCCAGCTGGGCAATCCGGACCGTAGGAAAACCTGCAGGTCTGAGCCGGAAAAACTTCCATTGCCCTGCCGGCAGGGGTTGCAGGTCGTACTTATGTTGCAAGAACCCGTATTCTTTTGCCAACGCAACGGGATAGGCATCCCGGAAGGATTCCCGGAGCAGCCCGGCCTGGCCAAACAACAAAGCCTCCAACTGGAAAAGGTTATCCTGATGCCGGGACAGGATGCGCAGCGGAAGCGCCCACGCCAGCTGCTCGAATGGAGCAGTATTGATCTTCAGGCCAAAACTACGTGCCAGCATCCGGTAAAAGGCTTCTTCCCAATGCTGCCCCACCGATCCAAGCAAAGTATCTACAGCCGCTGTCCTGACCTCCAGGCGTTCGATCAGCAGCCGGTCCAGCCAGTTGATCCGGATCAACTCCGGGACCTCGTGGTAGACCCGGGCACAAGGAATGTACAGCCGCTCCCATTCCAGGCGCCGGTAACGGTCCAGCACACGTGGTGGAATACGGTCGCGCAAAACCAGACAGGGCAGCCGTTCCCCACTGGGCCTGAACAACCGCTGGTCTTCCTCCAGCACCACATGCAGGATCACATTGGCATAGGCGGGGTCCGAATCATGGCGGTGCAGCAACCAGTCGGAAGCCTTCAGGTGTATCTCCACATTCCCGGCCCACAGGGTATTGCCCAGCCGGACCCGGGCATTGAAAAAGTCCGGACCCGCATCGGTATTATACTCGCCCGGAAATAATATTTCCAGAGGCTGGCCATCGGTCGTTTGCAGGCGCTTTACATCAAATCGCCGCCACCGCCACAGGTAATGCAGAAAATCTTCTCGCATAATTCAAGCAGGGTTTCGGGTCTTAATTTCAACCACACCAAAGCGAAGTAGCAAACCGGCGAATACATTTATTGAAACTTAAATTGATTCTATTTTTTTGAAAATCAGGATATTAAATTCAAAAAACGATGATTTTGATTTTGATTATACCCTAGCCGGGCAGGTAAAAGCAAGGTTTAAAAAGGTGTGAAGCCCACGCGCGTGCCCTACCTTTGCCGGTGATGTCGACAATACCAGACTCCTTTCACACCCTTGCCGCCCCCAGCACCGGCGAATTCAAAGACCGGGGTAGCAAGTTCTTTGCCTATGCCTACCCGATCTGTACGGAAGCGGAAGGACTGGCCCGGCTGGAAGCCCTGCGCAAGGAGCACCTCAAGGCTCGACACCATTGTTTTGCCTGGCGGCTGGGCCTGGATGGCGAACGCTTCCGGGCCAACGACGACGGCGAGCCGTCCGGCACCGCCGGCAAGCCGATCCTCGGCCAGATCGATGCTGCCGGACTTACCGATGTGGTCGTGATCGTGGTCCGGTACTTCGGCGGCACCCTGCTGGGCACCTCCGGACTGATCCAGGCATACCGCGAAAGCGCAGCCGACGCCCTGCGCCAGGCCACTATTGTTGAAAAGATCATTCAGGATCATTTCCAGTGTACAGCGGATTATGCCATTGTGCCTGAACTCATCAATGCCTTAAAAAAACTCAACCTGACCATTGTCCAGGAAACATATAACGATACCGGTGTGCTACTGGAGATCGGTATCCGGAAAAGCGAAGCAGAAGTACTGCTGCTGCAACTCAAAGCGCAACTCTGGAAAGTAAGTACCAGCGAAGCACAAACGCTCGACTGGCCCGCCGGAATTGCAGTGAGGTCTTCAACCGATACCACCCTGGCATAACTCCCCCCCTATGCGTCAATCCGCGCAATTCCCGGTAACCGACCTGGCCGGCATAAAAAACCGGCTGCTGGCCTGGGTGGACACCCATGCTACCGGGGTATATCTCGACAGCAATAGTTATCCTGATCTGCAGAACAGTACCTGGGAATGTCTGGCGGCAGCGGGAATAGCAGATACCGTCGAAGCCACAGCCGGTCAGGCCTTCTCCGGACTTCAACACTTTTACAACCGGAAACAGGACTGGCTTTTCGGCTTCTTCGGGTATGACCTGAAAAACGAAGTGGAAAAACTCTTTTCCAACCATCCCGATGGCATTGCATTCCCGGACCTGCTCTTTTTCCAGCCGGTTCACGTGGCCGGAATACGGCGCATGGCCGGGCAATATGTTCTCGAAATACACACTTTGGATGGTTCTGCCGAGCAGGTGCTGGCCGAGATCGAACAAGACAGAACCGGCAGCCCGGACGAGCCAAATGACGTAGTACCGCCCCTCCGCCCCCGGTTGCCGAAGTCCGTGTATTTACAAACTGTGGATGCCGTCCGCCAACATATCATGGAAGGCGACATTTATGAGCTGAATTTGTGTCAGGAGTTTTTTGCAGAACAGGCATCCATCCGGCCTTGCCGGACCTTCCGCCGCCTCAACCAAATTGCTAATGCGCCATTTTCCGCCTATTTACGCCACCGGCAACAATTTTTACTCTGTGCCAGCCCGGAACGGTTTCTGCGCAAAGAAGCCGACACTGTGCTGTCGCAACCGATCAAGGGCACCCGGCGCCGGCATCTGCACGACCCAGAAGCTGACCGCCTTATCCGGGAGGATCTTTTTAACAGCACAAAAGACCGGGCCGAAAATGTGATGATCGTAGACCTGGTGCGCAATGACCTGGTCCGGCATTGCCTGCCTGGCTCTGTACGGGTAACCGAATTGTTTGGTATTTATTCGTTCCAGACCGTTCACCAAATGATCTCCACAGTTGAAGGTACTCTACGGCCGGGCACCCATCCTGTGCTGGCATTACGCGATGCTTTCCCGATGGGTAGCATGACCGGTGCGCCCAAAGTGCGGGCCATGGAACTTATTGAGCAATATGAGCATAGCCGCCGGGGGCTCTTTTCCGGCGCCGTCGGGTATTTTTCCCCCGATGGTGATTTCGATTTCAATGTGGTGATCCGCAGCATACTTTACAATGCTGCTACCGGCTATCTTTCCTGCCCCGTAGGAGGGGCGATCGTGTACGATTCAGTGCCGGAACTGGAATATGAAGAATGCCTTATAAAGGCAAACGCCATGCTGCAGGCCCTCGGCCTGAACAACTCCCAGATTACTTCCGGCGGGTAAAACGATCGTCTGTCAGCGCCTCCAGAAATGCCTCCAGGTCCTGCTTCTCCTCCTCAGTCAGGCCCAGCGGCCTGGCAAGAAGGGTATCGCGGAATAAGGCATGTGGTTTGAATGCATTAGGATTGTCGTAATAATCGATCACCTCCCGCAGGGTTTTAAACGAGCCATCGTGCATGTACGGACCGGTGACTGCTACATTGCGCAAGCCCGGCACCTTAAATTTACCCAGGTCGGAGGAGTCCCGGGTAACAGCAAACCGGCCGGGGTCCTTATCCATTACTCCATCATACAGGCCGATATTGCGAAATTCATCGCCGGTAAAGTCCGGGCTGAAATGGCAATCGAAGCATTTCCCCTTGTTAATAAAGATCCGGTGTCCGCGGCGAGCTGACGCACTTATAGCCGATGCGTCGCCCTGCATCCACCGGTCAAACGGAGAGTTGCCGGTTTCCAGGGTACGAACGAAGGATGCCAATGCATCGGCCAGGGTCAGGGTGTCGGGCAGCCGGCCGTAGATCGCCTCAAAATAGCCCCTGTACCGGGCACTTCCCTGAAGTCGCGTCAGTGCCTCCGGCAGGGGCAGGTTCATTTCCACCGGGTTTTCGATCGGTTGGACGACCTGCATTTCCAGAGTACCTGCACGGCCATCCCAGAAAAAGGCCGAGCGTGCGCTCATATTGGTAATGGCGGGGGTATTCCGGGTTCCTTTCTGGCCATAGACCCCCATACTGACTGCCGACGTGTCGGAAAAAGCATAAGCCGGAATGTGGCAGGTAGCACAACTCACGGTCTGGTCTGACGACAGGATCGGGTCTTCAAACAATAAACGGCCCAGGTCTTCATTCACCAAAGGACCATTCATTGCCGGTTGAAACCCGGCGCCCAGTAAAAGAAGCCCGAACAGGAAAACAATTATGTACAGAAAGCGATTCATATGCCGCAAAGATAGCGCAGCCTCCGGGGTCACCCCTACATTCAAAAGGGGTTTTAATCATTCTTAACCATGTAACTGATCATATCCCGGCCCGGGTGATCATTGCGTAAGCACGTCAATAACGGTCTTTAACGCGACGAAGATCAGTTCCCGGCCTTCCCGGGTAACCAAGGCCTCGGGGTCGTCTTCATCCTCCAGCACCGCCTCTTCGGCAAAGGCCAGCAGGTCTTCCTGTGGGGTATGCTCAAAAAAGCCGTCCAGCCGTTCGCGGAACCGCTTGGCCGTGCTTGCTTCCAGGATCGCATAGTTGGCCTCTTCTGCCTGCCCGATCACTTCTTCGCTTACCGGCTCAACGGGTCCGTTTACTTTTTGGTTAGCGACCCAGGCGATCAGGGCCAGATAGCGCAGGTACCCTTTTTCATCCTCCGTGAGCAGGTGAAAATTATCTTCATTGAACAGATAGGCGACTAATACCGGCTGTGCAGCCGAAAACTGCTCCATCTGTTTTTCATACTGGTCATCACTCAGGTTGTCCAGGTTGTCAATGACCGCATCAATAATTTTTTCAGATACAAAATCCATGTCCGGAAAAGTGGATAAAGCCCCTTCCTGCTATCAGAATACACAGGAACCGGACCGGGTAAAAAATTCGGCGGTAAAAATATGGACTTGGAAGCAAAATAACGATGGCGGAATTCCGACCTTTGTGTTCCCGTCCCGATTTTCGGTTTGCCGAGCCGATCATACCCCATTCCCTAATCGTTATTGATATGTTACTACATACAGCCGGTGCAACCCTGCTGTGCGTCCAACCGTTTTTTTCCCAGAAACCTACCATTACCCACGCTTTTGCCTATGCTTCGTGCTGCGCTCCTCGATATGTACAATGGTGAATCAAACCGGGGCATCCCCATGCTGCGGAAGATGCTGGCCCGTTATGCCAATGTATTGCGGTTCGACCACTTTGATGTACGGGCTAAAAATGAAGTGCCTGACCAATCGTACGATATATATATTTTTTCCGGCGGGCCGGGCGATCCGATGTTGAACGACGGGCCCTGGTATCCGCGCTATTTTGATCTTATTCAGCGCTTGTGGGACTGGAATCTGCAGGCACAGGATCCGGAGCGCAAAAAACATTGCTTTTTTATCTGCCACTCCTTTCAGATGGCCTGCAATCACTTTGGCCTGGGCACCGTAAGCCAACGGGAAAAAATGTCGTTTGGCACCTATCCGGTACACAAAACCAACTTTGGCAAGACAGAACCGTTCTTTGAAGGACTTCCGGACCCTTTCTATATCGCCGACTTTCGCCGCTACCAGGTGCTACAGCCCAATCAGGAACGGTTCCGGGAAATGGGGGCTGCGGTCCTTTGCCTAGAAAAACTGCGGCCGCATGTTAAATACGAGCGGGCGATCATGGCCATCCGGTTCAGCCCGGAAATGATCGGCACACAATTTCATCCGGAAGCTGACCCGGCAGGGCTGTTGGAGTATTTCATGGAGCCGGAACGCAAAAAATCGATTGTGGAAGAGCACGGCGAAGCCCGGTACGACCGGATGATCCGCGACCTGGCCAATCCGATGAAAATCCAGCGGACCTTTGATACGGTAATTCCCAACTTTATTGAAAATGCAGTGGAACAGCTGACCCTGCTGCCTGCCGCCTGACCAGCCGGTTGTTCACAGGGGAACGCTGGTAGACGACCGGTTAGTCTTTCTTCCGGATCAGCACCTGTTTCCCTTCAATAGCATATTGCAATCCCAACGGCTCGCAGACCATCCGGAGTGCCCTGGGCAGATCGTCATGGCTGAACGTACCGCTAAAGCGCCGGCCTTCGATACCGGATGCACTGATCGAAATGTTGTATTGGCGCTGCAGTTCAGCGAACAATTCATATACCGGCACATCGCCACAGTACGTCTCTCCCTGCATCCAGGATGGCCAGGACTCTGTTACTACCCCCAGCGGTTGCCAGCGCTCCATACGCATTGCCGATTTCTGACCGGCCCGCAGCGCCTGCTTGGCACCAGACTTGCCCGTGGCCTGCAACCAGCCTGTATAACAATCCACTTCAAATGCACTTCCCCTGTAACGAATGTTAAAACTTGTACCCAGTACGGAAACCGTGCCGGCTGATGTTTCTACAACAAAGGGGGCATGCCCTTTCTTTATCTGAAAAAATGCTTCTCCGGTAAGCCGGACGCGGCGGGTGGAAGCCCAGTCAGAGGTAAATACTTCCAGGCAGGAAACGGCATTCAGGCTGACTGTAGAGCCATCCGGAAGCGTAACAGTCTTTTTCTCACCTGTAGCGGTAGCATAGATGGACGGCGCCGTAGATACCGGCTGCAGGAGTGTCCAGATAAAAAAGCCCAGGGTAAACACGGCAGCTACTGCCATCGCCTGCCACAGAACGACATAGCGGGCCGGAAAGAGTTGCCGGCGCCATTCCCTTAATTGGTCCAGGAATGCCTGCCAACCGGTCTCCCGACGGCGCGCCGATTCAAGTGCTTGCTGGTAAACAGGATAGTCCGGATGCTGCTCCAGCGCCTGCCGTTCAGCATCGGATATATCGCCTTTTACCCATCGGGTGAAAAGCGCCTGATCCGGAAACCCATTATCCATCATTAAACCTTGTAAACGTTAAATAGTCTAAAAAATTATACCCTGCCGTATTGCTGCTGATACCTGCCTCGTTTTATTTTCCTACCAAACACAATCTGCGTATGAGCCACCTTGACCGACGATCTTTTCTCACCCTGAAAAAACCGGTTCGCCCCCTGCCCCCTGTCCCTGATCAGACACTGATACCGCTTTCGCCTGCACTGGAGCAAAAATTTGCCGCTCGCCAGGCGAGCCCACCTACTTCCGGACTAGCGCCGTATACCGGTCCGTGGACGGAGGATGAAGTATTTCATCTGCTACGCCGGACACTCTTCGGACCGGTGAAAAATGATGTAGACCATTTCACCGGCAAGACAATGGAGGAGGCCGTGAACGAGATCCTGTATGCACCCTTCGTGCCACCGGCAGGACCTGTGAACGACTATAACAATGCTAATTTCACCGACCCAGACGTGCCTTTTGGTGAAAGTTTTCTCGACGCCTCCTATGCCCCAGGTGCCGAAATTTACCGGGCAGAAAGCGTGCGGGCGTGGTGGCTGCGCCAGATGCTGGACAGTGGCCGGAGTATCCGGGAAAAAATGACCTTGTTCTGGCACAACCACATCCCGATCCAGTTTTCCGAAGCACTTTTTGGCAGTATGCTGTACCGCTACACCAATGTGTTGCGGGACAATTCGCTGGGCAACTTTAAAACAATGATGCGGGCGATCACCCTCGACCCGGCGATGCTGTTTTACCTCAATGGTTACCTCAACTCCAAATTCGCCCCCGACGAAAACTACGCCCGGGAGATCCAGGAACTTTTTGTTATCGGGAAAGACCTCCCCGACCATTTTACTGAAGACGATGTAAAAGCCGCTGCGCGATTGCTCACCGGCTGGCGTACAGATGGCTTCACCACCTTCTTTTTTGCCAACGAACATGACACCAGCGACAAACAGTTCTCCTCGTTCTACAACAACCGCCTGATCCAGGGCAAAAGCGGTCCGGGAGCGGGCGATGCCGAACTGGACGAATTCCTGGACATGCTGTTCGACCATTCGGAGGCGGCCCTTTTCGTCTGCCGCAAGCTGTACCGCTTTTTTGTGTATCATGATATTGATGCCACTACCGAGCAAAATATTATCGTACCGTTGGCGGAGGTGTTCCGCAACAACAACTACGACATCCTCCCGGTGCTCGATATACTGTTTAAGAGCGAACACTTTTTCGATGTGCTCAACCGCGGTGCAGTGATCAAGAGCCCGGTAGATATGGTAGTGGGAATGTTCCGCCTTTTTGGCGTACAACTGCCCGGAAATGCCGACCTGTTTGACAATTTTGCCATTAGTTTCCAGACCAACGCCCGTATGGCCGATATGCTGCAACTGATCGGGGAGCCACCGAATGTAGCAGGCTGGCAGGCGTATTACCAGATACCAACGTTCGATAAAGTGTGGATCAATACTGGCACGCTTCCCCGGCGGGGTCAGTTGATCGACAATATGTTGTACCTGGGCATTTTCGGACTGAACAGCCGTGCCTTTATCGACGTGCTCGCCTGGGCCTCCACGCTGAGTGATCCGGCCGACCTGAACACCCTGATGGATGAAACCCACCAGCTCTTGTTCGGGTTGCCCGTATCGCAGACTGTCAAAGATTCCCTTAAACCTATCCTGCTTTCCGGGCTGCCAAATGATTCATATTGGACCGTAGCCTGGGAACAATGGGAAGCCGATCCGACCAATCAGATCCTGGCAGGTATTGTGCGCACCCGCCTGCAAGCCTACCTGAAACGTGTACTGCAGATGGAAGAATTCCAGCTCTGTTAGTGCTCCCCGGTCAACCGGATTCCATTCCATTGTTCAAAAACGATCCAATCATGAAACGCCGAAATTTTCTTAAAAATATCAGTGCCGGGGTAGCGCTGCCATCCCTGCTCAGCGGCCTGGGCGTTCGCGCCTATGCCAGCAACCCGTACTCCCAACTCCTCCACGACTTTAACATTGATACCGATCACGTACTTGTGATCATCCAGCTGGAGGGTGGCAACGACGGCCTGGGCACGCTGGTGCCACTCGACCAGTACGACCACTTGTACAATGGCCGGGCCAGTGTCCTCCTGCCGGAAAATAGTCTGCTCCCGCTGACCAACAACCTTACCCTGGGCATGCACCCCGCCCTGAGCGGATTGCACAGCCTGTACAACGACGGCAAGGTGCGGATCATCCAGAACGTTGGTTATCCCAACCCAAGTCTGAGCCACTTCCGGGCCACCGACATCTGGATGTCGGGCTCCGATGCCGATGAATATTTCCCCAGCGGCTGGGCCGGGCGCTACCTGTCTTACGAATACCCCAACTTCCCGATAGACTACCCCAACCCCGATGTTCCCCACCCGCTGGCGATCGAGATCGGCAACTCCATTTCGCTGACCCTGATGGGGCCGCAATCGGGCATGGGCTATGTCATACCCAGCACAGGCGACTTTTATAACCTGCTTGCCGGAGTCCAGGATCCCGCACCCAACACACCGGCAGGCGAGCAGCTGGCCTACGTGCGGCTGATCGCCCAGCAATCACGGGAATATGCCCAGTCGATCATTGATGCATCGGATATGATCACCGATCAAAAGATATACCCGGATACCCCGTTGGCAGCAAAACTCAAAGTCGTTTCGCGCCTGATTGCCGGCGGCCTGCAAACCCGCGTCTATATCGTGAGCATCGGCGGGTTTGATACCCACGACCAACAGGTTGATCCGAATGACCATACCGTGGGCGAGCATGCCAATCTGCTCAGTCAGTTGGGGGATGCCATTAAAGCGTTTATGGATGACCTGGACTACCTTGGCACGGCCGAACGGGTGATCGGCATGACCTTCTCCGAATTTGGCCGGCGGATCATCAGCAACTTCAGCGGCGGAACCGATCATGGCGAAGCCGCGCCGATGTTCCTGTTTGGCAAATCCGTAGCCGGTGGCGTCACCGGTGCTAATCCGCAGATACCCCAAAACCCGAACGTGCTGGACAACCTGCCCATGGAAATTGACTTCCGGTCGGTGTACGCTTCGGTATTACGCGATTGGTTTTGCGTGCCGGAGTCAGATATACCCGGCATCCTACTGCACGACCTGCCGTACCTGAACCTCTTCCCCGCCTCTCTGCCTTGTGTATCCACTTCGGTGCATGATGCCAACCAGTTGGCCGGAAAAGCGTTGCTTAAAGTCTGGCCCAATCCGTTCCGTACGAGTGCCACCCTCGAATACGAAACCAGTGGCGGCATGACCCTCGTTCAACTGCTGGACAGCTCCGGACGGATCGTAGCCACACCTGTCAATACCTGGCAGCCGGCCGGTACATACCAAGCGCACCTGGAGGCCAGCCAGCTCGCACCCGGTGCCTACTATTGCCGGCTGATCACCGATGGCCAGCAGCAAACCAAACCTGTAGTGAAGATCCGGTAAGGATCATGCTGGTAAAAACAAAAAGTCCCGGCTGCCAGGCGCAGTCGGGACTTTTATTTTCAGATTGCTGAAAAAACAAGGGTTACAGAAAAACACCGGCTTCTTTCCGGTACAGGACGGTAGACACT
>SBHD01000326.1 GCA_006226345.1 Bacteroidota bacterium | reverse complement strand
CCCAGGCAGGTAATGAAGATCATCAGCACTCCGAAGAGGGAGAAGATCCGTCCACGCACCTGATCGGCAGCATAGAGTTCCATGAAAGCACTGTCGACAAAGTCATATTCAAACGGTGTGTTGGGGAATACCTCCTGCCAGGTCTTTTCGGTAAAAGCAATAGCCTTGTCCAGCTCCTGCGACGAGCCAATATCCAGGCGCACCAATACATTTTCATTCCGGAAGTTCGGAAAGAACATCAGCGGTTGAATGGGCTCGTACAAGGATTGCTGGTGAAAGTCTTTTACCACACCCACCACCTGGCGATAGGTAGTGCCATCACCGGTATCGAAGCCAAATTTGCGGCCGACAGGATCAGTCCAGCCAAAACGCCGCACCATTGTTTCATTGACTATAACGGCATTTGCAGTATCCGTACTGAATGCAGCGCTCATATCCCGGCCTTTTACGATCTGCATACCCATAGTACTGAAATAGTCAAAATCAACCCCGCACAGGTCCACACCATATTCATCCATTTCGCCCGAGGCAGTTTCTACCTGCATGACACTTTTGCCCACGTGCTGACCGGGAAGAAATTCTACACTGGCTACGGATTGCACGCCAGCTCCC
This sequence comes from Bacteroidota bacterium, assembly GCA_006226345.1. Lineage (GTDB taxonomy): Bacteria > Bacteroidota > Bacteroidia > Chitinophagales > Saprospiraceae > M3007. Next base: position 6,520 of record SBHD01000326.1, on the reverse strand, counting down.
TGGCTGAGCTTTTCCCGGAGGATCCCGAATTTTTCACGAATATCATTCCCTTCCAGGGCAAACGTGAGCACATGCTCCTTGTTGAAACCCAAATCCTTATTGCGCAGGTAATCCATTTGGTCGAAAATCACACCGGCCCCCACAAGCATAAACAGGGTAATGGTAAACTGTACCGTTACCAGCGCTTTGCGGAGGTTGGGATTGCCTGTACCCCTGGTCAGCATACCCTTCAGCACTTTGATCGGCTGAAAGCCCGACAGAAAAAAGGCCGGATAACTGCCGCCCAACACACCCGTCAGGACGGCAATACCCAAAAGGCCGAATAGTACCGGCGGCGACCCGAGCATGCTGCGGTCCAGTTGAAGATCAAAGGCGTAATTGAACGCCGGAAGCAGTATAAGCACCAACAGCACGCTCAGGAGGACGGCAAAGCCGGTAAACAGCAGCGATTCGGTCAGGAACTGACCAACCAGCTGCGAACGGTTGGAGCCCAGTACCTTCCGGATGCCCACTTCCAGTGAACGCCGGATCCCGCGGGCAGTAGCCAGGTTCATATAATTGATACTGGCGATCAGCACCAGGAATAAAGCCACCAGACCGAAGATGTACAAAAAACCCACTTCACCGGTTGCTTCCGCCTCACCTTCGAAGTCCGAGCGCAGGTGAATATCCTTCAGGGCGATCAGTTCGTATTTGATCTTGATGTTGAACTGATTGAAAATGACCGCTACATATTTTTCGATGATCTCCGGCAACTTGGCGGCAAAGGCATCCGGATCGGCGCCTTCCCGCAACAGCACATAACTGTAGTTGTTAAAACCACCCCAGGAGCCCGGGCTGGGGTTCATCAGGAAAGGCATCGTGTTGGCCGAGATCATTGCATTGGCGATCAGATGGGAGTGCCTGGGCATGTCCCGGTATACGGCCGTAACCTTGTATTCCCGGTCAGAAGGCGTTTTCAGCACCTCCCCGACCGGATTGGTATACCCGAATATCCGGTCGGCCACACTCTTGCTCAACGCGATAGAGTTGGGCTCTTTCAGAGCCGTGGCCGCATCCCCCAGCACAAAGTCGAAGTCAAAGACATTAAATACCGTGGAATCTACGACAAACACCTTTTCCTCGAAGAAGTACCGGTCGCCCAGTTGCAAACGGGTACGCCCGTTGGATAAGAACCGCACATACTCTTCCACTTCCGGAAACTCGGCTTTCAGTGTCGGCGCCAGCGGCACCTGTGTGGTGGACCAGCGAAAATGATCATCCGGTTCAGTCACGTCCGTACTAACCCGGTAAATACGGTCGGCTTTGGTATGATAGGCATCAAAGCGGGTTTCCTCGGCCAGGTAGAGCAGGATGAACAATGCGGATCCAATACCGATCGTCAGACCCAGGATATTCAGCACCGCGTAGCCGGGCTGGCGTTTTACATGGCGCAGGGCAGTGGTGAAGTAGTTACGGATCATGTGTGGGTGTTTGTTTTAAATTGGTTACCAGGTATTTACACTTTTCAAATTTCAAATTTTTCTTTTCAAATTTCAAATACTGGCCGACCAGTTTAGTTTTTGAAAAGACCAATTTGAAAAACTTTCGGCAAGAGGGAAGGCTAAATGCACAGCTAACAGCTAATCACGGCCGCTTCGCCGCCTGTTGCTCGGCCATTTTCAGATTTTCCCGAAACATGTCTACGTTCGGGCTTTGGTTGGCTTCCGCTGTTTTTACGGCTTTGCGGTAGTATTCAACAGCCGCTTCTGTTTTTCCATTGTGCAGCAGGGCTTCGGCATAACTGTCGTACACATTTGCCGATCCGGGGTAAAACTGAGTATTACAATGAAAGATCAGTTCGGCGATCTGTGGTTTCTTAAACGCGTTCAGGTACTCATACCCCAGCATGTTGATGTCCATCTCGTTGAGCAGACCGGCATCGCGGCAGGCCTCAAAATGTGCCATTAGCGCCGCTTCCTGGCCGGGTTTGAAGTTTTCCAGCCGGTCGATCAACTCCTCCAGCAGACCTTTGGCGCGTTGGGCTATCTGTTCCCGGTAGGCTTGCGCGGCCGGCCGGGCAAGTTCGAGGGCTTTATCCAGCGCCTCCCCGGCTTGCACCTTTACCTCGGGTTCCACCCCGGTGCCTTCCCAGTTGGTATTGGTCACCGGGTTAATGGCACGGCCCATGGGGATAAATACCGCCAGTTTTTCATTGATCGGGAACATATCGCCCGGATTGGCGCCGCCACCGGTGGTCTCCCCGACCAGGGTCGCCCGTTGGCGGGTTTGCATATTGTAGGAAAACTCTTCAGCACCGGAAAAGGTGTAATTACTGGTCAGTACGAAAAGTGGCACATCCGGCATTTTGTTGCCGTTCACCTTTTCCAGGGTCCAAAACTCGTCCGTCCGGTCGCCCTGCCGCCAGTACAGGCTATTCAGGTGCACTTTCCCGTCGAAAAAATAACTGCACAGGTACCGGACCATTTCGGGACTGCCGCCACCGTTCTTACGCAGGTCGATGATCACGGCATCGGAACCCTCCAGCAACGCCATGTACTGGTCGGCCGCCGGTGCTCCGACCACCGGAGGGGCAAAACCACGGATGTCCAGGTAGCCGATATTACCGTCCAGGCGTTTCACCTCGCGGAACCCGGCACGGCTGCTGCGCTGCCACGACAGCTGGGCCAGCTTGTCCTCCACCAGGCGTTCGGTCGTCTGCTCCGGTGCTTGTCGCGGCGGTACCGGCCGGATCCGCATATGTTTGTCCTTGTTCACGGCCTGAACGGCAGTGGTCAGTGCATCAGCAAAGGAATTAAGGTCGTTGTATTGATCAAAGTCCCCTGCATTTAGCTGTTTTTTCAACTGATCCCCGGTTTTTTTTGCCATATCCGGGAACACGTAATAATCGTTGATCAGGAGGTCCAGTTGCTCGATCGTCGTACGCTTGAATCCATTGTCGAGTGCTGCATCTTGTGCATTCAGCTGCAGGAACCCCATGAAAAAGCACAGGGAGAGGAGAAATTGTTTCATAGCCAAAGTTGTCAGTTTATTACTGGAATAAAAAAAGTCCGGGAAGCAGCCGCGTTCGCCACCTCCATTTTCACAGACAGCAATACTACTGAAGGGTTGCCGGGTTTTCACCATTGATCGACATACGGTGCCATCGGCACTGGTATTTTGTATTTTTTTTCAGGTAAAGACACACTTGGGCATACCGGATCTGAATGCCCCCCTGCCCCCGCGCCTGAGAAAGCCCATGCACACTCCAGACCTGATGTGCCGGTTTGCGATGAACCGGCAGGCGGGCGTTTGCAAAGCATTTACAACATTGTAATACCGCCATACCGTTTAAATCGTTGTATGGACTGCATTTAGGCCGTATCTTCGAGCGCTGCTTTAATCCGTGTAATCCCGTCTATTTTAAAGAAATAGATCGTCTCGACCTATGACAAAAACACATACCCGGTTTGTAAAAAACCTGCTGCTTGTATGTCTCCTCCCGGCATTGACCGGGTCACTTTCTGCACAAATAGCCTGGAAGGGCCTGCAAAAACTGGAAGGAACCTGGAAACAGTCCGGAAAGGCCAGTTATGAAAAATGGACCGTCGCATCCGACACACTCCTCAGCGGGGAAGGTTTCAAAATCCAGGATGACAACAGCCGGAAGATAACGGAAACCCTCCAACTGGTCCTGAAGGATGATGGTACTATCGTATACCGCGCTACCGTGCCGGATCAGAACGACAGTGCAGGCATCGACTTTAAACTGACCTTTTTTACTACCAGCTCCTGGACGTTTGAAAACCCGGCGCACGACTTCCCCACCAAGATCGAATACTGGCTGCAGGACGCCGAAACGCTGCGCGCAACGGTCAGCGGCGACAATGAACAGTCGTTCACCCTATGGTTCAATAAAGTACCTGAGCTTAAACAACTACCACAGCGCCCCCGCACGCTCCAGGGCTATGATGTATTCATCAGCAGCCGCAATACAGGCACCGTCAAACGCTTCGATGCCTTTACCGGTCAGTACAAAGGTGAATTCGGCAAAGAACAGATCGGTAATGAAACCCAGGATGTGGCTATCGGTCCGGACGGCATGCTGTATGTAACCTCCCTGCAGGCCAAAAATATTCTGAAATTCAACCCCGCAGACGGTACCTTCCTGGGCAACTTTTCTCAGGGGTATGACCTGGAAAAACCGACCAAACTCAGCTTTGGGGCCGACGGTTACGTATATGTCAGCCAGTGGGGGCAGGAACAAAAAAGCGTCGTCCGCTTCAATGCCCAAACCGGCGCATTTGACAAGGACTTCACTGGTCCGCTGGCCGGGCCACTGGGCCATGTTTGGGACCGGGACGGCAACCTGTATGTCGCGTGCTTCTTTTCCCAGGATATCCGCAAGTTTGGTCCGGACGGCACCCCGGCCGGAGTTGTTTCACCGAAAGACAGCCTGAAAGGACCTTCCAACATCTGGTTTCACGCCAGCGGAGACCTGCTGGTAGCTGACTGGGATCAGGGGTCTATCAAGCGGTTCTCCCCGGATGACAGTGTATTCCGCTATAAAAGCGCCTTTGCCACCGGCTATGCCCGGCTGGAAGGTACCGCTATTGGCCCGGACGGTTACTTATACGCCATTGACTGGTACCTGAACCTGGTGAAAAAACTGGATGCCGACAGCGGACGCTCCATTGGCGTATACCTGGAGGGCGGCGGCATGCAGCAGCCCAATGCGCTGACCTTTTGGAAAGTCAAAATGTAAAAGAGGAAAGGGAGGTTCCGGGGAATGGTGTTTTGTCAATACTGCGACCTTTAGTTGCAGCACCACCGTAAATCCCTTTTCCCTTTTTTCATTTTGTATTTTACATTTTGACTTTATTTGCTCTCTATGGAGCAAAACAAAGGCCAACTCGTACGCAGCCTCAGCCTGGTGGCTGCCACTATACTCGTCGCCAGTTCGGTGATCGGATCCGGAGTATATAAAAAAGTCGGACCCATGTCGGAGCAACTGATGTCGCCCGACCTCGTCCTGCTCGCCTGGATACTGGCGGGAGTCGTCAGCCTGTTCGGCGCATTGAGCAATGCCGAAATTGCGAGTATGATGGCTGATTCAGGTGGAGAATATGTGTATTTCCGGAAGATCTACGGGAAGTTTACAGCCTTCATCTGGGGCTGGACCACCTTTGCCGTGATCAAAACCGGCGCAATTGCCGGCATTGCCTATGTTTTTACCCAGTCGCTTAATGCAATGGTTCCGCTGCCTCACTTGCCGGAGTCAATCGCCAATATCGAATTCCTGGTATTCAAGCCCTTTGAGAATGCCGGGGTAAAGGCAGTATGTATCCTGCTCATCCTTGCCCTGACGCTCCTTAACGCCCGGGGCCTGCGCGGGGCGGCCGGGCTCAGCACCTGGATCACCCGTTTCGTAATATTCAGCCTGGCACTTATCGTGATCTCCGGACTGTTTTTCAGTGACGGCAGTTTCCAAAACTTCCGTACACCGTCGGTGCAATTTATCGATCGCGACTGGACGGACTTTACCTTTATCAAAGCTTTATTTGCCGCGCTGCTGGCCGCCTTCTGGGCCTATGAAGGCTGGAACACGGTAGGATTTCTCGGTGGCGAGATCAAAAACCCGCACCGCAATCTTCCGCTCGCCCTGGGTGTCGGCCTGCTGATCATCATGGGGGTGTATGCGATCGTCAATTTTACCTACTTGTACGTCATGCCCATCGACGAGATCATACGGGTACAGCAGGACCAGAACGAGATCGCCGCCATTGCCGTCGTGCGGTACTTCGCCGGTCCGGTCGGGGTCACCCTGATCTCGCTCATCATCCTGATCACCACCCTGGGTTGCACGAATGCGACGATCCTCATGCCGCCCCGGGTATACTACGCCATGGCCCGCGACGGATTGTTCTTCCGCCGCGCTGCAGATATCCACCCCAAATACCATACCCCCAATGGCGCACTCTGGATACAGGGAATATGGGCCTGTCTCCTCGTATTATCCGGCAGCTTCGATCAGCTGACCGATATGCTGATCTTCGCTGCGTTCTTCTTTTACGGCGCCACCGCTTTTGGTGTGTTTGTGATGCGCATCCGGGAACCGGAGACCGAACGGCCCTACCGGGTTTGGGGCTACCCGTTTGTCCCGGCGTTCTTTGTCCTGTTTTGCGTAGCGCTGATCATTATCACCTGTATCAATCATCCCCGCGAGGCCGGACTGGGGGTAGTGCTAATGCTGACGGGTGTGCCCTTTTATTTCTGGTGGACCCGGCGGCAATAACCGCTACTCTTTTACGAATACTCCACTCCAGTACTGCCCCTCATGGCGTACACGAAGGGTGTATACACCGGGTGGCAGGCTGCGGACATCCAGGCGTACTTGTGTATCGGCGACTGAAAGGTCCCGTACAGTGGTCTGTACTACCGCGCCCTGGGTGTTGATTACTTCCCAGACGCTGTTTCTCAGAACCATGTCCCCTTCCAATTGAACGAGGAGATAGTCTGACGCCGGATTAGGGCGCAGATC
>SBHD01000258.1 GCA_006226345.1 Bacteroidota bacterium | reverse complement strand
AACCATCTAACCATCCCCTTACACCATCCCTCGTCGCATCATGTCTACATCGGTGGAGACAAAACTGTTATCCCAGTCGTTGAAGTTCTTGAAGCTTTCGTCACGTCCCAGCAGGTAGCGGATCGTTTGTACGCCGGGCGGTGCATATGTCATGAGCAGATCGACAAAGACATTGTATGCGCCACGGGTTTTACCGCCGGTCAGTCCACTCTGGTTACGGGCTGCAAAGGCAGTGCAGTCCTGCAGTTTGCCGGCAGAATTGATATAGCTGTTGCCGGCAATTACCTGGCAACCCGCTGAAAAGTTGGTGGTGCCGATACCGGACCAGTGGATATTGATCGTGGTATTGGGTAAGGCATCAAACCCTTTGGCAATATCAACAGCAGTAAGGCGTTCGTCGCCGTCGCGGTCGCGGAAGACGAGTACGCCGGGACCCGATGGGCGGAGCGCCTGGTAAATCTTGGCGGCACTGCTGAGTTTGTGCCAGCCGAAGCGGTAAATATGTTGGCCTTCGACCAGGAACGGGATTTCAGACCGGCTTGACATGCTCGGGCTGGGGTCGGTCGAACCCCAGAACTTAAAGACCTGGCCATTGATCAGCAGTATAAAAAGGTCGTCGTTTTCCCGGCGTTCGTTGCGCACCTCCTGGTCTTCATGGGTACGAATTCCGATCAGGTGGACCGTGTTGGGGTCAACATCCCAGTCGCCAACCTTTTGGGTGTCGGTTGGTTTGCCAAACTGCTCAACCAACTGAACGATGGGGTGTGTGTCCCGGACGGAAACAAAATAGTCTTTAGCCTGGTTGAGCAGACGGATCCAGCGGTTGAATTCATCCGTTGGGTTTGCGCTGGAAGATTGCCCCCAGTCGCAGACAAAGTTGTCCTTCCCTGCTTTTTCCTCCCGCCATTTGGCGATATGCGCCCAGGTATTCCGGCCAACCACACCGTCGGGAGTGCCGATTGAGGGGTCCCCGTCCACCGTCCGGATATATTCCTGGAATAACCGCACGGCAGCCTGTGTGGCATATCCGAAAACACCATCCATGTTGGATTTGGGCATGAAGCCGGCATCTTTAAGGAACTGTTGCAACTCCTGGACTTCCTTGCCGGAAACCGGGCTAAAGGAACGCCATTGATTTTCGTCACGGAATTGGAACCGGTTCTGTAAGGCCACGCTCATTCCGGCATGGTAAGGGGCGAGAAAGTCTTTTTTGCTGGCGGGCATGGCGTTTTCATCCACCGACCCGAGTTTCAAAGTTGCCATAGTTGATTGTTAATTCGTTTCATTAGATAATTGGATGAAGCGGCCATTTTTGAACCCGGTTTTCAATACCCCGGCAAGCGGCGACCACCAAACCTGCCCAAATATATTTGTTTTTGTAAAACTTGTACTACAGATGCACCGCAGTTCTTGTCGTAATAACCTTCAGACAACAGCCTTGGCTGCCGGCTGACCGGGTATTTGAGTAATGCGGCTGCCGGTCTGGCGTTGCCCGGATTCAGAACAATCCTGAATATGTCTATATTTGCCGATTCAGCCCCTGCAGACTAGGCAAGATTTATGGCAGAACAACTGACTCCGGCACTGGTATTGGTGGTGCTGTTCCTATACTTCGCGATGTTGGTCGTGATAGCATTCATTACGGGCCGTAATGTCAATAACGAAGGCTTTTTTCTGGCGAACAAGAAGGTACCCTGGTACATAGTTTCCTATGGTATGATAGGTGTCAGTATCAGTGGGGTGACCTTTATTTCGGTGCCGGGTACGGTGGGCTTGGAAACCGGGCTCAACCGAGGGTTTGGCTATATGCAGGTGGTACTGGGCTATCTGCTTGGTTATCTGTTCATTGCAACCGTGCTGATGCCGTTGTATTACCGGCTGAATCTCACCTCTATTTACGGATACCTGGAGCGTCGGCTGGGGTTTTGGTCCTACAAAACAGGCGCCGGTTTTTTCATCCTGTCCCGTACGTTTGGTTCCGCCACCCGTATGTTCCTGGCTACGGTGGTGCTGCATTCATTTGTCTTTCAGCATTTTGGCATTCCGTACCTGATCTCGGTACTGATCATGATGTCGCTGATCTATGCCTATACCTTCAAAGGCGGCCTGAAGACCATTATATGGACTGATATGATCATGACCACCTTTTTCCTGGTGGCAGTGGTTTGGACGGTCATTACGGTAGCCGGTACGCTGAATCTGTCGATCGACACCTTCTGGCCGGCAATTCAGAAAAGCGGTTATGGCCAGATCTTTTTCTTTGACAATTTTTTCTCCGATCCCAACCATTTTGTCAAACAGTTTGTCAGCGGTGCCCTGATTGCCATCGTGATGACCGGCATGGACCAGGATCTGATGCAAAAGAACCTGGCCTGTAAAAATATCCGGGAAGCCCAGAAGAACATGTTCGTCTTCTGTATTTATCTGGTACTCACCAACATTGCTTTCTTGTTGCTGGGAGCATTGCTGTATATGTATGCCGGCAATCTGGGGATTGCCATTCCGGAGCGGACCGACTACCTGTATCCAAAGATCGCCTTTGAACACCTGGGTACCATCGCGGGTATTTTCTTTATCCTCGGTCTGATCGCGAGTGCTTATTCGAGTTCCGACAGTGCGCTTACGGCGCTGACCACTTCCTTTTGCGTGGATTTTCTGGATTTTGAAAAGAATAAACAGCATCCGGATCCGTATGCTCCGGAACAGGAAAAACTGGCACATGCCGAGCTGACCGAAACCCAGCAACGCCGGGCGCGAACGATCGTGCACCTGAGTTTTGCCGTGGTTTTCATTCTGATCATTCTGGGCCTGTATTACTTCAGCCAGGGGGCGGTGATCTCCCTGATCTTTAAGATCGCCGGCTATACTTATGGTCCCCTGCTTGGCCTCTTCACCTTTGGTATGTTCACTCGCCTCAAATTGCATCCGTGGGTGCTGCGCATCCCACGCAGGAAGGGGCGGTATTGGGAAATCCCGGCCGTGACAATGCTGTGTATCCTGGCCCCGATGCTCACCTGGCTGATCGAGGTTAACTGTAGGCAGTGGTTCGATATTGGCTTTCTGACCATTCTTGTCAATGGCCTGCTTACGTTTGCTGGTCTCTGGATCATGTCGTACCGGGAAGACAGTGAAACTGCGGAGTATTGATCCTGCCCGGGCTTAGGTGTACTTCATTTTCATGCAGGTGTGCAATTTTGTTTCAGGTTTTGGCAATAAAAAACAATTTGTTTTTACATATTGGAGGTGCTATCTTTGTAAGTCACCACTGTTTAACATAAAAAACGCCTGAACATGAAATCCTGGACCAACTGGTTTGAGATCCCGGTTACAGACCTGGATCGTGCAAAAAAGTTTTACGAGACCATTTTTGATATGGAAATTGAGGTACTCGACCTTGGGGCGTTGAAAATGGGCATTTTCCCACACAAAGGGGTAGGCGCTGCACTTTGTCTGCATGAGGCTTACCAGCCAAGTCCCACACACGGGGTGCTGGTACAACTCAACGCCAATCCTGATCTACAGGAAATACTGGACCGGGTTGAGGCTGCAGGCGGGCAGATCATTAGGCCCAAAACCCAGATCTCGGATGAATACGGCTATACAGCCCTGATCCTCGACTCGGAAGGTAACCGTATGGGATTACATTCGGATGTATAATGATGCCGCAAATAATCACCATTAAACACAAAATGTTTGTTTTGGTAAATTAATTGTTTTAAATTTGTCCGGGTATTGCAATCTGCTTTGTCAAACACATAAATCTGCAGTATTTTGGGCGCCAATTACAAATCGACGAAATCGACGAAAGCCACCGGCAAACGCTCGGCGGGCAGCAACTCAAAACGTTCTACGAAGCGCGATACGAACATGCAGGAAATTCGCTATACCGAAGACGAAATTAAATCACTGGACTGGCGCGAACACATTCGGCTGCGACCCGGTATGTACATCGGCAAACTGGGAGACGGCAGCAATCCTGAAGACGGGATTTATGTGTTGTTAAAGGAGGTGCTTGACAACTCGATCGATGAATTTGCCATGGGCTTCGGCCGGCAGATCGACGTTACGATCGATGAATCCGGCGTGACAGTACGCGACTACGGACGGGGGATCCCGCTCGGCAAGGTGGTCGATGTGGTAAGCAAGATCAATACCGGTGCCAAATACGATTCAAAGGCTTTTAAGAAATCCGTAGGATTGAATGGTGTAGGTACCAAGGCCGTTAATGCCCTGAGCGAATATTTTAAGGTGAGTGCCTTTCGCGACGGCAAGGCCAAATCGGCAGAGTTCCAGTTCGGAAACCTGAAAAAGGAAGGGAAAAAAGAGTCTACCAAAGAGGAAAACGGTACCCTGATCCACTTCAAGCCGGACAATGGTATGTTCCGGAATTTCCGCTGGGTGTATGAATATGTGGAACAGCAACTTTGGAACTACGCCTACCTGAATGCGGGACTCCGGATCAATTTTAACGGCAAGTCTTTTTTTTCCAGGAACGGCTTGCTTGACCTGCTGACCAAAAAGACAAATGCCGAAAATATCCGCTACCCGATCATTCATCTGCAGGGTGAGGATGTGGAAGTGGCGATCACCCACGGTGATCATTATGGCGAACAGTATTACTCCTTTGTCAACGGTCAGAATACAACACAGGGCGGTACCCATCTGAATGCGTTCCGGGAAGCCGTGGTCAAAACAGTGCGGGACTTCTTCAAGAAAAATTTTGAAGCAAAGGATATCCGGGAAAGTATTATCGCAGCGGTGAGCGTTCGGGTGGAGGAACCGGTGTTTGAGTCACAGACCAAAACACGCCTGGGCTCAGACCGGATCGCTCCGGATGGTCCCAATATCCGGACCTGGATGAATGATTTCCTGACCAAGGCGCTGGACGACTTCCTGCATAAGAATCCGGAAGTGGCAACTACCATGCTCAAACGGATCCAGCAGTCCGAGCGGGAACGAAAAGAAATGGCCGGTGTAAAAAAACTGGCCAACCAGCGGGCCAAGGCCGCCAATATTCACAACAAAAAACTGCGCGATTGCCGGTATCACCTCAATGCCAAGGGGCCGGACGATGAGCGGGAAAACAGTACGATCTTTATTACGGAAGGGGATTCAGCCAGTGGCTCGCTGACCAAGGCCCGGGATGTAAACACACAGGCCGTGTTCAGCCTGCGCGGTAAACCGCTGAACTGTTATGGCCTGACCAAAAAGATCGTTTACCAAAATGAGGAGTTCAACCTGCTGCAACACGCCCTGAATATTGAAGACTCGCTGGATGATCTGCGCTACAACCGGGTGGTGATCGCTACCGATGCCGATGTGGATGGTATGCATATCCGCTTGTTGTTGCTCACCTTCTTTTTGCAATTTTTCCCCGATCTGGTGCGCAATGGTCACCTGTATATTTTGGAAACGCCATTGTTTCGGGTGCGGGACAAAAAACAAACCTTCTATTGTTACTCGGAAGCCGAAAAGCAGGAGGCTATCGGGAAGTTGCGTGGTAAACCCGAGATCACCCGCTTTAAAGGGTTGGGTGAAATATCGCCAAATGAATTTAACGGATTCATTGGTGATCAAATGCGCCTGGAGCCGGTTTACCTGCCAGAGGACACCAACCTGGACCATGTGTTAGACTATTATATGGGTAAAAACACACCACAACGGCAGGAATTTATTATCGAGAACCTGCGGGTGGAAATAGATATGTCTGAAGGAAATGGTCAACTCCGGGAGGAGGAGCCAGCTGAGGAAGAAGAAGCCGAAGCGGTAGCCAAATAAAGGCCCTTGCCATATCGATCCTGCGGTATTCAGCCGCCAATCAATTAGTATCTTATGGGAAATACATACAAGAACTGTCAAAGCTGTGGTATGCCATTAAAGCGGGATCCAATGGGGGGCGGTACGGAAGCCGATGGCTCTAAGTCGCTTATGTACTGCAGCCATTGTTACGTTAACGGGCAATTTACCCAGCCCGATTACACTGCCGGACAAATGCAGGAGTTTGTCACCAACCGGCTGCGGGAAATGGGATTCCCTGGTTTTTTGGCCCGGCTGTTTTCCCGGAATATCCCCAAACTGGAACGCTGGAAGCAATAAATGCTTCTCTTCAGGAAAGTTCGTCGCGCTTCACTGTTCTTCCTGCCAAAACTCCTGTAACATTTCAAATAAGGGCTGGTGTTCGGGTACAAACTGCCCGATATGTAGTTTGTTGATATCAAACCAACGGAGTTCGGCAATATCATCGTCGGGCTGCGGGTCTCCCTTTACCAACCGGCACGCATACAAGTGTGTAATAATACCGTCTGCCGAACCGCGGTATCGCCAGTCATAAACCGGGCAGGAGCCGAGATAAGCAAATTCATCGATTTCCAGATCACCGCATTCTTCATAGAGTTCGCGGAGGGCCGCTACTTCATAACTTTCATCGTCAGGATCTGTAAATCCACCCGGCAGCCGAAACCGGGTTTCATTTTCCTTGCGGGCAAGCAGGATCTCCTGGTAGTCCTTGCGGAAAACGGCAATATCCACAGTCGGATAAACCGTTGGATAGCGGTTAAGCATGGCATACAGGATACCCGCCCGGAAATCACGCGAGCTTTCCATTTCTTCCGGTAATTCCAATTCGGCAATCGATTCTGGTGCCGCTTCAAGAACCGCTGTTTCAAACCGGCCGGAGTACCGGTTTACAAATCCTTCGGCACTTCCATATAAGGTCACGACACCTTCCGGTTTGATGGCGATGATCCGCCGGTCCAGTTCCTGGCTCCAGATCCGGTCGTCCTGGAGGTCCGGCATTTCCCAAATCGATATATCAGCACCGAACTGTTCCTGGAACATTTGACTTCGAAATTCAAAATCCAGGGCATTATAATCACTGGGCGCTGGATTCGAGCCCAAAAAAACAGCAAGCCGCTGATGTTTTTGCCGTACTGAATCAATCAGCGCCTCGTGCGTGGGGTTTAGTTCATATACCTGGAAGCGGCCGATAATAATGCCGGTGCCTGCTGGTGTCGCCATTGCCATTTAACTTGGAAGTGATTTAAACTTTTCATGTTGGTCGTAATGCAAGCCATTGATCCTGAATACTTCGCCTATTTTTCGTTCCGTACCTGGTTCAGTACGCAACTCAAAATGAGTCTTGTCTTCAGAACCA
>SBHD01000159.1 GCA_006226345.1 Bacteroidota bacterium | reverse complement strand
ATACGTATACCGGTATTACTTTAATCGTATCTAACTTGGCCCGCAATAGGGGTATATCCATAATGTTCCAGTATCTGATATATTACCTCCGCAACCGCTCCGGGATCCGTAGTCGCTCATCACAACCCATTTTTTATGAAAAAAGCTACTTCTTCGCGCCGCCAATTTGTTAAAACCACATTACTGGCAACAACAGGAGCAGTGCTCACCCGGCCTGCGCGTTTTTTTAAACCAGCCGCCCCGCCGGAGCACATTGGTGTTCAGTTGTACAGTGTACGGGATGACATGGCCAAAGACCCGCGCGGTACCGTGGCAGCAGTTGCACAATCCGGTTATAAAGAAGTGGAAGCCTATAATTTCCAGGAAGGCCAGCTATTTGGCATGCCGTACCCGGAGTTTGGCCGGCTGCTGAAAGCAAACGGTTTGACCATGCCCAGCACGCATGCCAATATTTCCCTGGTCGATTTCAACGATCAAACCGGTGATATTTCGGATTCCGTAAAAAAATGGGTGGACGCTGCCCCGGAATTAGGCTTGCGTTATATCACCTGCCCCAGCATGTCGGAACAGGACTATCGGCAAATGCCCAAGATGATCAAATTATTTACGGCCATGGGTAATTACTGCCGGAAAGCGGGTGTCCGGTTTGCCTACCACAACCATGACTATGAATATACCCAATCTGCTACCGACGGGCGGCTATTGATTGAATGGCTGCTACACGAGATCGATCCGGCAATTATGGCCATGCAAATGGATATTTACTGGGTACGGTTTGCCCAACATAATCCGCTGGACTGGTTTCGGTTGTATCCGGGTCGCTGGGAACTCTGCCACGCCAAGGATATGGCTGACACGCCCACACGGGAAACCATCGAGGTGGGTGCAGGCACCATTGATTTTAAAACGATCTTCAGTAAGAGTGCAGCCGCCGGGATGAAGTACTACATTGTCGAATTGGAACACTATCGTACCACCCCACTCGACGGAATCGGAAAAGCGCGAAAAGGTATGCTGGAATTGTTCTGAGTAGCCGGAAAGCGGTCCGGGTTATTCCCAAAGTACACTTTTCCCTTTCCGGATGTACTGCCGTACATTAACCCAGAAAGCAAGTACCAGGTAAAGGATAAGCGGCGAGCCCATTCCGATAAATGAGGTATAAATAAAATACTTGCGCACCACGGCGGGTGCAACATGCATTTTTTCACCAAGATATTGACACGCCCCAAAGGCATGCCGCTCTACCAGATCTTTGAGCCAATGTTGTATCATGGTTTACACGGAATTGTTGTGCTCAAACAAAAATAACAGCTTTTAGGGATACATGGTTTAAACTGTGAACTGGTTTTTGCTATCCTTATCCGGAAGTTTTCAATATTTCCATGCTAGTCTTCTGGTAAAGTAAGTACAAAAACCCAGGCATATGCACACGGAGGAGACTCGGCCAACCGGCCCGGCAACCGGAGCCGGATGCCCCCATTACCCGTATCCGTCCAATCGAGCATTTCTTTGCTGCCCAGCAGTCCGACCTTGCTGCCAGGTGCCGGGCGGACATGATCCAGTTGTATGGTTTCCGGCAGTTGCGTATCGGTTTCTGCAGCCAGGTAAATGGCATACAAGTTACGGCCGTTCTGCGTGAATACGATGGAGTCACCCTGACTGTAGTTACCGTTTTCCGGAGTACGGGTACCATAGATCGCATCGCCGTTGACAGACATCCAGGCCCCAATTTCCTGTAGCCGCTCGTAGGCTTCCCGGTGCCAGCGCCCATCCGGCCCGGGGGCGATATTCAGCAACAGGTTGCCGCCACGGCTCACCACACGGCAAAGGGTATGGATCAACCGGCGCGTACTTTTATACTGTTCGTTTGGAACATACGACCAGGAGTTCCCCATGGTCATACAGGTTTCCCATGGCACGCCAAGGGGGGATTCGGGAACACCCTGCTCCGGCGTAAGGTAATTTTCATACGGCCCGGGCACCCAACGGTCAACGATCAGTATCCCGGGTTGTTTCGTTCGGGCCATGGATGCAATACGTTCCATATCGAGGTCCTGCCCTTCCGGAATACCCCGTTGCCAGGACTGATTCCGGTCGATGGTAGAAGCCGGACGGACCCAGGCACCATCCAGCCAGAGCAGATCCAGTGGACCGTAATTCGTACAAAGTTCTTCCAGCTGCCGAAACGTAAAATCACGAAACCGCTGGTACCGGTCCGGATACTTTTTCAGATCGTAATTGACATTCCTGTCCTTGGGCGGGAAATAAGACCACCAAAAATCCGGGTGGTGCCAGTCAGGTTTGGAATAATATGCGCCAACCCGGAACCCAGCTGTGCGGAAAGCACGAAAGATCGCTGCCGTAACATCAGCCCGGGGATTTGTAGAGAACGGGCATCGCTCTGCTGTGATCTTGTAGTCTGTTTCTTTTGTATCAAACATGCAAAACCCGTCGTGGTGCTTGGTGGTAAATACCAGGTACCGCATGCCGGCCGCGCGCGCAGCCCGGGCCCAGCTGTCCGGATCAAAAGCGACCGGATTAAATGTGGTTTGCAGTTGTTCGTAAGCATTCCTGTAGGTATACCAGTCGGCCGCATAAGGCCCCCGGCGTTCACACCAGCCTTCGTCTTCCGGGCAAAGGCTCCAGCTTTCCACGATCCCCCATTGGCTGTATGTACCCCAATGCATCAACAGGCCAAACTTCAGGTCCTGCCACTCCTGCAGTTTTTGCCGGACCAGCGAATCCGCCGGTGGAATATACAGGCGGGAATCATGCTGAGCAGGGAGACTTAAGGGGAAGACCAGCAAAAGAAAAAACAGCGTACGGAACATAAAGCGGAGATTTCCGGATAATTAAAAAGTAGCGGCTTGAGGGGTGAGAGTCCGGATATAGAAGAATTCTTACTGTAATCCGACTGTTAACCATAAGCAAACGACAAAAGGGCCGACACAGATAGCCTGACACAGAGGTGTCTGAGAATACGAAGTTAACATATATAAATATCCGGCAATCTGGCTGCCAGGCCGTAGCAGTCCGGCCTGCAATCGAATTTTTTGGCATTGTTTTGGTCCTGAAAAGCCCAACTCCATTATCCGCCAAATAAAGAACCCGGACACTTCGCCTGCAACATACATCTCTTTCCGGGTATTCCTGTAATCTTTTGTAGTCATCCGGCCCGGAACCCGGGCCACTTGATCTAATCCTTGAGCCAAGGAACCATTTCCATTCACCATTAAAATCGTGCTTAAGGTATGATTATCCTGTATGTAGCCCTCGGACTTTTCATTCTTGGCGGTGGCCTCATCACCCTTACCAACACGCTGTCCAAAAGAAATGCGGACCCTCGGCAATAAGCGTCTTTCCTGGCGGGAAAGGTGGCGGTAAACCTTTACGTTGTCCGTTGGTTTTAAGTTCTGTGTCCGGAATGTAGTTCCGGTGAACTGCACTACTTTTGTGCAACAAGGTCCGGGTGCGGCAACAAGCCTGCCACCCGGGCCGTAAACCAATGGCCACGCATCGAACCCGCCACATGATGAATTTTGCTGTAAAGTTCCTGACCGGCCTGTTTCTGGCAGGCACCATTCTTTCCGGTTGTATCACCACCAATACTGCATTTACCCGGGTAGCCCCGGGTATCTGGCGCGGTGTACTGGAGTTAGAGCATTACAATATTCCCGTTCGGGACAGAGACACCATCTTCACCCTGAAGGAACAGTTCCGGGAAGGCGAACTACCATTCAATTTTGAGGTGACCTACCTGGATGATGAGCGTTTTTACGTAGAGATCATTAATGGATCAGAACGGATCCGTTGCGACAGCATCCAGTACGGACGGGATCGTTCTGCCGCCCGGGATACCTTTAATATCTGGTTCCCCGAGTTTGCTTCCTACCTGCATGCCGGCGTCCGGGGCGGGGTAATGCAAGGAGAATGGGTAGTTACCACCAAAGCGGATTACCGTATTCCCTTTTATGCACATGCCGGACGAGACTACCGGTTTACCTCGTTGAACGAGCCCCCGGTCCAGGATCTGACCGGCAATTGGGCTACGCTTTTCGGCATTGACCAGGATGAACCGGAAAGAGCAATCGGAGAGTTCAGGCAGGACGGGAACAGGCTGGAAGGTACATTCCGGACCGAAACCGGCGACTACCGGTTTCTGGAAGGCACGGTACAGGGCCGCAAATTCTGGTTATCCTGTTTTGATGGCGCACATGCCTTTCTGTTTTCCGGCAGTATCCAGGGGGACACCCTACAGGGTGAATTTCGATCCGGGAAACATTACCGGACCCTCTGGCATGCCTGGAAAGATCCGGAGTTTGAGCTGGGTAATCCGGATTCGCTGAGTGTGCTTCGGCCGGATGCAGCCCCCATTACATTTTCCCTGCCCAACCTCGAAGGAGCCACAGTCTCTTTCCCCTCCCCTGCTTTTGAAGATAAAATTAAGATATTGACAATAATGGGTACCTGGTGTCCGAACTGCCTGGACGAACAACGGTTCTTGGTTGAATACCTGAAAAAAAATCCAACCCGGGCAGATAAAATGGAAGTGCTCAGTTTTGCGTTTGAAAGATATCCGGATACTGCTGACGCAATTGCCCAACTAAAACGGTATAAAAGCCGGTTGGAAATTCCGTATGAGATCCTGTATGCCGGCAAAGCGGATAAAAAGGAGGCCGAAAAAGTGTTTCCGGCGTTAAGTCAGGTACTTGCATTTCCAACCATGATCATTCTGGACAAACAAAACAAGGTACGCCGGATCCATACCGGCTTTGACGGCCCGGCAACTTCCCGGTATCCGGATTTCCAACGGGAGTTCAACGCACTAATGGAACAGCTTGTCGAAGAATAGAATTTGAATAAACACCTATTTTAATATTTGTTTTTCCGGCATGTATTTCGGAATGTGCCGGACACCCATATGGCCGAACTTTATCATAATCACACGCATCAATAAAAACACCGACCCGGGGATACGGTCAGGCTGTTTTACCGAATCACAGTCGCACCAGTATATCCGCCGACAGCAGGTCATCTGATCAATCATGTCAACCATCCAACTTGTTTACGCGAACGATAATATTGATCTGGCAGAACAACTTACCCGGGATATCGGACGGGTAGGCGTTGTTTTCCAGCACCACACCAATAAGTCCGGGCAGGCGCCGGGGCAGCTGGCGACCGGGGTAGCACAAACTGACGGTCCGGTATTACTTCTTATCACCGACAACTTCCTGAAAAACCGCACTTGTATGGCCGGCGCTCTGGCTATGATACAGGCCCTCAACCGGGACAAAAGGCTCCTGACTGTGGTAGCGGATGGCCGCCGAAAAACCGAGGACGGCAGTGGCTATGAAGCTGTCCTTACACAATTTGACCGGATCGTACATGCCATTCAGTACCTCAACTACTGGCAGTCCACTTACCTGGACCTGACCACAGGCCTGTCGGATGTGGCACCGGAAGCTAAAGCGCAATATGAACTTGAGCTGGAAACAGTTCGCAACATTGCCAATGAGACCGGAGAGGTTTTTTCCGTTATCCGCGAAGCGGGTTTTGTTACACTGGAACAGTTCCGGGCAAATGGTTACGCCCGCTTTTTTGAACATTTTGACTGGAAAGACCTGTATCAGCAGTACCGGGAGCTGGAAGTACTTGATCATGAAGCCCCCCCACCCGTTGAGACTATTAGGGAAAAGACCAGCCCGGCAGCGACGCAAACCACGGTTTCTGGCCCTTTTATTCCCTCCCCTGCTGCTGAGGCATCTCCCGCCAATGGCATAGATGCGATTGTGCAGCCGCCGGTTGTTTCGGATGAACAGCAAGAACTTGAAACAACGGAAATACCCGAATCACAACCTGCCCCCCCTCCCGCCCATTCTAATGGCAATAATGAAAATACGATCCAGCAAATGATCCGGGATGCATGGTTCTGGTTGGAAAAAGGTTACACCGAGCGAGGGCTTGAACTTTTCCGGCTGGCGGTTGAACAATATCCCCAGCATGGTACCCTGCAACAGGAATATCAGCGCGCCCTGGAGCAATACGGAAATACAGCAAACGGTGAAGCCGGGCAGCCTGTAGAGCCCGTAGTACCAACCCCGGAACAGGAAGAATCGCCAACTCCCATAGCAGAAAAACCGGAAGAAGAAAAAATCACAGAAACCCAGGGTGCCCAATCCGCCAAATCCGAACCGGCAGATCCGGCCAAAGAAGCCGCATCTTATGACCAAATGGGGGAAAATGCCAAAGCCAAAGGCGATTTCCTGCTGGCTAAATTCTGTTGGGACCGCGCTGCTGAACTTCAGCCCGATTACCCGGATATTTATCGAAAACTGGCGCTGCTAACCAGCGAACAGTTAACAGACTATAAGGAAACGGCCGCGCATTATCTGGAACAGGCTCTGGCAGCAAATCCCGATGATGCTGACTTGCACTTTCGCCTGGGCACCCTGTTGCAG
Organism: Bacteroidota bacterium; assembly: GCA_006226345.1. Lineage (GTDB taxonomy): Bacteria > Bacteroidota > Bacteroidia > Chitinophagales > Saprospiraceae > M3007. The sequence continues at coordinate 694 of SBHD01000159.1, read as the reverse complement.
GATCACCTGGACCAGCCGGGAAAGGCATTACAGCATTTCCGGGATGCGGTTGTGTTGCAACCTGATCTTGGAAAGGCCTGGATCGCCATCGCGCAGATCACACTGGAAGCCGGAGACCATAAACAAGCGGCCACCCTGTATCAGCATGCCCTGGAGGTAGAGCCGGGTTTGCAATCCGGGCACTACGATAACCTGTTCGCTCCGCCACCCGTCACACCGGAAGTTCCGGCCAGTGAACCGGAGCCGGAACAACCAGAACCGGAAACAGCATTGGACCAACCGGAAATAGACGCGGAACAACACCAACAGGAGGAGCCTACAGATGAAGCGGAGGAAGAGATCGCTCCGGAAATACCGGTATTACCCGTCCGGGAAACGGAACCGCTTACCGTATTGATCACCGGAGCCACATCCGGTATTGGCCTTGCCACTGCGAACGTTTTCGCCCGCAATGGACACCGGGTTATCCTGACCGGCAGACGGGAAGACCGTCTGGATGCTATCAAACAGCACTTTGAGGCACATTACCAAAACCAGGAAATACTGCCGCTCCCGTTTGACGTACGGGAATTCGAGTCTGTAAAGGCAGCGTTGGAAAAAATACCGGAGGACTGGCAGGAGATCGATGTTTTGATCAATAATGCAGGGTTAGCAAAAGGACTTGCTCCCATTCACGAAGGAAAGATCGAAGATT
>SBHD01000142.1 GCA_006226345.1 Bacteroidota bacterium | reverse complement strand
CCGAACCGGAATTTATGTTGGACAGTAACCGTACAAATTCAATTTAAGGACTCCCTGAAAAAGGCCAAAGCAGGGCATTATCGGAAAATCAGGACCGGCGCTCTTCCTGTGCCTCGATCAGCCGTTTCAGGGTACGGGCAAATTCTACGATCTTATCATAATCCCGCACAGGCGCCAGACGCAGGTTATCGGTAAACAACAATATCCCGTCACCATTGCACTCCAGGTGGTGGATCACCTCACTTTCTTCTATTATTTTACGCAATTCCGGCTGCAGGAAAGCCCGCATGGCATCCCGGTCTTCCACTTTCACCAGGTATTCATCGGAAAAGTCGTGGTAAAGGACATAATCGATATCCTTGTGATCGGCCAGGTTGAGCAGCCGTTCCGGGAAGGTCATTCTTTCAATTGTAAACTTCGGGATCTGGAACGGGAACCGGATCAGGCCGAGTGTTGTCTTGTATTCTTCCGATGAGATAAAAGCACCTTCTTCAAACATGATATCCATGATCTCCCAGCTGACATCCTTGTTCGTGTTGAAAATACTGTTGAGTTTTTCCTCGATCGGACGAGGCTTGAAGAAATAAAAGGTCTGCAGGTATTCGATTTGATCACTGGACCCCAGTTTAAAATTCCAGCCGTGTGTTTCTGCCAGTGCCTGCAGCCGCAACTGCCGGGAGGTTAAGCGCGGGAGCGGCGGCGTATTGATCTTAAGTGCCTGCCGGTTGGTGGAAGAAGAACTGTGCCGGTCCAGCCCAGTAATATCCACCCAGCCACCGGTAGTAGCATGCGCACGTTTGAATTCGTATAAATGCTCCATGATGGAAAAATCCACCAGCCGCACTCCGGAAAGATCTATTCTGACCTTTGAACCGGCCGGCAGGGTTTGCAGTAGCTTATCAATTTTGATCGTGGACAGGAAATTGGCAATCCCCCGGATCTGCACCACATAGGAGCCGTCATCCTGCAGCAGGGATTCCGACCCACCTTTAAAGATCATCTGAAAAAACGTCCGGACCGGCACCATTGCCAACAAAAAATGCATACCCAGGGTAAGCAGCAAGCCACCGAATATACCGATCAACAGATTCGTATACAGGGTGATCATCAGCGTGCCGGAAAAAATGATCAGCTGCTCCACCCCCTGACTAAAAGCCCGTTTGAAGACCCTGGGCGCTGCCAGTTTGTACCCCGTGTGCACCAACAGAATAGCCAGCGCACACAACGGAACCTTCTGGATCACCGGGGCCAGCAGCAGTACGAATACCAGCAACAATACCCCGTGATAAAAATTTGACCACCTTGTTTTGGCGTTATTGTGCACGTTCACCGTGCTGCGGACGATCACATTAACGATCGGCAGCCCTCCAATGGCGCCGGCGACCATAGTGCTAAGCCCGACTGCAGCCAGGTCTTTGTTCAGGTTGGTCTTCCGTTTATACGGGTCAAGTTTATCGACCGCCTTACCGCTGGCCAGGGACTCGATGCTGGCGATCATCGTGATAGAGAGCACCGAGGTCCAGAATGGCAGGGTGCCGATCTTGGAAAAATCCGGGAATATGATTGCCTGCAGGATGTTGTCCGGGATCTGGATGAGCAGGTCCGGACCAACCGCATAGGACCGGCCCAAGAAGGTCAGGGTATGCGGTTCAAAAAAATTGAAAGCATAGACGAAAGGGATCGAAATAAACAACACCCACATCGGTGCCGGCAGAATATGAAAGAGCCGGTAACTGATCCTGGAATGGAAAAGCAATAGCAACAAGCCGGTCAATGAAATAACTGCTACGAACGGGTTGGCATTCGGGATTTCCCGGATAATATCCACCAGCGTCTCGATGATATGATGGGAATCCGGGGCAGTATCCAGGGCAAAATGCATTTGTTTGGCAAAAATGATCACCCCGATAGCAGCCAGAATGCCCTGAATTACGGTGGAGTGAAACAGATCGGCAAAACGGCCCAGCCGGCACAATCCCAACACTACTTGTAAGGCTCCGGAAACCACGCATGCAGCTAATACATAATTCAGGGCATGCCCGGACCCGTCATCCAAGGCAGCCAGTGCCGCCAGGATAACAGCGATCAGTCCGGCCGTAGGACCGTTAATCGCCACATGACTGCCGCGTACAAACGTAGTGACCACTCCCCCTACGATGGCCGACAATATACCCGCCATCGGCGGCACACCTGAAGCCAGTGCGATCCCGAGCCCCAGTGGTAAAGCTACCAATGCCACACTGATAGCTGCGATCAGGTCACTTTGCCAATTCTCAATTAGTCCCTGTAAACCAGTTTTAGGTTGGATGCGCATATTGTTTTGTGAGGCTTGCTGTCTGTACGGACATACAGTGGTAGTTTAACCGGACAGAAAGCCGTTTTGAAATATTTTTCGATCAGCCATGATGGCTAGCTGCTATCTGCTAAAAGTAGAAATAATTCGGAATACCGGGATCAAGGCACCCTCCGGCAGTTGAATCCGATAAATACCGGAATTATGCTAAACCTCTTGTTCCAAATCTTGTTAGAGGGCATGAAAACACCTCCGTACCCGCAGGCACTTTAATTACTGCAGATGAAAAACTATTTGATCATCGGAGGCTCGTCCGGAATCGGGAGAACACTTGTAGAACAACTGGCAGCAGACGGGCACCGTGTTTTTGCCACCTATTTCCAACATCCGGTACAGCCAACAGTCGCAACAGTAGAGTACCAACCACTCAATGTGTTGGATCCACACCCGGATCTGGAGTTTTTACCGGAGCAAATTGATGGTTTGGCCTATTGCCCGGGCAGTATCAACCTCGCTCCATTCCATCGGATCAAACCCACTGATTTTGTCCTGGATTTTGAATTGCAGGTCAATGGGGCTATCCGGATTCTTCAGCAGGTGTTACCACGGCTAAAGGCTGCAAAAACCGCATCCATAGTATTTTTCTCCACTGTCGCCGTTCAAACCGGATTCTCCTTTCACGCACAGGTTGCAGCATCCAAGGGTGCGCTCGAAGGATTGACACGGGCGCTGGCAGCCGAACTGGCGCCCCGTATCAGGGTCAATGCAATCGCCCCTTCGATCACCGACACACCACTCGCCGCGCGTTTTCTCGATAACGAGCAAAAACTGGAAGCCAATGCGGGACGACATCCCCTGAAACGCATCGGCACCCGGCAGGATATCGCTGCCATGGCTGTTTTCCTGCTCTCCGACCAGTCTTCCTGGATCACCGGTCAGGTACTCCCTGTGGATGGCGGTTTGTCCGCGATCCGCTCCTAAACGATCGTTGTGGGATGACAAAGCAAAAGGTCAATATTGTATGGTTGAAGCGGGACCTGCGCACCCGGGATCATGCTGCCCTGCATGCAGCAGAAGCCGCCGGCATACCCTATCTTTTGCTTTACCTGTTCGAGCCTTCCCAGCTTCGCTACCCCGATACGTCAACCCGGCACCTGCAGTTCATCTGGCATTCCATTCAGGAAATGAACAACCGGCTGCTCCACTGGCAAAAACGGGTGGAAGTGTTGTATGCGGAGGCCGAAGATGCTTTTGACTGGCTCGTTGGCCAGTTCGAGGTTCAAAATGTCTTCAGTTACCAGGAAAGCGGCGTGCAGAGCACCTGGGATCGCGATAAGCGGGTAAAAAAACTGCTGACACAAAACCAGATACACTGGCAGGAATTTCAACGGGACGGGATTATTCGCGGGATCACAGACCGGGAGGGCAGGGACAAACGCTGGTACGAAGTCATGCACCAACCGGTACTTAAAAACACCTTTACCGACACTGGTACGTTAACGCTCGACCACCCTTTCCCCATACCGGAACGCCTCCACGTAACATGGCGTGAATATCCAGCCACCTTCCAGCCACCCGGCGAACGTTTTGCCTGGCAATACCTGCAGTCATTTGCAGAAGGGCGGGGCGAAAACTACCACAAACTCATTTCCAAACCCCGAGAAAGCCGAACCGCCTGCAGTCGTATTTCACCCTATCTGGCCTGGGGAAACCTGTCGGTACGGCAGGCTTATCAATTTATCAAAAAACACCCGGAATATCAACGACACAAACGCCCACTTTCGGCGTTTCTGACCAGGTTGAAATGGCATTGCCACTTTATTCAAAAATTCGAAATGGAGTGCAGTTACGAATCCATTTGTGTCAACCGGGGCTATGAAGTACTCCATCATCCCGAAAACCGCGATTTTATCGCAGCCTGGGAATCCGGGCAAACCGGATTTCCGCTGATAGACGCCTGTATGCGCTGCGTAACCGCCACCGGCTGGATCAATTTCCGCATGCGGGCCATGCTGGTCTCGTTTCTGTGCCACCACCTCGATCAGGACTGGCGCACCGGCGTATATCACCTGGCTCGCCAATTCCTGGACTACGAGCCGGGTATTCATTATCCGCAATTTCAGATGCAGGCCGGTACTACCGGTGTGAACACCATCCGGATCTACAACCCCGTCAAACAATCCCGGGAACACGACCCAAATGGCCATTTTATTAAAACATGGGTGCCGGAGCTCCGGAATGTTCCTGCCACATTGATCCATGAGCCTTGGAACATGACCCGCATGGAGCAGCAACTTTACGGTGTGGTACCCGGACAGGATTACCCGCGTCCGCTGGTAGATCTGGCAGCCAGCGCCAGGCAGGCCCGGGAAAAGGTCTGGGGCCATCGAGAAAACAACCAGGTCCGGCAGGAGCGCAGCAGAATATTGGCAACCCATACCCGAAACAAAACATAAACATGCAGCTAACAAAAGACGATATCCGGAAGACTGAACGCATCCGCCGCCTGAACCTGCTCAACTCGATCACCGGTATCAAACCTGCCAACCTGGTCGGTACAATATCAGGTAACGGGCAAACCAATCTCGCTATTTTCAGCTCAGTCGTCCATCTGGGCAGTGACCCTGCATTGATGGGCTTGATCCTCCGCCCTACAGGAACTGTGCGCCGGGATACTTTTGAGAACATACAGGAAACCGGTTATTATACGATCAACCAGGTACATACCGGAATAGTGGAACAAGCCCATTTTACTGCTGCCAAGTTTGAAAAATCGGTTTCCGAGTTCGACATATGCGGATTCACCCCGGAATACCAGGCTGGCTTCCCCGCCCCGTTTGTAGCGGAAAGCCGGCTGAAAATTGGGTTGCAGTTCCAGCAGGCGATACTGATCGAAGCAAACGGTACCACGCTGATCATCGGTTCGGTGGAACACCTGATCCTGCCTGATGAGGCGGTAGACTCCTCCGGACATATCCTGCTCGACTGGCTGGAAGCTGCCGGCATTTCGGGGCTGAATACCTACTACCGGATTGAAAAATTTGCGCAATACCCCTATGCCCGGCCAGAGGGTGTTCCGGATTTTTCAAAAAAGAAAGACTAACCGTTATGCCGGTAAAAAAACAGCACCTGCCGCAAAAGATCTGCCCGGTATGTGGCCGCCCGTTTTCCTGGAGAAAAAAATGGGCGCGGGAATGGGAGCAGGTCAAATACTGCAGCAAGCGTTGCAGGGAATATAAAAACAACATCCATGAAAGCCGTTAATCTGGTTTTCCCACATCAGTTATTTGAACAGTCCCCGTTCCTGCAAAATGGTCTGCCGGTCTATCTTGTAGAAGAACACCTGTTTTTCCGGCAATACGCGTTTCACCGGCAAAAGATCGCTTTTCACCGGGCCTCCATGCAGTTTTATGCGGACTGGCTGCACTCCCGGGGCATTTCCGTGCAATACATAGCTTCCATAGATGCCCGCGCGGATATCCGGACGCTGGTGCCGGCGTTACAGTCCTCAGGAGTACAAACGATCCATTATATCGATCTCGCAGATGACTGGCTGGAACAACGTCTCCGGACAACTGCCAATCAGTCCGGAGTACAGGTAGCGGAATATCCCAGCCCGCAATTCCTGAATAGAAAAGCCGACCTGCGCGATTTTTTCCGACCGGATAGATCTTCATTCTTCCAGACAGCATTCTATATCGAGCAACGAAAAAAACGCCGTATTCTGCTTAATGGGAATAAGGGGCCGCTTGGAGGAAAGTGGAGCTTCGATGCAGAGAACCGGAAAAAATATCCGTCAAACAGGACCCCGCCACCGGTAGCGTACCCTGAAAACAGCTCCAGGTACCAGGAGGCGCGATCTTATGTCCAACTGCATTATGCCAATAATCCCGGTATTCTGACCGGGCAGCCGCTCTACCCCACTGACTTTACAGCCGCACGGAGTTGGCTGCACGATTTTCTCCGGAACCGGTTTGCCGGATTTGGACCATATGAAGATGCCATTGTCCGGGAAGAACCCATCCTGCACCACAGTGTGCTCACGCCACTGCTCAACAGCGGTTTGCTGACACCACAGGAGGTTGTGGATACCGCCCTGGGATATGCTGCCGAATACGAAGTCCCCCTGAATTCAACCGAAGGCTTTATCCGGCAGATCATTGGCTGGCGGGAATTTATCCGCGGCATTTACATTGCCCGGGGCCGCCGGATGCGGACCCGAAATTTCTGGGGATTCAACCGACCGGTACCTGCTGCATTCTACAATGCAACTACCGGGATACCGCCTGTCGATATCACCATAAAAAAGGTACTCCGCACCGGCTACTGCCACCACATCGAAAGACTGATGGTTCTGGGCAATTTTATGCTGCTGTGCGAGTTCGACCCGGATGCCGTGTACCAATGGTTTATGGAATTGTTCATCGATGCGTACGACTGGGTTATGGTGCCCAATGTGTACGGCATGAGCCAATTTGCAGACGGCGGCACACTGGCAACCAAACCCTATATCAGTGGCAGTAATTACCTGCTGAAAATGAGTGACTATCCCAAGGGGGGCTGGCAGGATATCTGGGATGCGTTATTCTGGCGGTTTTTGCATGTACACCGCGACTTTTTCCGGCAAAACCCGCGCCTGGGTATGTTGGTCAGCTTATGGGACAAGATGCCTGTTGAAAAGCAGGCGCGGTTACTGAAAACCGCAGAACAATACCTGCAGGGAATTGGAGACGCGGGACATTGAGAGCCAAAAGCCCTAAAACATTTAGAGTCCATGCGAAGCAGCCCTCAAAGATATCTACTCCATTGCTGCAGCCTGCCTCCCGCACTACAATTTTAGATTTATGCCGTTTACCGGCACAATTA
>SBHD01000114.1 GCA_006226345.1 Bacteroidota bacterium | reverse complement strand
GGATCTGACCCGTTTCCGGAAAGCAATTAATGTCAGCCGGTGATCTGCCGGGCAACCAGCTTCTAAGTGTGAATATTTTTCAGACACATCCTAGGTGGAAGGGTGTGGCCGGCGCAACTGAATGATCTGCAGGCGATGCATCAGGCGCAGGACGGGGTACATGGGATCTACTTCCCAGGTCCGCACAGCAAAATTCGGGCTGTTAGGATGCCGGTGGTGGTTGTTTTGAAACAGTTCTCCCATTAACAACAGGTCAACCGGGAGTGTGTTTTTGGAATGATCGCCGTTGTCGTAGTTCTGGTAGCCGTATTTATGCCCGCACCAGTTCACAATAGCGCCATGTACCGGCCCCATCAAAAAATGGAGGGGGAGAAGCAGGAACATCCACCATTCTGTAGCGAAATACATGTAGAATACGATATAGGCCGCGCCCCACAGGAGACGGGAGACCCAGGAATTGCCAAACCAGTCGAGCCACCCCCAGGTTGGATAATTGCCCAGAAACTTTTTTGAGACATCGATCGTATTATTGACCAGGCCGTTGAATATCCTGGCGGTGTGCAGCATCATGGAAAAAACATCCTTGAAGAAGTTGGGGGAATGGGGGTCCTGTTCCGTGTCGGAAAAGGTATGGTGCATCCGGTGCATGATAGCATAGGCGCGTGGTACCAGATAGGAGGAGCCCTGTGCGATATAGGCGAAGAGGTGAAAAAAGCGTTCCCAAAACCGGTTCATGGTAAACATTTTATGCGAAGCATACCGGTGGTGGAAAAAGGTTTGAACAAAAATAGACGAGAACCAATGTCCCAGGAAAAATCCCCAAATTGCCATACAGAAATATTTAACGTGACCGAATGCAGCACCAGTTGCAGGCGCTGTATGGCTGCAAGATGCTTATAAAAAGAGGGAATATTACCACTCCGGGGAAAATACAATGGAAATTTAACCTGGATGATCGCGCCGGATCGGGAGAAAGATGCCCGTTCGGATATCTTTTTAACAATGAAAAAAAGATCCGAACGGGCTTGCTGTGGATGCAATCCGGCCTTACTACGGCTTGGCTTCCGGCCGCATTTGCGGGAAGAACAGGACCTCCTGGATACTGGTCTGGCCGGTGAACAGCATGGCCAGCCGGTCGATCCCGAATCCGATCCCGCCGGTAGGCGGCATGCCGTATTCCAGTGCCCGGACGAAGTCTTCATCCATGGCCATAGCTTCCTCATCGCCGCGGGCAGCCAGCTGGAGTTGCTCTTCGAAACGTTCGCGCTGATCGATCGGGTCATTGAGCTCGGAATACGCATTGGCGACCTCCTTGCCGTTTACAAACAGTTCAAAGCGTTCCACCAAACCGGGTTTGCTGCGGTGCTTCTTGGTCAGCGGCGACATTTCAACCGGATAATCGATCAGGAACGTGGGTTGGATCAGGTGATCTTCCACCTTCGCCCCAAAGATCTCATCGATCAGTTTGGCTTTGCCCATCGTGTTGTCGATCTCGATATGCGCTTTTTTGCAGTATGCCCGCAGGTCTTCCTCGGTAGCCGTTTCCACGTTCAACCCGGTATGTTTTTGTATAGCGTCAAACATCGTCAGCCGGGGGTACGGGCCGGAAAAGTCGATCAGGTGTTCACCAGCCTGCACCTGTGCACTGCCGTCTTCATTCAAAGCACGGGCAACACGTTCCAGCATGGTTTCGGTGACCCCCATCAACCAGTTGTAGTCTTTGTAGGCTACGTAAAATTCCAGGGCGGTAAATTCCGGATTGTGGGTGCGGTCCATCCCCTCGTTGCGGAACATTTTAGCAAATTCATATACCCCGTCGAAGCCTGCAACAATAAGCCGCTTGAGGTATAATTCATTGGCGATCCGAAGGTAGAGCGGCATGTCCAATGTATTGTGGTGCGTCTTGAACGGCCGGGCGGCGGCACCGCCGTGAATGGGCTGCAGCACAGGCGTTTCCACCTCCAGCAGGCCCAGCTCGTCGAGGTACTCCCGCATTGTACGGATCATCCGGGAACGTTTGATAAAGATCTGGCGGAGTTCCGGGTTGACGGTCAGGTCAACATATCGCATCCGGTAGCGTTGTTCCGGATCGGTAAATGCATCGTGTACATTGCCTTCGGCGTCCCGTTTTACGATAGGTAATGGACGCAGGCTTTTGGCCAGCATCCTGATTTCCAGCACATGGACAGTTACTTCCCCGGTTTTGGTTTTGAAGGCATATCCCCGAACGCCGACATAATCACCCAGGTCGAGCAATTTTTTCAGCACGACATCGAAGAAGGTGTGATCCTCACCGTCCGACAGTTCATCCCGGCGCATGTACAACTGGATCCGGCCACTGCTGTCCTGGAGGTTCATAAATAGTGCCTTTCCCGCCTCCCGGGTGGCCATTACCCGGCCGGCCAAACTTACCTCCTGGTAGTTCAGGCGGTTCTTGGTTCCGTCGTCCAGCACCTCTTCTTCGTAGTTTGCCACGATATCGGCTGCCATTGCCGTTACGTCAAACATCTCGGCAGGGTACGGGTCAATACCGAGTTCCCGGAGTTTTGCGAGTGATTCCCGGCGTTGGAGCTCTTGTTCAGTCATATTTACAGGTTTGCAATGCAGGTATTGAAAATTCGATAATTACAGCGGTGAAAAAAATGAGCCGGACGGGTTAAAGCCGGGCCAGAACGGTCTGGTTGCCGCGCACCTGTTGGTTCATAGTCACCTCTACCTTGGCATGGATAGGCAGGAACAGATCGACCCGGGAACCAAATTTGATAAATCCCATGTCTTCCCCTTGTTCCACCTGGTCTCCTTCCCCGACGTACCATTTGATCCGTTTGGCCACTGCGCCGGCAATCTGCCGCATCAGCAATTGGGCTGCACCCGTATCGTAAACGATGGTGGTACGTTCGTTTTCCGTACTGCTTTTAGGATGCCAGGCTACCAGGTATTTACCCGGATGGTAGCGAAAATATTTGACTTCTCCACTAACAGGGTTCCGGTTGACATGTACATTCAGGGGCGACATAAAAATCGAGATCTGTAAGCGCTTTTCCTGAAAATACTCGCCTTCATGCACTTCTTCGATAGCACAAACCCGTCCATCGGCGGGTGCATATACCAGTTGATTGTTTTTAACAGGTATTTCGCGCAAAGGGTTCCGGAAGAACTGGAGGATAAATCCATACAGGCCAAGTGATAAAACCAGCACGGGCCAGAAGTAGAGTTGGTCGATGAACCAGATTGCCGTATTCAAAAGCAACAGGAACAAACCAACAGCCAACAGAATGGCCAACCCTTCTTTGTGCAGACGAACAAACATAAGCAGCAGTTTAATGCGGCGCAAAGGTCGCCATTTCAACCAATTTCTGTAGCCCGTTTCGCGTTTTTACCGCGTATCTTTGTGCGAACCGGCAGGAAAGCTCCCTGAGCTGCGTCAAAGACCTGCCAATCCAGTAATTATTCACGAAAAAACTGCCATGAACGTAGCTGTTGTTGGTGCCACCGGCCTGGTGGGTACAAAAATGCTCCAGGTGCTCGAAGAGCGCCAGTTCCCTGTTTCCACTCTTATTCCGGTCGCTTCCGAACGCTCTGCCGGAAAATCAATCGTGTTTCGAGGGAAATCCTATCCGGTCGTCCAGCTGGAGGAGGCAGTCCGGCTTCGTCCCGATGTAGCACTGTTCAGCGCCGGTGGTTCGACCTCTAAGGAATGGGCGCCCCGGTTTGCAGAGGCTGGCACTATCGTGATCGATAATTCCAGTGCCTGGCGGATGGACCCGGATAAAAAACTGGTTGTGCCGGAGGTCAATGCGGCCGTTCTGACCAGCGCCGACCGCATCATTGCCAACCCCAATTGCTCCACGATCCAGATGGTAGTGGCCCTCAAACCACTCCATGACCGGTATCGTATCAAGCGGATCGTGGTGAGCACGTACCAATCCGTCACCGGTACCGGCGTGAAAGCCGTAGATCAACTGATGCAGGAGCGCAAGGGCGAGCATGGCGAAAAGGCATACCCGTATCCTATCGACCTGAATTTGTTGCCGCATATCGATGTTTTCCTGGACAATGGGTATACCAAAGAGGAAATGAAGATGGTACTGGAAACCAAAAAGATCATGGGAGACGACAGCATCCGGGTGACTGCGACCACGGTGCGCGTACCAGTTATTGGCGGGCACTCGGAATCGGTAAACGTGGAGTTCGAGCGGGATTTTGACCTGGCCGAAGTACGCAAAATACTGGCCATGGCGCCAGGAATTGTTGTTACAGATAATCCGGCTAAACTCGAATATCCCATGCCGTTGCTGGCACACGACCGCGATGAGGTATTCGTGGGCAGGTTGCGCCGCGACGAAAGTCAACCGAACTCCCTGAACATGTGGATCGTTTCCGACAACCTGCGAAAAGGTGCCGCTACTAATGCTGTACAAATCGCAGAGTACTTGTTGGCTAAAGGAATGCTTGGGCAGGAGAAAAAACAGGATGCTTTTTCAGCCTGATCGGTCACGTCCGCCAGATAATTTGATCTGAAAACCGTATTTTGTGCATAATGAAAAGACCTCCAGGCAACTGGTAGTTGTAATTTTTCGTATAAGTTGATACATTCACCGTATAGATAACCTGATTTAAGCATGATTTTTGCCTGCAAACGGCAGCCTGCATGTAACAGATTTACACCGTAAACAGTTAGTATTGAAATGAAGAACAAGATCGTAGTTTGGGGAACCAACGCTGAAAATGAAAAAGTCCTGATCGCCCTGGAACTTCGGGCAGACGAAAGCAAAGTACTGTTGCACACCTTCCCGGAAGCTGCGGCTTCGGAGGAATTCGTGAACAAAATGATGGCCGAATGGCGTGACGGAGGTGAAGTGCCTTTCCCGGAAGAGCATGCTACCCAGGAACGCCCGCTGAGCGTGACGGAAAGCCTGCTCCCCGACGACCTCAAGGTAGACCGGGGTGACCTGATCCAACGCGCACAGACCGAGTGGCATTTTGCTGTATTGTCTTCCAAACTACACAAAGCATACGAACAGGAACTTGCCGATTTTCGTGAAAAAATAGATGCTCTTTCCTCCTATGATAATGAGATATGGGACGGCCTTCGGGGGTTTTGGGATAAGGTGCAGGAACAGGCGCGTGAGCGCAATCTTTTCCGCCACCATGCCGACAACCTCCGTGATAATATAAACGAGCTGTTTGATGAAATGAAAAAACTCCGTGCCAAAGTGCAGGAGGAGTTTACAGAGAGTTCCCAAAAAGTATTCGAAGAGTTCAACACCCGTCTGGAGGAAGTGGAAGGCAAGATCGCTGCCGGCGGTTCCAAAATGAATGCCATTTTTGATGAACTGAAGAAATTGCAACGCCGGTACAGGGACTCCAAGATGACGAATGTGCACCGGAATAAACTCTGGGACCGGCTGGATGGGGCCTTTAAAAAAGCCAAGGAGAAAAAGTTCGGCCCCGGTGCCAACGAGGGCTCATTGGTCGAGCGGCACCAGCGCCGGTTGGGTGGATTGAATGATGCTATCAAACGTATGGAAAACAGCATCCGGCGCGATGAGGAGGAACTGGCATTCCAACAAAAGAAAGTGGATAGCACGGAAGGTCAGTTGGAGGCGCAGATCCGGAGTGCCAAGATCAAAATGATCGAGGAACGGATCAACTCCAAACGGGATAAACTGAACGAAATGAACCAGACCCGTACGGATGTCGAGCGCCAGTTGGCAAATGCCAAGGAGAAAGAAGCCAAACGCGCCCAGAAAGAGGCTGACCGGAAAAAATTTGAGGAAGCCAAAGAGGCTGCCAAGCAGGAAATTGCCGCCATAACGGAAACTGCAGATGGGGATGATCAGGCGGAGAAGCCCAAAGAAGAAGGGGCTATCGGCGCAGCCGGGAAGGTGATTGGCGAATCGCTGGAAGATGTGGTGGACAGTGTAAAGGCTGCCGGTAAGATCCTGAGTAAAAAAGCAGGTGAAATGCTGGATGAAGCGATCGATAAGGCCGATGACCTGTTGGGTGATGCCCTGGAAAAACTGGATGAGATCAGCAAGGATCTGAAAAAAGAGGCTACCCCGCCTGCTGAAGAAGCAGTTCCGGAGCAGAAAGCGCCTGCTGAAGATGAGGCAGCAGCCCCGGCAAAAAAGAAACCGGCCAAAGCAAAGGCAGCCAAGACGACAAAAGCAAAGGAGGTAGCTGAAGAAAAGCCGGCTGCCAAAAAAACACCGGCAAAAAAGAAAGCCGCCAGTAAAAAAACGGAGGATGCCGGTTCTGAAGAGGATAGCGGCGATGGAAAGGATGCCTGATCTGTTGTTTCAGGTAATCAAAAATAAAGTCCCGAAGGAGCAGGTTGCCCTTCGGGACTTTTTCTTTCAGCGGGTAGTTACTCAGTGTGACTCACTTGCAGACCATACCCGTATTGTATTCTGATAGCAGATCTTCCGGATATCACGTTTGGAATAGCCGCGGCGAAGCAGTTCAGCGATCAGGTTAGGATACATACTGACGTCGGCCAGATCAGGCGGCAGCGCCAGTCCAACACCGTCGAAGTCGCCACCTAGCCCTATGTAGTCAACCCCGGCAATCTGTTTGATATGGTCGATATGGTCGGCTACATCCTTTACCGTAATGCCGGCCTTGGTGAGTGCCTGTTTCATGAACGCCCGGCCTTCCGGGCTATGCTCATCCAGACCAGCCTCTTTCATCGCGTTTTCGGCAGCAAAAAAGGCTTTTCGGCTCTCCAGACTAAGAAAATAATGGCTGAAGGGCACCTGAATAACGCCTCCGTTCCGGGCGATCGCCCGGATCAGGGTATCGGGCAGGTTGCGGGCATAACCGGGGGTGAAATGCCGGCATGCACTGTGGGTGGCAATGACGGGTTTGGTAGCCACTTCCAGTACATCCCAGATGGCATCGTCCGTCAGGTGACTAACATCGACCAGTATGCCAACCCGGTTCATCTCCGCCACCACCTGGCGGCCATAATCACTCAGGCCTTTGTGCGTGTGCAAGGTGTCGTAGGAGGAGTCGGAAATATGATTGTCCCGGCTGTGTGTCAGCGTTACATACCGGATGCCGCGCTGGTGGAAATAAGTCACATCTTCCAGGGTCTCTATCGGAGCCCCGTTTTCCATTCCCATTGGCAGGGCGATGATCCCTTTCTTGAAATTGCGCAGGATATCGCCGGATCGGGGTGCCAGGGCGAACTTGTCCGGGTA
>SBHD01000072.1 GCA_006226345.1 Bacteroidota bacterium | reverse complement strand
GGCTGTACAGAGCCCTGGTCAACCCTATTGCATTCCATTAGGCCCTGACCCTGCAGAATATAATAAACCTCCTCCACGTCCAGGGCATGGAGAGCTGTAGTCACACCGGGCTGCACCCGTGCCTGGGCTACAGACAGGCCGGGCAGGTCGTCGGCGTTGAGTAATTCCCGGATGTAACACCGTTCGTCAGTATAGAACTCAGGGCAGTCGGTCGTATGGATAATGGACATAGCAGGAAGCGGTTGTGCGAGCAAAATAGGTTTTTTTGATTACACCGCCGCAGCACTGCCGATCCCGGACGCTACCGTTATATTTGCCGGCAGACCAAAGCATTAACACCTGCGACATGAGCTTATTCGATACCTTTTCCATCCTGATCGTACTGTCGGCAGCCTTTGCCTACATTAACCACCGGTTTATCAAACTGCCATCCGCTATTGGTTTGATGCTGATCGCCCTGCTGACGTCCATCGGGATCGTGGCAATTGGTAAATTATCACCGGTGCGTCTGGAAAACCTGACCATGGTGGTCGCCCGGATCGATTTTTCCGAACTGCTCATGGAGATCATGCTGGGCTTTATGCTGTTTGCGGGTGCTATCCACATCCGGTTGGAGGAACTGCAAAAAGTGAAACTGGCGGTTATGCTGTTTTCTACCATCAGTGTGGTGTTGAGCACATTCATCGTCGGGACTGCTACATATTATCTGCTGGGGCTGTTCGGTATGGAAATGCCTTACCTGTATTGCCTTCTTTTCGGTTCGCTGATCTCACCTACAGACCCGATCGCTGTACTGGGTGTGCTTAAAGAGGCGCGTATTGCCAAGGAACTGGAAATGAAAATTGCCGGGGAGTCTTTGTTCAACGACGGTGTTGCGGTGGTCGTATTCCTGACGATTCTCGAAGTGGCACTCCATCCGGGTGCGATGGGCTGGACCGATGTCAGCCTGCTTTTCCTGCGTGAAGCCGGTGGCGGTATATTGTTCGGTTTGGCGGTTGGATACGGTGCTTTTTTGCTCATGCGCAGCATCGATAACTACAAGGTCGAGGTATTGCTTTCCCTGGCCGTTGTGATGGGGGGGTATGCACTTGCCTATCGCCTGCATATTTCCGGTCCACTGGCCATGGTTGCTGCAGGCATCCTGATCGGCAATCACGGCAAGCGGTACGCTATGTCGAACCTTACTGCGGAATACGTCGACAAATTCTGGGAACTCCTGGATGAGGTGCTCAATGCCATATTGTTCGTCCTGATCGGTCTGGAACTGGTGGTGCTTCACATCGAACCTTCGTATGTGACCCTGGGCGCGATTTCCATTGTTATGGTGCTGCTGGCACGATACGTTTCGATCTGGGTGCCGGCTCAAATTATTCGGCTGCGCGGAGAGTTTACCCAACGTACGGTCCTGATCCTGACATGGGGTGGCCTGCGTGGCGGGATATCTATTGCCTTGGCGCTTTCGCTGACGCCCGAACTGGGTAAAGATCTCTGGGTGACCCTGACTTACTTCATTGTTGCTTTTTCCATTCTGGTGCAGGGCCTCACGATAGGCCGGCTGGCGCGGGGAGGAGCGGAATAGAGAAGCCTTGCTTAACCTGTCAGGTGGAAAAGAAAAAGCCGGTCTGTGCAGCAGCGCGACCGGCTTTTTTTCCACCTGACAGGTTCGTCTAAAACCAGTACCCCAGCGTAAAGTACCATTCACTTTCCTTATTGGACCGGCCATAGGTCACTTCCACCGGCCCAAGCGGCGTGCTGATCCCGTAGGACAGTCCGATGCTTCGAAACTGCGTATGCCCGGATGAAAACGGCTGGGGATCGTCGCCGAGAGAGGCCAGTTCGCCGGTCAGGCTGAAGTAATGTGTTTTGAGGAGTTTGTACTGTAATGTCAGTCCTGCTTTAAACAGATTATTACCGGAAATGCGGGCAAATGCCAGTCCGGTGAACGGCCGGAAGTTGTTGATCAGGTTGCGGTTGTTGCTACCCAGAAAATAGCGGTAGGGTGGTGCCGGCGTACCCAGCGTGCGTCCGGCATCCGCTATGAACACGGCAGTGAGATGTTCGGAAAGGGGGTGGAACAGCCGGGCCTGTATATCAAAGTTCCAGCCCAGTGTTTCTCTGATATCATCGTATTTCAGCGAAGTGATCGGTTTGAATCCACGGGCGGCGATCCGGATCAGGGCGCCACGCTGAGTGAAAAAAATACGGTCGCGGTTATCGAAGTGGAGGAAGGCCCTGGCGCCGGCATACCAGCCTTTTTCATCAACATAATTGCGCTCGCTGATATAATCCACCGCCTGCTCGGTAGCGGTCTTGAAGTATTTGAGCTCGGCGGCCACTCCCAGGGCAAACTGTTCATTGGTAAGCAGGTTGGCGTACAGCTCCTGCGTATGATCGGTCATGTTGAACAGCAGGCTTTGGATGGAAATACTGTCGCCGATGTCAATACGGACCGGCAGGTCGATGGGCAGGTCGACCGTGTTGAGCCGGGAGTTGAAGCCGGCGCCGGGCGTGCGACCGCCACCGACATAATAGTGCGCGTTATAGCGGAGTTTGTCGCCAATAATAAGGTCTAGTGCTGCAATGGAGTTTTGGAACACCACATTGCGGAAGGTACCGTTGAGCAGAAGGCTGCTTTTGTACACTTTGTCATAGTGCAGACCAAGGCGCAGGCTGCTCTCATACCCCGGCTTTACCTTCAGGTGCATAACCAGCTCGCGTTGCCCGGTTACCTGCGGCTCAAAATGGTAGTCGATAAACTGAAAATTATCAGTGGCATACAGGGCGGCAATGCCTTCGCGGAACTTGTCGAAACTGATCGTACCCGGGAACGGCTGCGGAAATTTCCGGACCAGGGCTTTGTATGTAATAGCCGGATTGTCTTCCAGGCGGACAGTGCCGACCTGGAGCAATGCCTGCTCCGTCACCAGATCGGGTCGTTTGTATGGGGCTTCAGGGCCACTGTGCTGCAGCCGGGCGATCGAAACCAGCGAATCCCATTGCAGCCGGGCTGCGCGCTCCCCCCGTACCATAATAGTATCGATCGCATCGAAGGAAGTAACACCATATTCGTCGAGTGCCGGGCGAATCACCAGGTTGCAATAGGTTAACTGATCCTGTGAGCGGGCGATCATCTGATACGAGCCGATCTGCTCAATGATCTTTTCCATGGACGTAAGCTCGTCCTTACTGTACAGATCGGCTTCCACGCTCACTCCGATGATGAAGTCCATGCCTTTATCGTGGACCTCCTTGGCGGGGAAATTATTGACCACGGCGCCGTCGGTGATCAGCTGGCTGTCCACCTCCACCGGTGCGAGCAACCCCGGAAAAGAGCCGCTGGCCCGCATTGCCCTGGCCAGACAGCCTTTTTCGAGAATCACCTGTTTTCCGGCGCTGACATCGGTACCGATACATAGAAAAGGTGTGGGCAACTGACTGAAATCGGTGATACCGACCACGTGGTCGGTAAGGGCGCTCAAAAAATTGAAGGCTTCCTGCCCGTCCGACAGTGCTGGTGGCAGGGAGATTTTAAAGTCCTTAAAGGAGAGGCGCAGCGCGTATTTTTCACCGTAAATCTTATTAAAGAATGGTTGATAGTCTCGTTTAACCTCGTCCTGCAGCACTACCGACAAGTCATTTGCCCGGAGGATACTGTCCAACTGATCAACCGACCAGCCGGCAGCGTAAAGTCCGCCGACAATACCACCCATGCTGGAGCCGCCGATATAGTCGATCCGGATACCGGCTTCCTCGATAACACGCAGGGCGCCCACATGTGCTACGCCTTTGGCGCCGCCGCCGCTGAGTACGACACCGACGCGAGGGCCGGGCTGGGCGAGGAGGTACAACGGGAGCAGCAGCAGGAATAATAGTGACGTTGTTTTCATGGACCGGTAATTGGTTTGGCCTTATACTAACAGGATAGGCGAAATATAATTGTATGGGGCTAAAAAGCAGAAGGCACATAAAACACACAGCAGATAGGTACTAAAGGTGCTGTGTGTCTTATGTGCCTTGTTCTTTCAAGAACGATGCGCGGGTAAGTTTACTTCTTCTTCCGCCGCATGATCTTCTGGAGGGTGTCTACCGTATCACTCACTGCCTGTTCGTATGTAGCAGCGCCTTTTTTAGCAATATGGTCAATACCCGGAATGACGAGTTTGATCTCGCAAAACTGGGTAGGTTGTCCATTACCTTCTTCAAACAGGGTGACGTCGGCGCGGATTATCTTTTCATTGTGATCAAACAGCTTTTGCACTTTGTCGAATACATGGTTATGCAACTTGTCGCTGGCTTTGAAATGCACACTTTGAATGTTGATATTCATATGCAGTACATGATTAATTAATGTTAGTATTCTGTTCACATAAAACTTTTCACATAGGCGAATGTCAGCTTGGTTTATTCCCTATCACCAATATTGGCTTCAAGGTCAAATGTAACCGCCCCGGAAATTGGATGGGCTGATCTGCGTCAGCTCAAAACCTAACATATACCGGAGTCCGGCTTCGGCTACAATCTTAAGATTTTTGCCGTAAAAAATCCAAATTCCGGATGGAGAATCTTTGCAGGACCAGGTTGTTTTTTGAGGAAACGTATACAGAGGAGCCCTTCCCAATCTGCACGATTCAGAAACCTGACTTTTTCCGAATCGGGGTTTGATCGTGCCGCCCCTGGTTACTATTTTTAGGTTTGAAATTAAAACGGAAGCCGGGCCTTCAGGGTTTATCGTTCCGCCCGATTTAGTACTGGCACCGGTTAAAAGAAGTGTATACCGATATGAATAAATGCTACCTCTTGCTTTTCATGGTTCATAGTATCCTGTTGCCTGCCCAGACAGTGCAGTGGCACCATAGTTATAACCCTGCCTCTCCGCTTAACAATTATTGTCAGATCCGGCCGGAGGGCGATCAATATCTGGTTACGGCAGATCAGGTGGTGGTTCAGCTGGACGCCCGCGGTACGGTCACCGGATACCATGTTTTTGACGTCCCCACCTTCCGGTGGTCCGCGATCCTGAAACAATATGAACCAGCGACCGGTACGCCGTATTTCCTGGTTGCCGGACGCAGATTGTCCGCCACCGATCAGAACATCCGGATGCGTATTTTCAGACCCGGCACAGGCTTTGAAGGAGAGATCGTACTTCCGGACACCCTCGGGCTGCTCGGTTATCCGCGTCCGTTCGTTTTTGAAAAAGCACCCGGTAACTTTATCATATTCGGCAGCAGGTATTACCGGAGTGTGCAATACGATCCTGCCACCGGCCTGTCGGAGCAGTGGGTCCTGCCACTGGATTTTCCGCCTGCTGAGGTAGTCGAATACAACGGCGGGTATGTCCTGGCGGGTGAGCAGGGACAGGTGCAGGCGATCGATCCTGCCGGTAATGTCCTCTGGGACTTCACTTACCCGCTGCAGGCACATGCCCTTTCGGCATCGCCATCCGGCATCCTGCTTGCCGGCAAAAATACCTCGGGAAATGCCGTTGTCGTGAAACTGAATACCAATGGTACGAAGCAATGGTACCGGGAATATGCGGATCGGCAATACAACGGGATCATCCCGACTGCCGATGGCAGTTTTGCTGCAACGGGGCTTGGGCCCAACGATGAGCTGGTACTGGTCAAACTGAATGCCAACGGCACACTTGCCTGGTCGCAGAGTCTGTCCGCGGCATATAGTACCGGTGGCGGCAGCGCTCTGATTGAAATGCCGGATGGCGGTTTCCTGGTTGTCGGTTTGGGGGCACAGGGCCTGCATTGTATCCGCACGGATGCTCTGGGGCAGGCCCCGGAATCTGAGCCCGCCCGTATCCGGCACCGCCAACTCAAAACCGGTACCCAGCAGGCAGACTTCTTTGCGTCGCCTACCCTGTTTTTCGATGGGGACAACAGTACCTTCATAACGACAGACACTCAAAAAGCGGCCACTCTCTTCGCTTTTTCACCCTGGATTGCCGGTCTGGCGCCGGATAACCAGATCCGGTTGGCAGCCAGCACCTATGGACCTGCCTATTTTGGCGCCGACTACCGCACGGGTACTTCAGCTACCCTGGCCGCCGATTTTGACCGGGTGTGGGCAGTCAGCCTGGAGGAGATCCAGGCTTTGCGTACGGACTTTTTGCAGGATAATGATATTGACCAGCAGGTGCCGTATGATCTGTTGACCTGGCCGGGAGAAGGAAATCCGAACCTACGGTACAACCTCGACTTTACTCCCGTTCAATCACAGCCGGATGATTTTCCGGCACCCTTTGTCGACGTCAACAACGATGGGAAATACAACGTCTACGACGGTGATTATCCGCAAATAAAAGGCGACCGGGCAGTCTGGTGGGTACTGACAGATGACTTGGTGCATACCCAAACCAATACAGACCCGTTGGGCATAGACCTCCAGATCATGGCTTATGTATACGATTGCTCTGCCAACCCGGTGCTGGATCAATCCCTTTTTGTGGATTATGAGATTATCAACCGTTCCCAGACCTCCTACACAGACGCCTATATGGGTTTTTTCACCGACCCGGACCTGGGCTGTTACCAGGATGATTATATCGGCTCAGCCCCTCAGGCAGACGCCTGGTATGTGTATAACAAGGATGAAATGGATGATGACTGCTCTGGTATTGAGGGGTTTGGTGAACAGATCCCGGTGCAGTCCGTCAGTTTTTTGAATCAGTCCCTGGATCATTTCATGTACTTTATAAATCCGAGTTTCGGAACCCCTCCGCCAGGTATCACCGATCCGCAACTCCCTGGTGAGTTTTACTATTTTTTGCAGAGTAAATGGCGGGATGGTACGCCGCTGACAGGAGGTGGTACCGGCTATAATCCGTTTAGCCTGAATTTAACTAATTATGCATTTTCAGGCAATCCGGCTGACCCACAGGGGTGGTCCAATTGCACGGTGGTTTATCCTACATATGATCAGAGAATGGTAGCCTCACACGGCCCGTTTGACCTGGCGCCTTCGGATCTTTTCCGGCTGGAACTGGCCTTTACTTTCCATCCGGATATTCCGCATCCCTGCCCGGATATCTTCAACCTGGTCGTACCGGCGCTGGAAGACCTGCAAAACTGGCATGGCGATGGCATCATCGGTCTGACTCCGGCCCTTGATCCGGTCTATTCTCTTCCGGCCGGTAATGTGCTGTTGCTGGACGCGACCATACCCGGCGGAACCTACAACTGGTCGACCGGTAGTAAGGATGCCGCCTTACAGGTCTCAGCCCCCGGCACCTATACCGTTACGATCACCGGAGCAGCCGGTTGCACCCGGGAGGCCGAGGTACTGGTGCAACAGGCCCTGCCGACCAAAGTGCCGGACCGGATCGATTGGAACATCCGGCCTAATCCGGCCAGCGACCTGCTCTACATTACCTGTCCGGATTGTAAACCGGAAAGCATGCAGGCTGTGCTGTATAATACCCAGGGAAAACCGGTGCGGGCCTGTACAAAAGCCGGCACGCAGGCCAGCCTTGACGTGCGGAATTTACCCGCCGGGTTGTATCTGCTGGAACTGGCGGATAAAAACGGGCCGGTAGGAGTGAAACGGGTGGTGGTGCAGCGTTAACGATCTACACCCTGCGCTGACCCCACTTTTCCAATTTTTCTTTTCGAATTTCAAATTTCAAATTAGAATTTACTTCAGCACCAGTTCCGCCTCATCCGCCCCTTCTTCCCCGGCACTGATCTCAAAGCCTTTGTGCTGGAATAGCCGGCGCATGGCGTTATTGACCTTCAGGAAGATGGCGGATATCTTCTGATAGCCCTGTGCCCGGGCGATCTCGATAATATAGTCGGTCAGGATGCTGCCAACGCCTTTGCCATGCCAGTCGTCGGCAACGAGGATGGCATATTCGCAGGATTCGCGCCAACCGTCTCCGACGATCCGGACCACGCCGATGATCTGTGGTTTATTGTTTTCCTCGATCACGGCAACAATGGCCATTTCGCGGTCGTAGTCGATATGCGTAAACCGTGCCAGCATTTTGTGGTCGATACCGGGCACAAAACCGAAAAAGCGGAAATACAGGCTTTCTTTGGATGTTTTCTCCACCAGCGCGGCTTCCAGGGCTTCGTCTTCGGGCCGGATCGGGCGGAGTAATATTTTTTTGCCGTCGCGGAGTTCAACCGTTTTGATCCACTGGGTCGGGTAGGGCAGAATGCTCAGATGATCGTAGGCATTACGCTGCTCGACGGGGTCTTCCTCCAGGGTAACGTTGGCATCCAGTGCAATACCGCCATCGGTGCTCATCGCGAATGGGTTGATATCAATCTCCCGGATTTCGGGAAAATCCATCAGCAGGTAGGCAAACCGTACCAGGACGTTCTGTAATTCCTGCAAGGGCACGGCCGGAAGGTGTCGGAATCCGCGCAGCAGTTTGGCGATACGGGTGCCTTCCACCAGGTGCCTGGCCAGTGCCATGTTCAGCGGGGGCAGGCCAATGGCGCGGTCCTGCCAGACTTCAGTGGCGACGCCGCCAAGCCCGAACACGATCACAGGTCCGAACGTGGGGTCTTTGATCCCGCCGATCAGCAACTCATGCTGAGTATTGACCATTTTTTCCACGGTCACGCCGGTAATGGTTGCATCCGGTCGTTTTTTGCGCACGTTTTCCATGAGGAAGCGATACACCTGCCGTACGCCGAACTCGGTTTCGATGCCCAGCCGGACGCCATGCACCTCGGATTTGTGCCAGATTTCCGGCGACTCGATCTTCAGTGCTACGGCACAGCCCAGGTTGCGGGCAAAAGCAGCGGCTTCATCTTCCGTTTTAGCCAGGTAGGAGGCATTGACCGGGATACCGTAACTGGCCAGTAGTTTTTTACTTTCGGTTTCTTCGAGTTGGGTATGCCCGGCTTTTCTGGCCAGTTCAAGAACGACCCGGGCGCCGGTCCGGTTGATGTCTGCCAGTTCGATCGGCAGGTCGGCAGGTGTTTCATGCAGGAGATCGAGGTTTTCGCGGTACCGTACCATATGCATGAACGTCACCACCGCCCGTTCCGGAAATGGATACCAGGGGATTTTGCCGGCTTCCAGGATTGCTCTGCCGGACTTGACTGATCGCAGTCCCATCCAGCTGGTATACACCGGTTTGGTATATACCGGTTTGGATTCTTCCACAACCGCTGTGGCCACGGCTTCGGAATTGGTCAGGTTTTGTGCGGTAAAAATAACCAGTACGGCATCCACATTTTTATCATGCAGGCAGGCCCGTACTGCCGCCCGGATCTGGTCGACGGACGCATCACCCAGTACATCCACCGGATTGCCCTTGCTCCAGGCAGCGGGAAGTACTTCGTTCAGTTTGTTCATTGTCTTGGCCGAGAACTTGGCCAGGGCGCCACCGCGGAGGTCCAGTGCATCGGTCGCCAGGATAGCCGGACCTCCGGCATTAGTCACAATGGCGAGGCGGTTGCCGGCCGGCAGGGGTTGAGTGGCTAGTGCCTGCGTACAGTCAAACAGCTGCTGAATAGTCTGTACGCGGATCACCCCGGCCCTGCGAAACGCAGCTTCGTAAACGGCATCGTTGCCGGCCAGTGCGCCGGTATGGGAAAGTGCAGCGCGGGCACCTTCCCGGCTGGCCCCGGCCTTCAACACGACGATCGGCTTGGACCGCGCAAAAGCGCGTGCAGCACTGATAAACCGGCGGGCGTCCGACAGGTTTTCCATATAGATCAGGATGCAGGCGGTGCGACTGTCGGTACCGAAATAATCGATCAGGTGGTCAAAGCTGATGTCGGCCATGCTGCCGATCGATACGAAATGGCTGAGCCCGACCCGCTTTTCAGCAGCCCAGTCAAGCACGGCAGCACCCATGGCTCCGCTCTGGGAAATAAACGCTACCCGGCCGGCCGGCGGCATGGAGGGGGCGAAGGTTACATTAAGTCCCGTTTGCGGGGTCTGAATACCTATGCAATTGGGCCCGATCAGGCGTACGCCATTGGCTGCGGCGGTGACTTTCAGCTCTTCAAACAGTTTTTCTCCCGCTGGTCCTGCTTCCAGGAACCCGGCAGATAATACAACAGCGCATTCCACTCCCGCCTGTCCGCATTCTTTCATCATCGGGGGGATATTGGCGGCTGGCAAGGCAAAAACAACCAGGTCCGGTGCCATTGGCAGGTCTTTCAACCGGGCATAACACTTCAGTCCTTCCAGTTTCCTGTATTTTGGATTTACCGGATAGATTTTTCCTTTGTACCCACTGTCCATCAGGTTCCGGAGAACCGCATGCCCCACCTTTTCGTGTTTTTCCGTGGCACCGACCACGGCTACAGAACCGGGGTAGAAGAATTTATGGAGGATGCGTTTCATGTGATGATATGCTATATTAAAACTTCCAGTACTTCGCCAGTAATCCCGCTGCCTGGTGCAGGTAAATCTCATAGGTCTCCCAGGTGCGAAGGCCGGAAGTGGTTGGTGTTTCGGGGTGTGGAATGGCTATGCCGTTTACGCCGGCGATAAAATTATAAACACATTGGGGCAATTCCTCTGTATTATACCCGCCTTCGAGGGCTGCAAATACTTTACCAGGGAAGGTGGTTGCCAGGAGTTGGCCGATCCAGTGGTAAAAGTTGCCGGTGGCCCGCAACTGGAGCAAGGGGTCGAACTGATGGCCGTCGAAACCGGCCGACACGGCCACCACATCGGGATCGAACTGGATCGCTGCCGGTAACATATATTCGATGGCATGCCGGAATATATCATCGCCGCTTCCGCCCGGCAAAGGACAGTTGATCGTAAAGCCTGTGCCATTCTCTTCCCCGATCTCCACTGGCGATCCGTTGCCCGGGTAAGCAGGATATTGATGCAGCGACCAGTACAGGACCTGGTCGGTACGGTAAAAAATATCCATGGTACCATCGCCCAGGTGCCCGTCGAAATCAAGGATCAGGACACGTTTTCCATTGTTAACGGCGTGCTGGGCAGCAATAGCGATATTATTGAACAGGCAAAAGCCGTGTGCTTCGTCGCGGTAGGCGTGGTGCCCCGGGGGGCGGACCAGCGCAAAATCTCTCCGTTCCATGGCCAGGATAGTAGCACCTACTGCCGCTGCCGCTGCCTCAAAACTCCGTACCGAGGTAACCGTGTCTCCATCCAGGGGCTGCCGGATGGTACAGGCATGCCGTATCATATCGATATAGGATGCCGGATGCACCAATTCCAGATAAGCGGCGCCATCGGGCAGGGCAGCCACCGGTTCCAATGCCGGAAACGCCCGGAGCCGGTTCGGATGCTCAGGGTGGCTGCTGCCGGTATCGTGCAGCAATACGGATGGGTGGTAGATCATTTGCATGCCGCTGTGGTTACGGACAAATGTAGCACGGGGAAACGGTAAAAATCCGGCAGCCCACAACCTTCTGTTAAAATTCCTGTTTGATAGTCCATCTGTCCGGATAAATCATGTATTCGGGTGTAATTAAAACAAACGCGTATTTTTGTCCCCCCTGAGAACACTGCCCTTATCCTACCACCACATTACCCGGCTTTAAAGCAAGCCGGAACCTGCTTCCAAAGATCAATCCTGTTTTACCGCTGCTTTTTGTCTGACGGAACCTGTCACCGTCAGGTTGCTATAGTATAAAGAGTAGTAAAAACGGGTATTGCCGGGGAAGGCTTTATGCGGGCCCAGGCGTCCTTTATCCCTGACCAGATATGCTATATGTTTCATGCTCTTTGGCGTGCCAACGCCACTGGGATCAAACTTTGTAAAAATGGCAACACCACTGCTGCCGGTCGGTCTCGACGATATGGCATTTTACACCCCCAAACTTTACCTAGATATTCAGGAGTTGGCTGAAAAGCGCCAGATCCCTGCTGAAAAATTGCAGAAAGGGCTCGGCCTGTACAAAATGGGACTCCCCGATGTGCATGAGGATGCCGCTACCATGGCTGCCGAAGTAGTGGCCGAACTGATCACTCGCAACAACCTGGATCCCCGTCGTATCGGCCGGATCTATATGGGTACCGAAAGCGCTCTCGATCTGGCCAAGCCCACCGCTACCTATGCGGTCGGCATGGTGGAGGAGCGCCTGGCCGGCCGGTATGGTGCCGGTTGCCTGCGCCACTGCGATGTGCTGGATATGACTTTTGCCTGTATCGGTGCTACGGATGCACTGCATAATACGCTGGACTGGGTGGCTTCCGACGAGGAAAATATTGCTATCGTAATTGCTTCGGATATTGCCAAGTACGAACTGGAGTCTACCGGTGAATATACCCAGGGGGCCGGTGCGGTGGCTATGCTGGTCAAATGGCATCCGCGCCTGTTAGTGGTGCGCCGTCTGTTTGGCGTGGCGATGGAAAGTGTGCATGACTTTTTCAAACCTCGCCTGGAACAGTACAGCGACACCCCGGTGTTTGACGGTCCGTATTCCAATGTTTGCTATCAAAACCGAATGAAAGAAGCACTCGCCGATTTTCGGCGCCGGGCGGTAAAAACCGGCGTCTTCGGCGAAACGGAGTACCGGGACCTTTCCAGCCGTTGGGCGCGCATGATCTTTCATCAGCCCTATGCCTACCATGCCAAGCGCATGTTTGTCGAATCATTTGTCGAGGGGCGGAAAGCCAGCGGCAAGTGGACGGAAGACCTGGCGGAATATGATTTTCAGGAGCCGGTAAAAACCAACTTTTCAGATGACGCAGCCTGGGAGAAAGCACAGGCTACCTTTCTGAAGGCTGTCAGTACTTCAGCGCTATACCAACACTTCATCCGGGAAAAGCTGGAAAAAAGCCAGCGGGCCAGCAGCGAAACCGGCAACCTGTATACTGCATCTATCTTCCTGGCACTGATGAGTACGCTGGAATTTGACCTCTCGGATGGCAGCGATCTGTCCGGGGCAATATTTGGCTTTATTGCCTACGGCAGCGGCTCCAAAGCCAAGGTATTTGAAGCTGTCGTCCAGCCGGAATGGACCACCGTTGCCGCTCAATTCCGCATTTTTGAAAAACTGGACCAGCGGCAGGCCGTCAATTACCAGCAATACGAAGCCTTGCACACCGGAGCTCAGGAAACGCCGTTGTATGTAGAACCGGGCCGGTATGGCCTGACCCGTATCGGTACGGAAGGGGTGACGCTCGGTGCGCGGTATTATGCAGCACAGCAGTAGGGGATAAAAAAGAAAAGCGGCGCGCTCGTACAGCGCGCCGCTTCGTTCACCTAAAACCTGTTGTAAAAAACGTCTTGTCCTTACTATCCTTACTTGCTTTTTTATCGAACTTCTTCGTAAACCACGTTCTCCGTGGTTTCGGCCGCATTTTGCTGATGCGGAACAGCACAACCGGCACTGCCAAAACATCCCACATTTAAAATCGCCTGCAGGCCGAAGATCACCCCCGGAATCATCAATAACCACTCGCCGGTCTGGTACACTTCCCAGAATGCCCACAAGGCAAATCCTCCCCGCATTACTCGCATTAAACTCAACTGCGTTGTCATGGTGCAAAGATGCGGGGGTATAAAGGCAATAGCCCTGCCTTATTTGCAGGCTGTGTTGTATTTTTTACGGATTTCGCAAATTTCGCTTGTCGATCCTGCCGCCGGACCAACTCAAAACGAGCCCTGTCAGGCAAATTGCCCAGCCGGCGGTCAGGCTCACGAACGAGAGCGGGATGCTCCCCAGCACAAGGATTAAGCCTGCTGCCCAAATGAGGTTGCCCCTCCATGTCTTGGGTATAGGCGGGGTAAAGGCAGTAGTGCCGTAATCGATCACCGGCAATAGTTTTTGCCGGTCGACAAAAAGTACGAACAGGTTAGATGCCAGGAAGAAGGCCAGTATATAAGGCGTGCCACGCCATTCCATGGAAATGGTTACCATCAGAATGTTGAGAACCATCGGCACCAGCATGACGGCGCCAAGCGTACTGAAACGAAGCGTCAGCAGCAGGTATCCTACAATGACCTGCCCCCAGGCCACAAACTGCGCAAACAAGCCAAGACCATATGGCGCCAGTTCGTCTTCCAGCCAAACCGGACCGATTAACCCGGGGAACGCATGGTCGGCGTATAATTTGGCCATGCCTGCCGAGAAAAAAATTAATCCCAGGCAAACGCTGGCAATATGGCGTAGTCGGATAAGCAGTGTTTTCATAGGGCAAAGAAAAGACAACAAAAGCGGATGCAGGATGGATCTCAGCCCGGGCATACTGGATATGCAGGGTGAAAACATGCTTTTTTTATTTTTTTTCAATCTCACCCAACCCACAAAGCCCCTTCTGCGTACTTAGAAGTACGTTTGCCCGCAAGTTTACCTGCATGACCATAACGCCCGAACTCTTACATGCCGCCCGGGAAGGGGAGCGCAAAGCGCAATACCAACTGTATCAGCAGTGCTATCCGGTATTGATGTCGGTGTGCGTGCGCTACCGGCGGGATGAAAGTGAAGCCGTGGCAGCACTGAATGATGGCTTTTTAAAGATCCTGCAGAACCTGCACCGCTACAGCCCCGATATTCCTTTTATCGCCTGGATCCGGCGCATACAGATCAATACCCTGATCGATATGTTCCGGCGGGAAGCTAAATGGCGGGACCAGGTGCTGCTGTCGGAAAAGATCGAGCAAACGTCGGATAAGGTGTCCGTTGACTGGAACGAGGCCGATCAGCGTTTCGATGCCCAACAGCTCGAAGCCCTGTTGCAACGCCTTCCGCCAGTCAGCCGGCAGGTATTTAATCTGTTTGCCCTGGATGGATACAGTCACGCCGAGATCAGTGCAATGCTGGATATCAGCGAGGGCACCTCCAAGTGGCATGTGAGTTTTGCCCGGAGCCAGCTGCGTGGCTGGATCCGGGCCGGATTGGAACAAGAAGAAAATACATCGGTACGCTAATGGAAAATAACGATCGCCTGGACGAATTTATGCGGGGTAAGTTTGCGGCTGACCAGCCTGGCGAACGCTTTGCCTTTCGTGAAGAACACTGGCTGCAGGCGCAAGTGCTGATCGATGCTGCCGGCCGTCGCCGCCGCCGCCGCTTCTGGTGGCTTTTTGGTGTCAGTCTCGGTCTGGCGGGCTTATGCTGGTGGCTGTTTGCCGGATCGGGTGTGGAAACCAATTCACCCGGAGATTCCCCGGGCCAAATGGCAGAGCTACTGCACTTGCCGGCGGAACAGTCTGCAGCAAATGCAGGGCGCTTGCCGTCGGACAAACAGATGGCCGGGGCTGTGGATGCTGTTGCTACACCGGTTCTCCCATCCGAACAACCGGAAACGGCTCCGGAGAAAATGCCTGTTCATCCGGCCGGACAGCACCGGCAACAACTCCCTTCCGATACACATTCGGCCGGCACTCAAACTGCCCGGTCAGACACTCCTGATCAAGCCACCGCATCCCAGCCTAACCGGCCGGTTGCCGGTGCTGCCGGTGCTGCCGGTGCCGGAATGGTGCAACCGGCCGGGCAGGAGACCACAAGTGCGCGCAGCAAGCCTGTACCTCATGCGGGACTACTGCTACCTGTGGATTTATTGCCAACAAGCCTTCAGGCACTTGGTTTATCCGGTCTTTCACCGCCACTTGTTCAGGTGCCGGTTTCATCGCCGCCGCCGGACCGCGTCCGGTCGTGGCGCTGGCAGCTGGGATTGGTTGCATCTGCAGCCACAGAAATTGGGCACTTACAGGATGAAAAGCCCGGGATTGGCGCCGGGATAACAGCACGGCTGCACCGGCGGGGTTCGGCCTTTTCGCTGAATGCCGATCTGGCCTGGCGCTGGCGCGGCGGAACGCTTGGAGATTCCCTTTTGCCCGCTCCGGTGGAGCAGTTGCGCTATGGCTTCGGTTATGAACTGGACCATATCGAACAACAGGTCACTGGTACCCATTGGCTGGAATTGCCACTTTACCTGCAGTATCACCTCAACTGGTTAAGTGTATCGGCCGGTATTGCGCCGACATTGCTACTGGCTGTCCGGGGAGAAGAAACCCGGACCCGTTCGTCCTCGTTGGCTCCTGATCCGGTAACACAGCGAACGGCCCGAGTCCATTTGGAGAACCAATATTTCTCCGGTTTGCACCTGCCGGTTTTTGCGGGGCTGCACTGGCATCCGACAGACCGGCTGGAACTGGGTCTGCGGGTACAGTATCAGCCCGGGATTCAACTGGAAGGTTCGGATGCCGGGGTTTCCGGCCGGCGATTGGGTGGTGGCGTTCAACTCCGCTACTTTTTGAAAAATTAATTATGTTCAGAAAACTAAAACATACAGTAATGTGGTCAGGTCTGAAGCGGAAGTTGCTGCCTGTTCTGCCGGGTCTAGGGCTGTTGTTTCATGCTTGTAGCCCGGATGCACCGGAACCGGTGACGGAAGATCCGGTGTTTTCGATCAGTTATGTGTTAAACGGCCAAACCGGGCAGATTACTGCCGGCCTGGATGGGGTCTACCTGTTTACCCGGGCGGAAAAAGACCTTGATTCCGTTTGGCAGTGCAGCGGTAGTTTTGCGGATGTCGGCTGCCTTTCAGCAAATTGTCCGGGTTCGTTCCGGTTCACCTGGCGCAGCACGCAACCAGCTGACAACTTTGATGCTACCTGGCAGACGGGTATTTTCCCTTATTACCGTCTGGGTGCCAATCCGGATTCCCAGGAATACCAGGTGAACCTGAACTTTGTACCGAACAATGATCAAACTCCGGCCATGGTCTGGACCCTGAATGGTCAATATGTATTCGACGGTCCTGAACTGGTGCATACCACCACAGATACTACGTTGGTGGTGCATGTAGAGGCTGATTACCCACAGGGGTATACTATTGAAGAGGAGCATATTTTCCTGATGCCGGAAAATCGGTTTTGCCTGCAGGGGGCCATGGAAGTGGCAATTGACCCATCCGGAGGCTCCATGCTTAATTTTTCGGCCACGGCCGAGCCTCCCGGTAATCATACCTATTTCTGGAGCACCGGTGATACCACTGATACGATTCAGGCATTGTGGGTACCTGATGCGGAGTACACCGTGACAATTTCAGATCCGGGCAGTACCTGTGCATCCCTGGTCACGGTTCGGGGGTTGCCGGATTCCTTCGACGTCATACGCAGCGGTTTGGTGCAGGGCGATGCGCTGTTGCTCCAACCCTTTCCGAAAGATGGCCCGGTTATCGAATGGATCGGCCCGCAGGAGGAATCCTGGCGCAGCGACTGGGGAGATCAACCGTTTCCGGCGTTTTTCTTCGAGGTGCTGGAAGTGTCGGATTATGACCGGAATGAGAACGGCCTGCCCACCAAACGGCTTCGTGTTCGCTGGCGTTGCCGCCTCTATAATATGACTGGTGAGTCCATCCCCTTTGAAGGCGAAGGCGTCATCGCAGTCGCCTGGCCGGGATAGAGGGTCCAGAGGAATGGTACAATTTTTCACCACCAAGACGCGAAGGCGCTAAGAAGTATACTCCACGTCTCCGCGTCCTGGCGGTGAAATTTTAATATGGAAGGTGCCCATTTATCTGAGGCCAGGGCACACCCCACAGGTACTAGAAAATATAACGCAGACCCAACTGCATCTGCCAACGAGAAGCCAGTCCAAAATCATTGAAAAATGTACTGGTCTGGTCGGTATCGAAGGTGTAGGTCGGCTCGTAGGTCACCTGGTCTACGGAAACAGCAATGGGCTGCGCCAGGCCGGTAGACGTGGCAAACTGCCGAATACCCCAATCCGAATTGATCAGGTTGCCGACGTTCAGGATATCGAGGCTGATCTGCACGATATTATCGCTGGACACATAAATATCCTGCAGAATGCGCATATCCCAACGAGAGTACCAGGGGCTCAGTGCACCGTATTTCTCTGCGTACTGCCCACGGCGTTCACTCAGATAGTCGTCTTTGCGGATATATTCTTTCAACCCTGCACGCTGGGCTGCCTGCGCAGCGGCATCCCCGCTGAACGTCATCTGGTCGATCTCGCCATTGGTCGGGATGTAGATCAGGTCATTAAGCGACGACCCGTCGTTATTGATATCACCCGAGTAGGTATAACTATACCGCCCGCCTTTGGCCCATTCAGCAAACAGGGAGATCGTGGTAGCAAAATTTCCGTACCGGAAACGTTTGCTACCGGCACTGACAAACCGGTGCTTGTTTCCGTATAAGGAGGGAGCCAGCAACGGCGTGTTAGTGTGGGTGATATTACCCGGGTTCCGGTCGTAGGCATCTGATGAGATCTCTGCATCGATAGAAGCCGCATCGCGGGCATCCAGGTAGTTATACCCGATCTGGAACATGGAACCGTCATCCCAGTTTTTAGTCAGCTGGACGGAGGTGTTAAAGGAATATCCTTCCCGTACATTCGTAAAGACATACGCGTTGGTCGGCGCTCCGAATACGAGTACCCGGTCGCTGTCGGCAATGTATACCGGCCGGTTGTCCACACCACTCAGGTTGCCACTGGGGCGCTTTACACCGTAGTTACGCACCATCATAGCATTGATATCCTTGGTAAATACGACATCAAGGGAGCCGATCCAGCCATCCCATAAGCCTTGATCGTAGCCGATATTGGAACGCCAGACTTGCGGAAACTTGAAGTCCGGATCCGTTACGCAGTAAAAGAAAAAGTCCGGGTTGGCCACCTGGTTGCCGATCCACACGAATGGAAAGCGACCTGTAAACAGGCCGGATCCACCGCGCAGCTGGGCCGACCGGTCACCAAAGATGTCATAGTTAAAGCCCAGGCGCGGCGAGAGCAGCGGTGTTTGTTTGGGCAAAACAGTATGGTCAAAGGTGATCGGGTTGCCACTTTCATCGGAGTACACGATAGTCGGGTCATACGTGCCACCGGCGCTGAGCAAACCACCTTTTCGGTCAATATTCTCCTGGATCTTGTCCTCGGTATCGAAATAAAGCGGCATGTCCATCCGCAGACCGGCGGTGAAGGTGAAATTCTGCGTCAGCGCCCATTCGTCCTGTGCATACAGTGCAAACTGGCCCAGGTTGGTTTCGGCCAGTGCCCAGGAGTCATTGCGGTTGTTGTTGGCGTATGCATCACGGGCACCCTGGACCTCTCCGTCAAAGTCACCGGAGTTAATAAAGGCTTCGAAATCTCCGATCGGGATATCCGGAAAAAAGACCCGGGCACCGTAGCCGGTCAGGTTGAAGGAGTTATCGAAGTCAAACCGTTCGAGGCTGCCACCAAGGGTGATCGTGTGTTTTCCGGTGTAGATATTGAAGTTGTCGTTGATCTGGTATACATTCTGGTCGAGCCGGTTGTGTATCGAGAAGGGTTCGTGGCCTGCAACGATATAACGGGTTCCGTCTTTACTGATGTTCAGCACCGGGAATGGCTCGGAAAACGGATCGCGTGAATCCCGGAAGGCGGAAAATCCGATCTGTAGTTTGTTCGCATAGCGGTTGCCGAATAAAGACTTTAACTCGGCAATGCCGGAGTAGAGTTTGTTGTTGATCCGGTAGCCGGAGTTTCGGAACTGGAGCGTAAGGAAGTCCGGTCCGCGCCGCCCGATAGCAGAGGGGTGCGCCGGCTTTTCCCGGAAAGCATCGAGGAAGTTGCCGGTCAGGGTGAGTTTGTGTACCGTGCTGATATTCCAGTCGAGCTTCAGCAGGCCTTTTTGGTTGTTGGTATTGTGTTTATAGTCTTCGTACGGTCCGCTGTCGTAGTCGTAACGTTGTTTTAGCAGACTGGACACAAGTTCCAGGTCGGAAGCCAGTACCCTGGAAATATTGGGGCCCGGCGTACCACGGCTGGCCAGGAAATATGATCCCAGGTCAGAACGGCGCTCGATCTCCAGGTTGGCAAAAATGAACAGCTTGTCTTTGATGATCGGGCCGCCGACGGCAAAGCCGGTCTGCAGTTGACGCAGGTCGCCACGGGTCACTTCGGTGTCTTCCACCTTGTTGCCCAGCATGTCTTTGTTGCGGTAAAACCCGAATACGGTGCCCGACCACTTATTGGTGCCGGACTTGGTCACTGCATTGATGGCAGCACCGGTGAAGCCTGTTTGGGTAACGTCGTACGGCGCGATGGCTACATTGATCTGATCGATCGCATCGAGTGAGATCGGTTGTGCATCGGCCTGGCCGCCCGGTGTTGCGGCATCCAATCCAAAGGGATTGTTGAAGATGGTACCGTCGAGCGAGTAGTTGTTGAATTGATCGTTTCGGCCTGCGAAACTCCCGCCTTCTGCTGACATGGGCACCAGCCGGGTGTAATCGGCTGCAGAGCGGGTGATTGTTGGCAGGCCTGCCATTTGCTGCCGGGTGATGTTGGTTGCTGCGCCGGTGCGGGTACTGTTGAGGATGCCCGAGGCATCATACACCACCGTCACCTCGCGCAAGGCGGTGGCCGCATCCTCCAGGGCGAAATCCTGTGAAAACCGTTGTCCGAGTTTCAACTCGGCAATGGTTGCTTCTTTCTGTTGGAATCCGGTCAGGTTGGCTACGACCTGGTAGGGGCCGCCTACACGGACGTTGGGCAGGGAGTACCGCCCGTCGGCCCGGGTGGTAACGCCGTAGCGGGTTCCGGAGGGCAGGTGCGTGGCAACAATAGTGGCTCCGGGGAGGGTGTTGCCTTCTGTATCTGTTACTTCACCTAAAATAGTGGCTGTGGTTACCTGGGCAAGCAGTGGTGTGGCACCTGCAATGAGCAGGAGGACCAGCAGGGTAGAGAATTGCTTCATAAGAAAAGAATTAGTGAAAGTCTGGATAGCTTCATTGGGTTGTCCGGGTGCTAAGTTAATACTCACATTGAAATAGCAAGGATAAGTTTTGGCGGAAGCACCTCTCTGAAACTGGTTTGCCGTTATTTCAACCAGTTTCAGAGAGGTACATGGTTCCCAATTTTTCTATAATGGAGCATTCATCTGATTGGAATTCCTTTTCATATCCAATTTAAGAAGAAAAATTTGAAATTGGAAATGTGCGTGGGGAAGGCAAGACACAATATCTTGCCCCCATGAAAAACAACTATACCAATTGGATCAATCGCTTTCTTGGCGTAGTGGAGCGGCTTGGGAATATGCTGCCGCATCCGGCCACGCTGTTCGCCGGCTTTGCCCTTTTTGTCGTATTACTTAGTGGCTTTTTGAGCCTGTTTGACCTCACGGTCACGCACCCCGGAACCGGGGAATCAATCACGGTGGTCAACCTGATGTCTGTTGATGGCCTGCACCGGATCCTGACGAAAATGATCACCAACTTCACCGGTTTTGCGCCGCTGGGCACTGTACTGGTGGCTTTGCTGGGTATCGGGATCGCGGAAGGGAGCGGGCTGATCGGTACCGTATTGCGGCTGATCGTGCTCAAGTCGCCGCCGCGCCTGCTCACAATGGTGATCGTGTTTGCCGGCGTGATGTCCAATACTGCCAGTGAGGTGGGGTATGTTTTACTGGTGCCCCTGGCGGCTATCATTTTTCTGGCGGCCAAGCGCCATCCGCTGGTAGGTCTGGCTGCGGCTTTTGCCGGTGTGTCGGGCGGCTACAGTGCCAACCTGTTGCTGGGCACTATTGATCCGCTGCTGGCCGGCCTGTCACAGGAAGCCGCGCAGATCATCGATCCGTCATACCTGGTCAACCCTGCCTGTAACTATTATTTCATGTTCGTATCCACATTCCTGATCACTTTCCTCGGCGCCTGGGTGACCGAGCGGGTGGTGGAGCCCCGCCTGGGTACGTACGAGGGCAGTGAAAAGGCCGAGGAGGTAAAACCGCTGAATGCTGCCGAGCGAAAAGGCCTGCGGTATGCCGGCATCGCGACGTTGCTGTTCACTGCTTTCCTGCTGGCAGGGCTGATCCCGGACCACGGCTATCTGCGCAACCCGGAAACGAATGGTGTCCTGCATTCACCTTTCCTGTCGGGTATTGTGGCCCTTTTGTTCATCAGTGCGGCTATGGTGGGTATTGCCTACGGCATAGGCGCCAAAACGATCAGGAATGACTCCGATGTCATGAAAGGGATGGCCAAGAGTATGGAGACCCTTGGCTCCTATATCGTACTGGTCTTTTTTGCCGCGCAGTTTGTGGCGTATTTTAACTGGACCAACATCGGCCTGATCACGGCCGTCAAGGGCGCCGATGCGTTGAAGGCATCCGGCCTCGGTCCTATCCCGCTGATGATCGCTTTTGTGGCTATTTCCGCTACTATTAATATGGTGATGGGCAGTGCTTCGGCCAAATGGGCGATCATGGCGCCGGTGTTCATCCCGATGTTCATGCTGCTGGGCTATACCCCGGAGTTTACGCAGGCTGCATACCGGGTGGGCGACAGCGTGTCGAATATCATTTCGCCGATGATGTCCTATTTCGCGCTCATTGTGGCATTTATTCAGCGCTACGACCCCAAAGCCGGTATTGGCACTGTGGTGTCCACGATGCTGCCTTACACTGTGGTGTTCTTTGTGGGCTGGATAATTGTGCTGGTCATCTGGATCCTGCTGGGTTTGCCGCTGGGGCCTGGTGCGGGGTTGTTTTTGCAGTAAAGCGGGTGCAGTACGCATGAAACGCACTTTTCCAATTTCAAATTTTTCTTTTCCAATTGGACATTGAAAAAAGGCCGTTCCGGGCGCAAGCAGAAACTTTATAAAAATCTTTTCTTTCCTCTTGGTTATTCCGTTTGCCTTTATGTATCTTTGCGGTCGCTTTTGGGAGGGGGTATCTCCAAATGATATTTTGCCCGCCAAAGCAATTGACTTTTAGACACTTTTTGAAATAGGTAATGAATCAGAAAATTCGCATTAAACTGCGGTCTTACGACTACAACCTCGTGGATAAGTCCACTGAGCGGATCGTAAAGACAGTACGTGCGAGTGGGGCCGTTGTGACGGGGCCGATTCCGCTGCCGACAGAGAAGGAGATATTTACGGTGCTGCGCTCGCCGCACGTAAATAAGAAATCTCGGGAGCAGTTCCAGTTGCGCACCCACAAGCGCTTGATTGAAATCTACACGCCCACCCAGAAAACGGTGGACGCGCTCTCCAAGTTGGAACTCCCGAGCGGCGTGGATATTCAGGTCAAGCTCACCTAACTCGTACATTTTCGGATTCAAGGCGGTTGTTTCCGGCTGGAGTCAAAGTGTTCCCGGCGTAGTGCTTGGGAGAAACTGATTCAGCCGAAAGCGGTTCCGGTAAAACGGAAGGACGCTTTTTCGCATTTTACGCGGCTGCCGAATCTGAAATGAAGAAAACGTAAATCACCAATCGTTCAACTATAAAATCGCACTACCGTGAACGGTCTGATTGGAAAAAAACTCGGAATGACCAGCATTTATGATGCTTTCGGCAAGAACGTTGCTTGCACGATCATCGAAGCTGGCCCCTGCGTCGTGACGCAGGTTCGCACCGACGAAACAGACGGTTACTCCGCCCTTCAACTGGCGTATGGTGACCGCAAACCCTCCAAAACACCTGCTGCTCTCAGCGTCCACTTTGAAAAAGCCGGCACGGCACCCAAACACAAAGTGCTGGAGTTTCGCGACATGAGCCTGGAGAAAAACCTGGGCGACCTCGTGAAAGTGGAAGAAGTCTTCCAGGAAGGCGACAAGGTAAATGTTGTCGGTACCTCCAAGGGTAAAGGCTTCCAGGGTGTGGTCAAACGCCACGGCTTCGGCGGTGTCGGACAAAGCACCCACGGTCAGCACAACCGCCTGCGCGCACCCGGTTCTATCGGTAATGCCTCCTACGCCGCCCGCGTTATGAAAGGTATGCGGATGGCCGGCCAGATGGGCAACGAACGCGTTAAAGTACGTCGCCTGCGGGTGCTGAAAGTGTATCCGGAGCAAAACCTGATCCTGGTAAAAGGAGCAGTTCCGGGCCACAAAGGCGCCTACGTTATTATTGAAAAGTGATATCCGGTATTTGATATTGACAGGAATACCTCGAACGAGCCCAATATCCAGATAGCACAATATCAACCATTGCAAAATGAAACTCGAAGTATATAACATCAAAGGCGAAGCCACAGGCCGCAAAGTAGATCTGCCGAGCGAAGTGTTTGGCATCGAACCACACGAACACAGTGTATGGCTCGACGTTAAACGCTACCTCGCTGCCCAACGCCAGGGTACGCACAAATCGAAGGAGCGCAGCGAAATGAGCGGTTCCACCCGTAAACTGCACCGTCAGAAAGGTACCGGCGGTTCGCGTAAGGGTGATATCAACAACCCGTTGTTCCGGGGCGGCGGCCGTATTTTCGGTCCGCGTCCGCGCAACTACGACATTCAGGTCAACACAAAAGTGTCGCGCCTGGCCCGTCGCAGCGCCCTTTCGGCAAAAGCCAAGGCCGGCAGCATCATCGTGGTGGAGGATTTCACCTTCGAGCAGCCGCAAACCAAAGCCTTTAACGCTATTCTGCAGGCTCTCAATGCCGCTAAAAAGTCGCTGACAGTGACCGGAGAGCACAACAAAGAGCTGTACCTCTCCTGCCGCAACCTGCCGAATGCTGATATCGCGCCGGCAAAAGACCTGAACACGTACCAAATCATGCGCGCCGGTACGCTGATCCTGGCAGAAAGCGCTATTGAAAAAATTAAAGAAGTCTGTGTGTAATTCCGTTTTGCGTTTATCCGCCCGTTCGCAACGGCAGGTAAATCCAGGACGCCAAAAAGTAACTCATGGCTAAGCAAATTTTGATCCGGCCCGTTATCACCGAAAAGGCAACCCGGTTGTCTGACAAGCGCGATACATACACGTTCGTGGTGAATAAGGACGCCAATAAGATCGAGATCAAGAATGCCGTCGAAGCAATGTATAATGTCAGCGTCGACAGCGTCAATACGGCGGTTATGCCGGGCAAACCCAAAACCCGTAATACCAAAACGGCAATCGTGCGCGGGATGAAATCCTCCTATAAGAAGGCTTTCGTGACCCTCACTCCGGGCGAGCGTATCGATATTTTTGGTGAAGAATAAAAAGATCAGTTTAGAGTTTCGCGCCCCGGGTTCTGAGCCCCGCCTCCTGGCAGGCACACTCAAAACCCAAAGCCCGAAACCCAAAACTTAACAACATGGCAGTTAAGAAATTCAATCCGATCACACCAGGTTCCCGCTACCGTGTAGCGGTTACCAAATCAGAGCTGACGAAAGGCGCCAAGCCGGAAAAGTCGCTCCTGGTTACTATAGGTAGCACCGGCGGTCGTAACAGCGACGGCCGGCGTACAATGCGCCACCGCGGAGGCGGGCACAAACGCCGCTATCGGATCATTGACTTCAAACGCGAAAAAGACGGCATGACGGCTACCGTACAGTCTATCCAGTACGACCCGTACCGCAGTGCCTATATCGCGCTGGTTGAATATACAGATGGCGAAAAACGCTACATCCTTGCTCCGGAAAACCTTGAAGTAGGTCAGCAGATTGTTTCCGGTCGTGGTGCAGCACCTGAAATCGGCAACTGCCTTTACCTGGCAGAAGTGCCGTTGGGCGCCTTCGTACACAACGTGGAAATGCGTCCGGGCGCTGGTGGTGTACTGGCCCGCAGCGCCGGCAACGCCGCCCTGATGATGGGCCGCGAAGAGCGCTACGCCGTGCTCCGCATGCCGTCCGGTGAAGTACGCCGGATCCTCCTGACCTGCAAAGCCACCATCGGCTCGGTCGGTAATTCCGATCACAACCTGGAGATCATGGGTAAGGCAGGCCGGAACCGTTGGAAAGGCCGCCGTCCGCGTACACGTCCGGTTGTGATGAACCCGGTTGACCACCCGATGGGTGGTGGTGAAGGCCGCGCATCCGGTGGACACCCGCGTACCCGCAAAGGCCTGAAAGCCAAAGGGCAAAAAACCCGCAGTCGTAACAAACGCTCCGATGTGCTGATCATCAGCCGCCGGTCGAAATAAAAACAGTGATGTGTTCTGACCGGCTGCTCTGGCACCGGCCAAACTCAAAACGCAAAATTTAAAAGCAGATATGCCGCGTTCGCTAAGAAAAGGTCCTTATGTCCATCACAAACTGATGGACAAAGTGGCAAAGGCCAAGCAAAGCAACAAACGCCAGGTCATCAAAACCTGGAGCCGCGCCTCGATGATCGTCCCGGATATGGTCGGAGAAACGATCGCTGTGCACAATGGCAAAACGTTTGTTCCGATCCTGGTAACGGAAAATATGGTGGGCCATAAACTGGGAGAATTTGCACCGACCCGCAACTTCCGTGGCCACTCCGGAAACCGGTAAATTTTTAATGTGATCAATGCTGTTCATGTGATCAGTAGCACGCCGTCTGGTGTTTCGTTAAGTGACCACATTTACGTATCGACCACATTAACCAACTTGACTACATTATATTAAAGTATACATAATGGAAGCAGTAGCAAAATTGCGCAATTGTCCCATGTCGCCCCGCAAGATGCGGCTTGTCGCTGATATCATCCGCGGTAAAAGTGTGGTGGAGGCCCTGGGCATCCTGCGGTACACGAATAAAGAGGCCGCTGTCTGGCTGGAAAAACTCCTCTTGTCTGCGATCAATAACTGGGAGCAGAAATCGGAGATGGACGGTGCCGCCGATGATTTCGATCTCTATGTCAAGACGATCTTCGTGGATCCGGGTGGTATTATCTACCGTTTCCTGCCGGCTCCGCAGGGACGCGCCTACCGGGTGCGCAAGCGCCGCAACCACGTTACCCTGGTCGTTGAAAACCGGGTGGCCCTGGAAGAGAACGCATAACACCCCGTAAATCACTCAATCACTCAATCATTCAATCACTCAATTGATATGGGTCAAAAAGCAAATCCAATTGGTAATCGCCTCGGCATCATCCGCGGTTGGGAATCGAGCTGGTTCGCAGATAAGGACTATGGCCTCAAGGTCGTAGAAGATGAAAAGATCCGCACCTACCTGCGTGCCCGTCGCCCGAAAACTGCTGCCGCTGATCCGCGTGACCGCAATAAACCCATGCAGAACGGCATCAGCCGGATCATTATCGAACGGACGCTGAAGCGCATTACCGTCACTATCCAGACCAGCCGGCCCGGTATCAT
The DNA here is from genome assembly GCA_006226345.1 of Bacteroidota bacterium. GTDB lineage: Bacteria > Bacteroidota > Bacteroidia > Chitinophagales > Saprospiraceae > M3007. Next base: position 6,652 of record SBHD01000072.1, on the reverse strand, counting down.
TATCGGTAAAGGTGGTAAGGAAGTTGACCTGATCAAAGAAGAGATCAAGATCCTGACGGGTAAAGACGTTCAGATCAATATATATGAGATCCGTAAGCCGGAACTCGACGCTAATATCGTTGGTGAGCAGATCGCCAAGCAGATCGAAGCGCGGATCAACTTCCGCCGTGCCGTAAAAGGCGCTATCCAGGGCACCATGCGCGCCGGTGCGGAAGGGATCAAAGTCCGGGTGAGCGGCCGTCTTGGTGGTGCGGAGATCGCACGTTCGGAAGAGTATAAAGAGGGCCGTACGCCGCTCCATACCTTCCGGGCTGATATCGACTACGCACTGGTGGAAGCCCTGACCGTTACCGGTCTGATCGGTATCAAGGTCTGGATCTTCAAAGGCGAAGTACTCCAGAAGCGCGAACTGACTCCGTTTGCCGGCAGTGAAGGCGGTACCCGCGAACGCGGTGACCGTGGAGATCGCGGCGACCGTGGAGATCGTGGCGACCGTGGTGGTCGTGGCGGACGCCGGGGTGGCGGTCGTGGTGACCGTGGAGATCGCGGCGGTGACCGCCGGCGGTAATTTAATCCGCTAAATTTTACCGGCAGCCGCTATAGGGCTTTGAAAATCCTGTCTACTGCCGTAACTTTGCAGCCGTTTTCGCCAAAAGCAAGGGTTGCTTTATATAAAACATTGATTGACAGTATTTTAAATAATTCATACGATGCTTCAGCCAAAACGTACGAAATATCGGAAGCAGATGAAAGGCCGCAACCGCGGTCTGGCTTACAAAGGCAGTTCGATCTCTTTTGGATCCTTCGGCCTGAAGTCCATGGAATACTCGCGTATTACCAGTCGCCAGATCGAAGCGGCACGTGTAGCGCTCACCCGTAACATGAAACGGGAAGGTAAAGTGTGGATCCGGATATTCCCGGATAAGCCGATTACCTCCAAACCTGCTGAGGTGCGTATGGGTAAAGGTAAAGGTGCGCTGGATCATTATGTAGCAGAGGTGCAGCCCGGCCGTATCCTGTTCGAGATCGAAGGGGTAAGCCAGGAACTGGCCTATGAGTCACTCCGCAAGGCCGCTCAAAAGCTACCGATCATTTGCAAAATGGTGACCCGCCACGATTTCGAAGGGTAAGTTGTAACGAACCAAACAGTTCAGGTTTATAAGGTTTATCACCCCACATTGCAAGCAGTAAACCCGCATAAACCGTTATAAACTAAACAATAAAAAATGGCAAAGGAAAATCTCGACCTGGGGGCAAAAGAAGTTGCCGATTTGTTGGCCGATATCGCGAGCCTGGAAAACGAATACCGGCAGATGAAGTTCGACCATGCGGTAAAAGGCCTGGCCAACCCCATGGAACTTCGCGATCTGCGCCGCAAGATCGCCCGTTTTCAGACGGAAATCCGTCAGCGGGAACTCGCGGAGATGTCGCCGGAACAACTCGAACTGCGCAGCAAACTGCGGGCACGCCGTCGCCGTCAACGTTAATTCGCACTTTATCATTCAAGCATAATGGAAGAAAGAAATCTTCGGAAGCAAAAAATAGGCGTGGTGGTTTCCAATAAAATGGAAAAATCCATCGCCGTACAGGTGGAGCGCCGCCTGAAACACCCGCTCTACGGTAAATATGTAAAGCGGAGCAAAAAATTCATTGCGCACGATGAAGAAAATACCTGTAATATCGGGGATAAAGTGCGCATTATGGAGACCCGCCCGCTCAGCAAATCCAAACGCTGGCGCCTGGTGGAGGTCATTGAAAGAGCAAAATAATTACTTACCGGTAAGATGGTAAAACGATCCGGCAAAGGGCATTCCTGCCCGGCTAACCGTTCACCGTCCACCGCAACCGAATATTGAGTCATGATTCAGCAAGAATCTCGTTTAAATGTGGCTGACAATTCCGGCGCTAAAGAGGTGCTGTGCATCCGGGTTTTGGGTGGTACGCGTCAGCGCTACGCCAGTATCGGCGATACCATTGTCGTTACGGTGAAAGACGCTACTCCCGGCGGTATCAAAAAAGGAACCGTATCCAAAGCGGTCATTGTCCGGACCCGCAAGGAAGTCCGCCGCCGTGATGGATCCTATATCCGCTTCGACGACAATGCAGTGGTATTGCTGACCGCTGCCGACGAACCACGGGGTACCCGTATTTTCGGTCCGGTTGCCCGTGAGCTGCGTGATAAAGACTTCATGCGTATCGTTTCACTCGCTCCGGAAGTCCTTTAATTAAAGTTTGATAAGGGCGGCATGCCCGGATCTTCCGGCCCATTGCCCGTTCGCTTATCGCAACCTTATTAAGAATAAAATGGCTACCAAGCAAAAATCTAAGCGCCGCGCGCCCAAACTGATGATCCGCAAAGGTGATACCGTAATGGTCATTGCCGGCGATGACAAGGGCAAAACCGGTGAAGTGCTCGAGGTGATCCCGTCCAAGATGCGTGCCGTTGTGGATGGTGTCAATATTGTAAAAAAACATACGAAAGCCACCCAGGAGCAGGAAGGCGGCATCTTCGAAATGCCGGCAGCAGTAGACCTGTCCAATCTGGCTTTGATCGATCCTAAATCCGGTGAACCTACCCGCGTTGGCCGCCGCCAGCAAGACGACGGTACCTGGGTTCGCTATTCGAAAAAATCAGGTAATATCATCTAGTGATGGCATACGAAATTCGTCTTAAAGACAAGTACAAAAAAGATGTAGTTCCTGCTCTGATGCAGCAGTTCAACTACTCCAGCGTGATGCAGGTCCCCTATATTGAGAAGGTTTGCATCAACCAGGGTGTAGGCGACGCTACCGGTGACAAAAAACTGGTGGATATCGCTCTGGCAGAACTGACCATGATTGCCGGTCAGAAAGCCGTGGCTACCCGCGCTACCCGCTCGGTCTCCAACTTTAAGCTGCGTGAAGGCATGCCGATCGGCGCCCGGGTTACCCTGCGCGGCGCACGCATGTACGAATTCCTCGACCGCCTGATCAATGTTACCCTCCCCCGGGTGCGTGACTTTCGCGGACTGAATGACAAGTCCTTCGACGGTCGCGGTAACTACAGCATGGGAATCACGGAACAGATCGTTTTTCCGGAGATCGATATCGATAAGGTTAGCAAGATCACCGGTATGGACATCACAGTGGTGACCAGTGCCCAAACAGACGCTGAAGCGCATGCCCTGCTCAAAGAAATGGGTATGCCGTTCAAAAAATAAACAGTACCACGGTTGAATTGCACCGCAATTCCAAACTTTAAAACCTAGTATGGCAAAGAAATCTATCATCGCCCGCGAACACAAACGCGCCCGTCTGGTGGCTAAATACGCCGAACTCCGTAAAAAACTTAAGGAGGAAGGCGACTATGATACGCTGGATAAACTCCCGCGTAACGCCAGCCCGGTCCGGCTGCACAACCGCTGTTTGCTGACGGGACGTCCGAAAGGGTACATGCGGAAATTCGGCATCTGCCGTGTAAAATTCCGTCAAATGGCCCTCGATGGAAAAATCCCGGGCGTAACGAAAGCCTCCTGGTAATACGTGTAATCGTTTTGCCGGCCCTCTCCGGGTTCACCGGGAAAATCGGCACGATGTACCATCAACCATCAACAATTATCAACTTTTAGTATAATGCACGTCACCGATCCGATAGCAGATTTCTTGACCCGTATCCGAAATGCACAGATGGCGGGCCATCGCATCGTTGAAATTCCGGCTTCCAAACTGAAGAAGCGGATGACGGAGATTCTGTATGATCAGGGCTATATCCTGAAGTACACCTTCGACGAAAAGAACGAGGTAAACAAACAGGGGCTGATCAAGATCGCCCTGAAATATGACCCTGTCACCAAACAGCCGGTTATCCGCGAGTTGGTGCGTGTCAGTAAGCCTGGCTTGCGCAAATTCTCCAGCGCCAACGATATCCCACGGGTGATCAATGGCCTGGGCGTTATGATCGTGTCCACTTCGCAAGGGGTGATGACCGGTAAGCAGGCACGCGAACACAACGTCGGCGGCGAACTGCTGTGCTACGTTTGCTAGTACGCCCTGTTTAACTGCGGGCTCCGGCCCGGCTCGAAACTCAAAACTCGAAACTCAAAATTTTTGCAATATGTCACGGATTGGTAAGATGCCGATTCCACTGCCGGAAAAAGTTGAAGTGTCGGTAGCCTCTGACAACACTGTAACGGTGAAAGGCCCGAAAGGCACCCTGAGCCGTAAAGTTGACCCTGATATTAAGGTGTCGATTGAAGGTGGGGAAGTACTCGTTACACGCCCGACGGACCAGAAGCGTCACCGCTCTTTGCACGGCTTGTACCGCGCCCTGATCAATAATATGGTAGTTGGCGTCAGCAGCGGCTTCACAAAAGAGATGGAAGTTGTAGGGGTTGGTTTCCGTGTGGAAAACCAGGGTAACCTCGTGACGTTCAGCATCGGTTACTCCCACCCGGTCATTTTTGCTGTTCCCTCGGAGGTCAGCGTGACCACAGGTGCGGAAAAAGGTTCACCGCCGTTTGTCCGCCTGGAATGTATCGATAAGGAGCTGCTGGGCCAGGTTTGTGCCAAGATCCGTTCCTTCCGGAAACCGGAGCCGTACAAAGGCAAAGGTATCATCTTCAAGGGCGAACAGATCCGTCGTAAGGCTGGTAAGACCGCCGGATAATTTGTTTCCGGATAAAGCCCGATGGCGCCGGATATTTTCCTGGCTGGTTAAGTACCTGCCAGAACTTTTAGAACCTGATAAGCATATTATTCGTCTCGGTCGGAAATCGAGGCATGAAAATAGCAAACAATGAAACGTACAAAAAAAGAAGCCCGGAAACGCATCCATATGCGTATTCGAAAAAAGATCAGCGGTACGGCTGAACAGCCGCGGCTGAGTGTTTTTCGCTCCAACAAGGCTATCTATTGTCAACTCATTGACGACCTCAACGGCCACACTCTGGCAGCAGCCAGCTCGATGGAAAATGGGGTTGCCAAGGGTACCAAAACCGAAATGGCTAAGGTCGTTGGTCAACGCATTGCAGAAAAGGCCAAGGCAGCCGGCATTGAGGACGTTGTCTTTGACCGTGGTGGTTACCTTTACCATGGCCGGGTTAAGGCCCTGGCTGATGGCGCCCGGGAAGGCGGCCTGAAATTCTAAAAATATTAGTGCCGGAGGTCAGTACTTCGGAATCATAACACAAATACAACAATGGCTAAGCAAGAAGCAGATAAAGTAAAAGCAGCCGAAACATCCGAACTGAAGGAAAAACTCGTTTCGCTCAACCGGGTTGCCAAGGTAACCAAGGGTGGCCGTACCTTTAGTTTTGCCGCAGTCGTCGTTGTCGGCGACCACAACGGTACTATTGGCCATGGCCTGGGTAAAGCGCGCGAGGTGCAGGAAGCGATCGGTAAAGCCGTGAAAGATGCGGAAAAGAACCTGATCCGCGTGCCGATCCTCAATGGTACGATCCCGCATGAGGCACACGGTAAGTACGGCGCCGGTAAGGTGCTGATCAAGCCGGCTGCCCATGGTACCGGTGTGATTGCCGGTGGTGCTATGCGTGCGGTGCTGGAAATGGCTGGTGTGCAGGACGTGTTGGCTAAAACCCAGGGTTCGCCCAATCCGCACAACGTGGTAAAAGCAACCATTGCTGCCTTGCGCAGCCTGCGCAGTCCGGCTGAAGTTGCCCGCCAGCGTGGCATTTCGATGGATAAACTGTTTAACGGATAATAATTTAGGTTCCAGGAAAACAGGTGTTCGTATGCCCGGCTTGTTGACAGCAACTCTACCGCGGTACGACACCCGGATATCCTGAAATCCAGAAATACAACGATCATGAGTAAGGTAAAAATCACCCTGGTGAAAAGCCCGATTGACAGATCCAAGCGGCAGAAAGCTACCCTCGAAGCCCTTGGTTTCCGTAAAATGCATCAGACTGTTGAGCACGATGACTCTCCGCAGCTCCAGGGAATGATCCGGGTGGTGCAGCATCTCGTGCACGTAAACAATGCCTAATTCGCAAACGTCACTGAAAAAAAGAACAATGGAACTCAATAATCTACGTCCGGCCGAGGGTTCTGTCAAATCGCGTAAACGTATCGGTCGTGGCCAGGGTTCTGGTCGCGGCGGCACATCCACGCGTGGCCATAAAGGCGACAAATCCCGCAGCGGATCGAAATTGAAGCGGCACTTTGAAGGTGGTCAGACACCCATGCAGCGCCGGTTGCCCAAGCGCGGTTTCAAAAATGTGAACCGTCTGGAATATATCCCCCTGAACCTGGCTCAACTGGATAAGCTGGTGGAAAAGACCGGTAAATCCGCATTCGACGTGCAGGCATTGGTGGATGCTGGTGTTGCCCGCAAGACTGAAAAGATTAAGATTTTAGGTAATGGCAAACTGAGCGCAAAGGTAGATCTGACCGTTCATGCTATTTCGGCTTCAGCCAAGGCAGCCATCGAGGCGCTGGGCGGAAGTGTTCAAATCGTCTAAAATTTTGCCGACGCAATGAAACTGTTTACAATAATCAAGAATATCTGGAATATTAAGGAACTCCGTGAACGTATTCTTTTCACGCTGTTGCTGCTGTTGATCTATCGCGTCGGCACATTCGTAGTACTTCCGGGTGTCGTACCTGCTGCATTGGAAAGAGCCAGTCAGAACCGGGGCGCGAATGACCTGTTGGG
>SBHD01000130.1 GCA_006226345.1 Bacteroidota bacterium | reverse complement strand
ACCCATTCAATATCTCCACGACTCCAGATCCGCGCCTTCCGGCGCCCGTTGCTTCAACTCCTCTGTCCATTTCGGGATAAAATACCGGTGGTAGCGCAGCCGGCTGATTGCATTGGGCTGCGTGTGATCGCCGTTCCAGCAGTGCTCGGCCCGGTCGCCGTAGTCCACTTCGCCCCGGTAAGGCGGTTCAAGACCGTTCAGTACTTCTTCGAGCAAATACACTCCGTTGTTGAGGTAGAAGTTATCCATGTCTCCGCAGTACACATGGATCTTTCCCTGCAGCCTGGGAGCGAGCTGGGCCCAATCCCGTTTGATCATATAAGACAGATCGTAATTTTCCCGCCAGTAAGCTGCTACTTCCGGGTCGACCGCACCGGTTTCCTTGTCCCAAATTGACGCCGGATACCCGTCTGGCCCGACAGGTGAATACACTGCTTCCCAAATGTGTAGCTGCTGTCCGCTGCGGTTTTTGTCGCCCAACGCCCGTTCCATATCGTTGGCGCTTTTCATGGTTGCAGATACATGTCCCAGGTAGTCCCGAGCGCTGGGACGCGGGACCTGACCAAAGGGACCCTGGCGGTAAAACGCGTTTTTATCTTCATACAGGTTGACGGTCATGTACGCCCGGAAATCCACGGGGTCCGGGCAGGCGGCATAACAACCATTGAAGGCTTCCGGGTAGAAGACCTGCACGGCCAACGCCTCCCAACCGCCCGTACTGCCTCCATAGGTCAACCGGGCCCATCCTTCCCCAATACCGCGGAACCGGCGTTCGATCTCGGGAATGAGTTCATACATGATCGCATCGCCATATGGACCGACATTGGCGGAATTGACCGCATACGAATCGTCGTAAAACGGACAGGGATGTTGGATCTCTACTGCCAGCACCCGGGGAAAATCCGGCCCCGTCCAGATTTTATAAAAATCATAGGCCTCCTGTTGTACGATACGGTTGTAGCCATGCAGGCGAAAACGTTCGCTGTAGTCGGGTTCGAGGCCGAGATCCGGCGGCTCCGCACGGAATCCGCCAAAATCAGCCGGGAAATGCCCGTGGAACACCGCCAGCGGGTAGTGTACATCGGGATGTTCGTCAAAACCTTCCGGCAACAATACATGGGCGCCCAGGTACATGGGGCGCCCCCAGAATTCGGTCAGCAGTTTGCTTTGAATCCGGATATGTTTGATATACTTCGTATCGGCCGGTGGTTCAATGGGAGGAATAACCTGGTCGAGCACGATCCGGAACGGTTCGGTTTGTGCAGGGTCAAACCGGATTTGCACCGGCTGGGAATACAGGTTGCCCGGCGCCCGGTTCCATTGCTGCCCTTCACCGCGGTCCATAGGCATGCGAACGACATGGCCATCCTGCCGGTGAAAGGTTTCGTACCGGTGAAACAGCACCTGAACGTTATAGACGCCCGCCGGAAGATCGCCCAGGCCCCGGACAGGGTAGCCGTAAGCATCCGCCGTGATCCATTTGTCCTGACCGGCGTTCCATTCCTCCACATCCACACCGAATACCTGAGCCGACTGAAATGATTCATTGACCTGAAACCTGGGCTCGCTTTCTGTGTCCGTGGAAAAAAGAAGCAGCAAGCGGCCATCCAAAGGCGTTGTAGTTGCAGCTGGCAGGTACTGCACGGCAAAACGGACTTGTGCGGTCATATTTATGCTAAAAAAAAGCCAAATAATAAAGGTGAGGTACGAATACATGGCAGAAACAGTTTTATTTTGCATATGCAGGTGTGTTGCGTAAAAATGCAGGATAAATAAACCACCCGCATCAACGCAACCAAAAAAAAGAAAACTACGTACCAACCTTTTAGCGGTATGATCCGTTAAAGTACATCAAACAGCCGAATATACCGGACCATGTGGTTTCGAAAATCAAAAGAACAGCCGCTGGAACGCCTTGAACGCGAGGCGAACGACGACTTCCACCTCCTCGCAGAGCTGGGGCCGTCCTATTTCGGTGCGGAGCACCTCGTGGAGCTCCACGAGCGGCTGCGCTGGCGTATGGCCCGGTTTGATCGGTTGCAACGGCTGAATATGCTTATCGGCCTTACTGCCATTGGCTGGCTGGCACTTGGCCTGGGGGCCATGTTAGCGGGCTGGATCACAGTAGCACAGATCGCCTTCTGTATCATGGGGGTCGTCCTGGCTGGTTTTATTGCCGGCGCCTGGCTGCTGAAGTGGAAATATGAAAGCCGCGGAGAACTGGAATATACACTCCGGACCATCGAGGAAGAGCTCCGCCGTCGTGCCGCCCTGCATGGCCGTAGTGCGCCGTTATAAAACAACCAATACTCCTTCAGAGGCTGTTTGAGTAAACATTCTCTCAGGTCCCATCATTTTTTCACCGGATATCGAATGCTGGACGCCAACACGCACCGTTTCCTGGATCTTTTACAGCAGGCCTGCGCCGCCGGGCATTTTCTGAAGTGCACCCTTGGCAAACCCACGCCACAAGCACCGGAAGGCCTGAAGAATATTTACCTGAGGCCCGTCACGCTCAAAGCCGGCCCCCGCATCGCTTTCACCTACCGGTACCAGACACGGGACGAAGTCAAGAATCACACCCTCGACGAGGCTGTGGACTTGTTACGCAACCTGCTGGGAGGCCCCTTCCGACAGGCAAATCTGCTTACCACCCGACAGGATGCCGAACTTGCGTTTTCGAAAAAAGGCAAAACCACGTTCGCCACCCGTAAGCCCAGCCAAACCCAGCCTGCCGATACCAGCCACGACCGGCAGAAACAACGGTTGCTCGACCCGGCTGCGCCCTGGCTGCACGCCCTTGGCATTACTAACAAAGAGGGCCAGGTACTGCCTTCGGCGCAGGACAAGTGGAAACAGATCAATAAATACCTGGAGATTATCGAGAGCCTGCTGCGTACCCATCCACTGCCAAAAGACGCTGTGATCGCCGATATGGGCAGCGGAAAAGGCTATCTCACGTTTGCGTTGTACGATTTTCTGGTCAACCAACTCGGGCTTCAGCCCCGGATCACTGGAATTGAACTTCGGCAAAACCTGGTAGACTTTTGCAACAAGACCGCAAAGGCAACCGGTTTCACCGGCCTGCAGTTCGCCGCACAGGACATTAACCACTTCAAGACCGAACGCCTCGATCTGCTTATCGCCCTGCACGCCTGCGATATCGCTACCGACCTGGCCCTGGCAAAAGGGATTCATGCACACGCCGGTATTGTTGTTGTGGCGCCCTGCTGCCACAAACAGGTGCGCCGCGACATGGATACCCACAACGAACTCGCGCCAATCCTCCGTCATGGTATTCTCGAAGAACGCCAGGCTGAGATCGTGACCGACGGCATCCGGGCCCTGCTACTGGAGGCCAATGGATACAAAACCAATGTATTCGAATTTATTTCGACCGAACACACCGCCAAAAACCTCATGATCACCGCCATCAACAGCGGGCCGGCCAAAGCAACCAGGCGACAGGAAGCACTGGAAAAAGTGGACGCCTTGAAAACGGGTTTTGGTGTAAAAGAGCATTACCTGGAGCGACTGCTGGCCGGGAAGGATGACCCGGAGAACTAGTCGGGCAAAGGCATTTTGAAGGCAAAGGTCAGCTATCCGCAACACAGGCTAATGGGTGGACCTCCTGCACGCTGTACCTGTTTACCTGTCCAGCCCAGGTTTTTCTTGATCGGCATTTTTCCAGCTTTGCTCTAAATCCCCGTCCTGCTTGCGCAAAGAACCTTAAACTGCAGTTCCTTTTGCTTTTTACACCAATCTTATGCTGCGCAACACCCTATTTTCATTTGGCCTTGCATTTCAGAATATCCGGGCCAACCTGTTCCACACCTTTCTTTCCGTACTGGGTATCGTGATCGGTGTGGCAGCCCTCGTCGCCATGTTGTCATTTATCGACGGGCTGGAGCGTTTTGCCAAGGAACAGATCACCAAAACCACCAGCCTGAACACGATCATCCTTCGCTCGGAGCCCTATGTACGGAAGGACGGTGTACGGCTGAAAAAAGACTCCTTTGCCCTGCTGAACTATTCCACCTTCACCGGCCTGCTCGACAGCCTGGACGGACTGGAAAGCGCCGAATTGTCCACCCGGAGTCCGGCAGCGGTTACTGTGGATACAGGAAGCCGTACTATTGGCGCCTTAGTCCAGGCAGGCACGGTCTCTCCAGGGGTGGATACGCTCCTTGTAGCCGGGAAAGCATTTTCAGAAGCGGATATTCAAAACCGGGAGCCCGGCGCAATAGTAAACACGGTACTGGCCAAACAGGCCCTGGGGCATGAACGCTACGCCGAGATACTCGGTCAAACCTTGCACGTTAAAGACCGCGAACTCCCAATCATTGGGGTGACCCGGGCAGACGATGAGGAGGCCAGGCCGGCTGTCAGCTACCCGATCAGCCTGCTTAGCGCCGAAGAACTTCGCCGGGAACCACCAAACATCTTTCTCAATGCTGCCGAAGTCGAACAGGTCACCGCGATCAAAGAAAAGGTACAGGCACTGCTAAAACGGCAATTTCCCGACCAGCATGAAGATATCGAGGTGATCACCAATGATTTTCGGTTAGACCAGACATCCAAAGGGTTCTTCCTGTTCCGAATTATCATGGGCCTTATCGTGGGGATCTCCATTGTGGTCGGTGGCGTGGGCGTAATGAACGTCCTGCTCATTTCCGTCACCGAGCGTACTACGGAGATCGGCATTCGCAAGGCTGTAGGTGCCAAACGCCGGGATATTATGCGGCAGTTCCTGGCCGAGTCGGTCACCGTATCAGCATTTGGAAGCATATTAGGCCTGGTCGTTGGCGTGCTGGCCACCCTGATCATTATTCCGATCATCAAACTGGTCACTGATTTACCCTTCGAGGCTGTGTATACCAGGAATACTTTTTTGACGATCAGTATCATCGCTGTGCTGGTAGGCATTATCTTTGGCACCTATCCGGCTTTGAAAGCCTCCAAACTCGATCCGGTAGAGGCAATCCGGAGGGAGTGATTCACAGGGTCCATCCAACCACCGCTATACATGAGAAACATACTATTCTGTCTCTGCTTTTTGACCACCGGCACGCTTGAAGCACAAACAACAGCCGATTTCGTTGCCGAGATCAACCAGCACCGCGTACACTATAAACAGGAATTTATCGACAACACCCGTTCGCCGCTGACCGCTCAGGATACCGCCCTGCTCGATTTCTATCCGCCTAACCCGACCTGGCGCATCACGGCCCGCTTCGAACGCACACCCGATGCCCAGCCCTTCGATATGGCTACCTACAGTGGCAAGACCAAACCCTTTGTCTGTTATGGCTATGCCACCTTCGACATCGACGGTGAGCCCTGCAAATTGGCCCTGTACCAAAACCTGCGCGTCATCCAGAAGAAGGGATACGAAGACAGCCTCTTCCTGCCATTCAAAGACCATAGCAACGGCGACGTCACCTACGGGGGTGGTCGCTACCTCGACTTCCGCACCAGTGACATTACAAACGACGACATTATTACGCTGGATTTCAACAAAGCCCACAATCCCTGGTGTGCCTACAGCGACGGGTACAACTGCCCGGTGCCGCCCGCTGAAAACCACCTGGACCTGCCGGTTTCCGCCGGGGAACGGAATTATAAAGGGGAGAAAAAGCACTAATCCTGACAGGTGTAAAACAAAAACCGGGACTGTGAATCGCAGTCCCGGTTTTTGTTTTCCACCCTACAGGTTCGCTTACCCGGCAATACCCTACTCCGGGCCACCGTTCTATACCCCAACAAACCGCCCTTCCCATGTTGCCTTTCCGGAAACACCATATCTTCCTGTTCTACTGGGTACTTATGCTCAGCATGGGCGGGTATTTGATCTATGATCACCAACCGGACTATCACACAGAGATTGAACCGTATTTGGTGGGGACCATGCAACGGGGCCTTTTATCAACTGAGAACTGGCAGGATGCAGAAATAATGGAAATGCACAAACAGGCCGATGCCTGGAACATCCCGCTTAATGATTCAATCCGGCGCCAGGCACAGGCGGCAATAGAACAGAGCAAGGTCTTAAAGAAGAAAGTTCTGGCATTAAAGACAAGTGATCAACCAATTGACTTGCCCGGCCTTTCCCGACTACTTCGGCAATTTGGTGATTCATTGCTGCTTTTTACCAGCCAGGATGCTGTTATTGCTGCTGAACTGGACACCCTGATCTTTCAACCGGCTGCCGCTCTTACGACGGATAAATGGGCGGCATTTTTCAAAAACGCCCGGCCATCGACGGTCCGGCTGTTTCTCGATGACCTGGCATGGAAGACACAGTTAGCCCTCTTCCCTGTGCTGGAATATGCATCCGCTAAACAGATCAAAATAGCAAGGCCGCGCCTACATATGCTGCCTATATTGACCAACAACCAATGTACTGTGCCAGGGGAGCCTTTAAAGGCCGATATCGAACTGGTTGGTTACGTCAACGAGCCGGAGCAGCTCACCTTCTATGTCAACGGGAAACCATGCCCGGCGGCAAATAGCATAGCTACTTATGAAATGGTCTACGCTAAACCCGGCACCTACACCAATAAAATGGAGATCCGGGTTAAACATCCATCCTTTGATCAGGCAGCTATCTATACCAACGAATTCGAAATTCATGTTTTAAAGCCATGAGGATACCGGAGAAAGCATATATCGTGCATGGTGTATATATCTCCATTCTTGCAACGCTGGGTCTCTTGATTTTGAAGACCGTGCAACGGAATGCCGGTGAGGCCGACGTGTTCCAGGCTATCTCCATCTGCCTCCGGAAGGCAGACAGGCAGGTGGCGGTTTCCAGGAATACATACAGTAAAAATATTTGTGCCGAGACGGAGGCTTACTGGAATGAGTTAAACCTTCAATACTATAACCGGTCTGTCCGGACCAACCAGAACTGCCGTGTGTTACGTGCTGCCTTTAATAGCAACAAGTATAACTGGGGAGAAAAAGCAGAGCAGATCAGTAGCCTTTGCGATTCCCTTATTGCCGCTGCTGATGCTGATCCAATAATTCTTCCGGAGCTTCAAACCGCACTATGGCGTTCTTCTGACAAAGCCAACAAATCCGGATTGTCGCATCTGTTGGCGCTCGCGGGAAAATCCCAGTGCTGGATTTTACAACAGAGTTTATTCTACAATATTGGGTGGGCCAATGAACAGGTTTTACTATTCTGTTATCGCAAAATTGAAGGGTCTCATTGTGGGAATTTTGATGCTTTTTTCCCAAAAGCTATTCTTCCCTTACAATGCCCGGTAGCAGGAGAGCCTTTTTCTGTGAAAATACTGTTGGGCAATAATGGCATCTCCAATGAAATAGCCTCTGAATATAATCACTTGTGGGTTAATGGGACCGAGTGGCATATTGACCCGCGCACCGGTGCGGCGCCAATTATTTTTGAAAAGCCCGGGAAGCACAGTGTTCATCTGCGTGTAGAGAACCAGTGCCTGTGCAACGCATCTACACCCGGGATGGTTGAGCAAATATTTACGGTCCCGGTCCGGTAAAGCCATAACCTGACAGGTGTAAAACAACATATGGGGCGGCTTGCAGGCGGTCCCGTATGTTGTTTTACACCTGTCAGGTTCACAGTTTTGTCGATTCCCTCCAACCCTTTACCCTGCTTCGTTGTTTATTCAGGAACTATAAACAACTCCACCGCTAAAGGCCGGGTTAAGCCTGTATCTTTGCGGTCAGTTAATTGCGGATGGGGCCCGCCCCATTCCACAGCAGGATAAATCCATGAAGATCGGCATTGTTTGCTATCCGACCTACGGCGGCTCGGGCGTTATCGCCACCGAGCTGGGCCTCGGCCTGGCCCGGAACGGCCACGAAGTCCATTTTATCACCTACCGCCGGCCGGTCCGGCTGGCCCACTTCCACGAAAACGTGTTTTACCACGAAGTGGATAATGAAGATTATCCCCTCTTCGAATACCCGCCCTATGACACTGCACTGGCTTCCACTATTGTGGATGTAGTTAAATATCAGAACCTCGACCTCCTCCACGTGCACTATGCCATTCCGCATGCGGCCGTAGCCTACATGGCCAAAAAGATATTGCTTACACAAGGCCGTTACGTGCCGGTAGTAACTACCCTGCACGGTACCGATATCACCCTTGTTGGAAATAACCGCGCTTTTGCTCCGGTCGTGGAGTTTAGCATCAATAAAAGCGATGGCGTTACCGCGGTATCGCAAAGTCTGAAAAACGACACCCTCCGCCTGTTCAAGATCGATCAGGACATCGAGGTCATCTATAACTTTATTGACTTTGAGCGCTTCCGGAAGGTAGACAAAGACCATTTTAAAAAGATCATTGCTCCGGATGGCGAGCGTATCCTGGCCCACACTTCCAACTTCCGGAAGGTAAAACGGGTCGAGGATGTGATTCATATTTTCAAACAGGTACACGACCAGGTTCCTTCCAAGCTCCTGATGATCGGCGACGGCCCCGAACGCCAGAACACCGAACGCCTGTGCCGGCAGTTCAATTTATGTGACGACGTACGCTTCCTCGGAAAGCAGGATGCCATCGAAGAGCTGCTTGCGATCTGTGACTTGTTCATAATCCCGTCGGAAAGTGAAAGTTTTGGACTGGCCGCTCTGGAAGCGATGGCCTGTGAAGTGCCGGTCATCTCCTCCAACAGCGGTGGATTACCGGAAGTGAATACCCATGGCGTCACCGGCTTCCTGAGCGATCCCGGCGATATCGATGGTATGGCCCGGCACGCTATTGAACTCCTGCAAAATGAACAGATGCTGGAACAATTCCGGAAAAACGCATTGGCGCAAGCCAAGCGTTTCGACCTGTCCAACATCCTACCGCACTACGAAGCCTATTACCAAGCGGTGCTCGAACGCAGCGTCGTCTCGTAGGTCGAAATTGTATTTCGACTTTTGTCCGGCGGAAATTGTATTTCCGCCGGAACCAAGGAACCCACTAAGTTCCTAAACCAGGGAACAACCTAACCTCCCGGCTCCCAAAGCGGCTTTTTGTGAATCTTTTGGGCATTGACTTTATTAGCGGAAATACAATTTCCGCTGTACGGATGTCGAAATTGAATTTCGACGTACAGTTACGGTTCGTATTTCCCCCAAGTCCAGGGATGCTGAAACCACTTCTCCACCAGTCCCGCTTTCTCCGGGTTTTTCAGGATATACCAATAGATTCGCCAAAATTCCCGGTTGTCGCGTACAACCCGGTCGTAGCTTTCCCGCTCCCAAAACTGGGCGCCGGTACGGTCTAATAAAATATTACCCTCCCGGGCAGTATGGCGCTTCATACGCTGCATGATCCGATGCAACTCCGGCCCTTCCTGCAAATGTGAAAAGAGTACGTGGACATGGTTAGGCATGATCGTATAAGCATGCAGGATGTACGACGACCCATCCTGGAATTCAAGTGCCTCCACAACAATTCGTGCCATAGCCGGTTGTTTCAGCCAATAGGGTTCGTTCGTGGCATGATCGAGGGCCGCATCAAATTTCCCGTACATCCGTTTGCGGGCGAGGTCAAGGGCTTCCAGGTCGTTGCCGGCCTCCAACTCCAGTCGGTGTTTTTCCTGTTGCAGGGCGCGCAACACATCCTTGGGAAGCGACCCGTGCAAACGGAAGGTGACAAAAAAATCGGCGCCGGAAGGCTGCCAATGGGGCAGGTTTCTGCGGTAAAAATCTTTACGGGCAGGCATGGTCGGGTTGGTTATATTCCTTTCAAAAATAAATAATCCCCCTGTTTTTTCTGTACGTCAAAATTGTATTTCGACTTTTGCCCAGCGGAAATTGTATTTCCGCCCCCAATTATTAACCCGCTCACTTTCCAAAAAACACGAATTAACCAGATCTGTCGGCATCTGTTGGGTACACCTATTTTGAGCGGAAATACAATTTCCGCCGGACAGATGTCGAAATATAATTTCGACGTACATGCGCATTGGATCAGGCAGCAATGAATTGGCCGTTTGGCTGGCCCGGTTTACTCAGGAGGAACTACAACAATTTGGCATAACCGGAACACTCCTCCAACTGGAAACTCCGGCACAGGAACCACTAAAGCCCGTCCAGGAAGCCCTGCTCCACGGAGCAATCGACCTGGCAGTCTTTGAAATGACCGCCCTGCCAACCCGGCAGCCCGACGGCCTCGTCATTACAGCCGTTGGCCGGCGGACCGATCCGGCCGATCTGCTGCTGATCCGGCCGGATGCTTTCGACGCCACCCGGGTCTTTAAACTCCGGGAACAGGCTACAGTTGGGATTTCCACGACCATCCGCCAGGCTCAGCTCAACTTTTACCGCCCGGATGTGCTGCCATGTGCTGCCCCGGAAGAGATATCCTCCCAGTTAAAACAGCTCCACCAAGGCAAGTATGACGCACTCATACTGGCAGCAGCCCGGTTACAATGGCTACAACCTGACATCGAGGGGCTGGAAACCCTGGTGCTCAATCCACGGGAATTCGTACCGGCACCGGCCCAGGGCGTACCGGCCTGGGTAACCCACCGCGACGACCTGCCCACCCGGCGGGCACTCAAACAGATACACCAACCCGATGTATCCGCAGTAACTAACGTAGAACGCAAAGTGCTACAACTCTTGGGCCATGCCTACCAGGATGCCCTGGGAGTGTTTGTCGAACGGGATAAGGCCGGCAATTTCCACGCATGCGCCGCGGCTGTATTGGAGGGACATCTGAAACAGGTGCGCTTGTCGCAAAGTACCAGCTTCGGCCTTGCGGAAAAGATCGTGGAAACACTACAGCACGACTAAACTCAGGACAGCCAGAACCATAGTCCGGCAGCGGTCAGCCAACGTAGTACTTCCGACCAACGCGCCCAGCGCTTGTTTTCCAGCAAACCGCCCAGGCTGGCCGTCGTCCAGATGATCCAACCGGTAAGTGCCAGGTTGGACGTATTAAAGCCGGGATTAGAACCTGCTGTTTGCAAAAAAAGGAAGGTAGCACCGATCAGCAATACGAAGTTCACCAATACGTACCGGTTAATAGCCGGCGAAACTGCCAGGTCATATTTATGAAAGGTCTTCGCTGATACCGGTTGGGCTGTCACCGGGCCTCCCATTGCCTGCGGCATCCACCCCGGTTTGCGAAACAGCATATTCCAGCGATCCGGCCAGGATGGTGCGTACCAGAGATGTTTGGCCAGCCAAACATAATAGTCGATCTGGGCCCAGAGTGGGTTCCAGCTGTTGAGTGGTACCGTCACACCGTACACCGGCTCTTCCTTTTCTTCCTGAAACGTGCCAAACCAGCGGTCGAAGATGATCAGGGTGCCGCCATGGTTTTTATCGATATACGCCGGGTTCATGCCATGATGTACCCGGTGGTGCGACGGGGTGTTGAATACATACTCAAATACCCGATGCAGCTTGCCTACCGCGCGGGTGTGAATCCAGAACTGGTACAAGGTCTGGAACGTATTCATGACCAAAAAGGTAACCGGATGAAAACCCAGCAGGGCCAGGGGGAGGTAAAAAACATTGCCCAAAAAAGCCTGGATGGCTGATTGCCGGAGTGCTACACTCAGGTTGTATTCTTCGCTTTGGTGGTGGACAATATGGGTGCCCCATAAAAAGCTGACCTCATGGGTACTGCGGTGAAACCAGTAGTAACAGAAATCTACACCAATGAAGACCAGCACAAAAGTCCACCAGGTATCGGGAATCGTCCAGATCCGGTGTTCGTACACCCACAGGTAACCGGCGATGAGAACTGTTTTGAACAATACCCCGGTAACCTGCTGCTGTACACCGCAACTGATATTGGTCACCGCGTCGTTGAAGCGGTAAAGCCGGGTCTTCTTCAGCCGCTCGATCAGGAGTTCCAGGCCGATCAGTAGAAAAAAGACCGGTATAGCGAAGAGCATGATTTTCATGGCTGGTGGTTGTACGTCGAAAGTACGTCGAAATTGTATTTCGACATCTGTGCAGCGGAAATTGTATTTCCGCAGAAAAAGGCCACTAAGCCTTACTTAAAGACTGGATCCATCCAACATACAGCAAGGTACAGGGGATTCTTTTTATCAGCGGAAATGCAATTTCCGCCGGACAAAAGTCGAAATACAATTTCGACCTACTCGACGCGGGCAAACTGCATCGGAGCACCGGGACGCAGGAACAGTATCCCGGTAGTTGCCAATGTGTCGCCTACTTTCAGCCCGCTGGTGATCTCTACCATGTCCGTCTGGCGCACGCCGGTCTTGACCGTCACCGCTTCTGCTTTCCCGTTCCGGCTGACAAACACCTGTTTGTCCCGGGCTTTAGGCACGATACACTGTGTCGGAATGAGTATGGCCTGGGATTTATTCCCCAGGGTCAGCTGCACTTCTGCAAAGGCGCCGGGTAGCAGCCCGGCCGGACTCCCCTTTACAACTGCGCGGACTTCCAGGTTGCGGGTATCGGCAGTGATCCGTTGCTCCGTGGCCTGAATGGTAGCCTGATAGGTCTGGCTGTTTCCTTCTACCGAAAACGTAACGGATTGACCAATCCGGATCAGGCTGCTATATTTTTCCGGGACGGAAAAGTCGAGTTTCAGCGCACCGGCAGAACGGATCGTAGCTACTGCGGTGGCGGAAGTTACATAGGCGCCGGGGCTGATCCGGCGGAGACCGATCACACCGTTGTAGGGAGCGCGCAGTTCGGTTTTGCCAATATTGATACGGATCAGTTCCATTTCACTTTTCAGGGTCTGCACTTCCAGTGCTGCCAGGTCGTACTCCTGCTGGCTCACTCCTTTTACCTGGAGCAGATCGCCCAACCGTTTTTCTGTGATCTCGGCTTGCTTCAGTTGAGTTTCCAGTTTGCGCAATTGTGTCTGAAGATCCTGATCGAAAAGTTTGACCAACAGATCACCCGTGTTTACCCGTTTGCCCTCTGGCAGGTTGATCGACACTACACGGCCGGATGTTTCCGGATGCAGCTCCGTTTCTTCCAGGGGTAGCAGGGTGCCACTGGCCGTGATACTGGCCGTTAGCGGGCTGGTTTTTACAATAAACCCTTCAATGGCCGCAACATCATAGGAAGAGCGGGCCGGCTTGCCCGGCACACCGGGCTCATCACCCGACGACGTGCATGCAGAAACAACCAGGAACAGTAGGAGTGAAAAGGGGACATGTTTTTTCATGGCAGCGAGATGTAGTCAACAATCCCAGAACAGCCGCTCAGCAGTACTGGTTCATTTTACGGCAAAGATGCCGTATCCCGGCCACAATGGGGATAAAAAAAGCGAGCATGTTTTAACTTTCTACACAGTCAAAGACCGGAAGAAAATAAAAAACATGCCCGCTGGCTCGTGTATTCAGGGGCTACAACAAGCTGCGATCAACGCAGGCTGTTGTACGGGCGCATCTCTTCACCCAACCAGTTTTTGTTCCACTCATCAACCGGAAGGAAGCGCTTGGCCTGCCGGGTGATCCGGCGCCGGAGATAAGCAAAAGCCAGGAGGGGGGAAATACGCCAGATACGGCGAAAATTAAAGAAGCGATCAGCCATTTTGTTTAACAGATTTGCTCGGATTATGAAATGTTTATTTGTTATAAGTTACTAACGAGATTATTCAGCAAAAAGTTCTCCAAAATTGCGCCTAAACTGTTAATAATGAATCTTTTTTTAGCCAATATGCCAGTTTTAAACGAATCCGAAACTTCGACGTACTTTTGCCGCTCCAAAAGAGACGTAATAGATCAATAATACACCTTGATTCATGGCAAAGACTTTGTCCATCGTTATGCCTGCATATAACGAGGAACGCACCATTCACTACATTCTGGATAAGGTAAAAGCGGTCGAACTGGTCGACGGTATGCAAAAGGAGCTCATCATCACCAACGACTGCTCCAAAGACGATACCGCCGGCGCTATCCGCCGCTATATGGAAGCAAATCCGGAACTTAATATCCGCTACCTCGAGCACGACGTGAACAAGGGCAAGGGTGCCGCATTGCACACAGGCATCCGGCATGCCAGCGGTGATTATATTATCATCCAGGACGCAGACCTGGAATACGACCCCGAAGAATACAACATCCTGCTGCGTCCCATCCTGCAAGGGTACGCCGATGTGGTATACGGTTCGCGGTTTATGGGTGGTCGGCCCCACCGGATCCTGTTTTTCTGGCACAGCATCGGAAACAAGTTCCTGACCTTCATTTCCAATATGTTCACCAATCTCAACCTGACCGATATGGAAACCTGCTACAAGCTGTTCCGGTCCGACATCCTGAAAGGACTTGACCTTCGGGAAAACAGGTTTGGGTTTGAGCCGGAAGTAACCGCCAAGATCAGCCGCATACCGGATATCCGGATCTATGAAGTTGGCATTTCCTATTACGGGCGCTCGTATGCCGAAGGAAAAAAGATCGGCTGGCGCGACGGGTTCCGGGCGATCTACTGCATCCTGAAATATAACCTGTGGTCGAGATAAGACATTAGTTAACCGCCGGACCGGGCTGCTACAAACTGGCAAAAGTCTTCCGCCAGTAAAAGTGTCTTTGCCGGAAAATGTTGTTGCGGCTTCAGATGCCTGTTTATGGCCGGCACAACTTCTCCGTCCTTTTCCAGGAAGTTCATCAGCGTGCGCAAGACCTTGAAGTATCGCCCTATATCGTTTTGTTCGGGAATATCCCGGGCCTGAAACTGCTCGAGCACTTCTCTGAAAACGACAAACTCATACGGCGCATATTGATCCGGATACCGGAATCCCAGGTACAAGGCGATCATCCGGTAATCGTCGTGATAGTGGTTGTTTTCTACGGAAGTGGGATGAGCGCGTTTGTAGTCCCGCAACAGTTCGTCGCAACCAAACAAAAACCGGCCGATCCGGGCTTCTGCGTCCCGGGTTTCATTGAAAAGATCGTCGAACATCGCCCGGACCATTTGTGGCTCCAGTTCCCAGAAGGCCAGCATCATCTTTTTCGGGTACCAGTTTTCCTGCTGCCACAGCCGTTTGGTCACGCTGTTTTGAAAACACTGGTCAAACATCGCCACCGGATCGGAAGCATCCGGATCCCAATGTGCCTGAAACTGCTGGAGCGACTCCCACTTGTACACTGACGGGTGATGCCGCAACTGAAGCAGCCAGTTCTTGTAGTCCGCAATAGCCGACTGGATCTTGGTTAAAACCATTTTGATACAGGGTGAGCCAGAGCCCTATTTAACCGGCTCCAGAAATATTTCTTCGGCGAAAATAGGTGTTTCTGTTACAGCTTCAATGTCCACATTGATGGTGATGTCATCCATCCAGTTATCGCTGCGAAAAGCAAAATAATAACTTCCTTCCAACGGGCTGTATCGCCGCTGCACATCGGAGCTCACGCCTTCCTGCCAGATAAAGGCTTTATAGGGCTCCCGTTTCCGGAAAAGAGGCAGGTTCTCTGCCGTCAGGAGGGCGTATTCCACATCTTCACCCACTTTCGGCACGGTCAGATCGATGGCCATCCCCAGCGCAAAGGCCGCTAGTGCTGTGGGCGGGGCTACCGGCAGCAGCCGTGCTGCACCGGAGTTGATCGCACTGGTGAGCTGATCAGCGTCTTTTTTGCGGGATTCCTGCATGGCCTGCCCGACTGTGATCCGGTAAGCCCACTGCACTGTGTTTGGCGGCAAGGAAAAATGATAGGCACTGACCGGATTTTTAATACCCAGCTTGCTGGCACTGACATTTACCTGTCCGCCCAGTGAAGTGATGCCGGTTTTGGACCCGGTTTTGATCATTCGTCGCTGCTCCTGGTATTGCGGGTACTGGCGCACATCCCAGGTGACGCGGGTGTCCATCCGCTCGGTCAGGGGACCGGCCGGGGTCCGGTGCAAAGAAAACCGGCAGACCTTTTTACCCAGGCCGCTTTCCCGTACACGCAGCTGGTACACGGCAGTTTGCGGGATGCGGATAGTTTTGTGGAGCGAGGAGTCCATACCGTAGTCGCTGAACAGCGACGGGCCGTTGAACTGTTCGAACGTAACATTTTGCACTTTTCGGCCAACCAGCAGTTCCATCTGCAGGGTCAGCTGATCACCCTGGGCAAAAGCATAGGTGTAGATGTGTTCACCATCCATTTTAAAGGTCTGGTCATCTACGGTAATAGTCGTTTGTGCACGGCCCGCAAGGGGCAGGCTGAGTAACAGGAAGAGGAAGGCGCGCAACATAATGTGGGGGATTGAATTCGTGATGCGTTTATGTATGTGCAAAAATAGCCATAGTTCCGATCCTTCAGAACTATGGCTATTAATAGAAAAAGGAGAATGCTTAACCCAAACAGCCTCTTAATCCACTTTTATCAGCTTCCAGGTACCGATATGACCGCTTTCCACTACCTGCAGGATGTAAGCGCCGGCGGGCAGTGCTCCGGTTTCAAGTTCGGTCCAGTCTGTCAACGCAGTCTGCTCCAGGACCAGCCGTCCCTGCACATTCCACAGTTGCAGGCGTGCATCCGGCTGTACCGGGCGATCGAAAAGCACCGTCAGCGATTGCCCGAACGGGTTAGGCTGAACCGATACGCCAGTAAGTACCGGCTCCTTGGTACCAACACAGATATCGACGACTACAGTGGTCTGGGCAGAGTCCTGACAACCGGCACCATAGGTGTAATAGGCTGTCAGGGTGCTCGTGCCGGCATTGGGCCACACCACCTCTACCTGTGCCGTGCTCTGGCCGGCAGAGATCTGGCCGCCAGCGGAAGCCGCCCATTCAAAATTGCCGAGAGTATCCGGCAGCGAGAAGAGTGCAGTAAGGTTGACACAGGCCGTATCCATGCCGGCGATAGAGACTACCGGCGGCACCGGTTCTTCAATCGCCACCGTTTCGGATAACATACAGTTGTTGGCATCGGTAATCATGACCTGCGCCGTGCCCGCCGGCAGGTTTTGTACTGCTGCGGAAGTAGCGCCGTTCTGCCACAAATAACTGTACGGCGTGGTACCGCCTGTCACCGCCACCTCGGCTGCACCGTCACCCGCACCCGGGCAACTGGCTGCCGAAACATTGACAAATGCAGCAACCAATGCGTCCGGTTGGCCTACGACTGCATCAGTCGTCGTCGTGCACCCGGATTCGTCCGTTACGATAACGGTATAGGTGCCAGCAGTCAGGTCCGTCAGGTTCTGGGTTGTTCCGCCGTTGGACCAGGCATACGTGTAGTTTGGTCCATAGGAGCCATTTACCGTAAGATCAATGGAACCATTGGCATTGCCAGCGCACAGCGCATCGGTTGCCGTTG
This sequence comes from Bacteroidota bacterium, assembly GCA_006226345.1. Lineage (GTDB taxonomy): Bacteria > Bacteroidota > Bacteroidia > Chitinophagales > Saprospiraceae > M3007. Next base: position 16,371 of record SBHD01000130.1, on the reverse strand, counting down.
TATTAACGGACCAGGGTTGCGGCGTCTGCACCACTATATTTTCGTGCACTGACACACAACCATTGGCATCCGTAACCGTAACAGTGTATGTTCCGTAGGGCACGCCTTGTGGCTCAGGCGAATTTGAACCATTTGACCACAGATAGGTATATATTGGCGTACCACCGCTAACCGTAATGCTGAGGTTCCCGACCGGTGTCTCATCAGGGCAGGAAGTTACTTCAAACCTGGTGTCAACAACCAGGGCTGCAGGTTCGGTAACCGTTGCGCTGGAGCTATAGGTACAGCCGTTAACATCCGTAATTGTAGCGGTATAGGTACCGGCCGCGAGTGCATCAATATCCTCATCGGCAGACCCATTCGACCAGGCAAAAGCATATGGCGGTGTTCCACCGGAAACTGTCAGATCGATCTGGCCATTTGTCTCGCCGTTACAGGCCACATTGTCTACAACCAATGCCGCGTTGACAGCCGCAGGTTGGGAAACCGTAGTTTGCGATGTTTGGCTGCATCCAGCCTCATCTGTCACGGTAACGGTATATAAGCCGGCTGTCAGACCGGTGATCATCTCCGTCGTAGCATTGTTGGACCACAGGTAGGTATAGCCCGGGGTACCACCACCGACCGTAGCGGTCGCTTCACCATCAGCCGCGCCAAAACAGGATACCGGATCAGCTAAAACAGAAACAACCAGCGAGGTAGCCTGCCCGACAGTAGCAGCGGTGGTTTGGGTGCAAGAATTCGAATCGGTGATGGTCACAGTATAATCGCCGGCAGCCACATTAACCAGGTTCTGTGTAGTTGCCCCGTTGGACCATTGGTAAGTGTAGCCCGGCGTGCCTCCGTCTACAGTCAGTTCGATACTGCCATCCGTGGCGCCTGCGCAACCGGCATTCGTCACTACCGTATTGGTCGTGATCGCTGTCGGCTCAGTCACCATTGCTGCCTCGGAAGACGTACAATTGTTATCATCAGTAACCGTTACGGTGTAGGTACCGGCTGCAACATTGCTCAGGTTCTGCGACGTGGACCCATCCGACCAGGCATAAGCATAACCCGGTGTGCCGCCGCTAACGGTCAACATCACTCCTCCCGTGGAGGCGCCGTTACAAGCCACATTTTCCGGCGTCAGGGCAAGCGCCAGGGCGTCAGGTTCCGTAATCGTGGCCATGGCACTTTCGGTACAGTTGTTCAAATCGGTAACCGTAACCGTGTAGGTACCGGCAGTCAGGCCGTTTTGGTTTTGTGTTGTCGATCCATTTGACCAGGCATAAGCATAACCCGGTGTGCCGCCCGAAACCGCGAGATCAATACTGCCGTCAGCCGCACCAAAGCAGGATGCATCTGCCGGGGTTGGCGTAAGTCCGATCGCGTCGGGTTCGGCCACAGTTGCACTGTCCGTCGCGGTGCACCCCAGCATGCCCGTCACCGTTACAGTATAGGTGCCGGCAGTCAGGCCGGTCAGGCTGGACCCCGTTTCTCCGTTCGACCAAAGGTAGGTGAGGTTCATTCCGCCACTGCTCAACGTCAGGTCGATAGCACCGTCGGCAGCGCCAAAGCAGGAAATATCCGTTGGGTTAGCTGTTACGGTCAGGGCACTGGCGTTGAAATCCACATTGGTATGGGCGCCGCCGCTCTGGTTGTAAAACGATCCGGTCGGCGTATTTTCCAGGCGGAACGCCTTTACCATATAATAGTTGGATCCGGCCAGCGGCATAGTGTCCATGTAAGTATTCCCCAATACCGGGCTGTTCACAATGACTTGGAAAACACTATCCGGTGAAGGCGCCCGGTATACGAGGTAACCCAGGTCGGCATCCGGTGAAGCTTTCCAGACCAGTGAAATATCATTACAGGACGCCTGTGCGATCAGGTCTGCCGGTGGTTGCATGGCATGCGCCCGAATAGACGGGTCACCCAGCAACCCCACATGTATGAGGTCGTCGCCAAAGTTAGGCGGATAGACCGGGTTGGGCAAAAAACTGTTCAGCCATACCCAAAACGTACTGGTCAGGATCGGTTCGCCAAGGCCCATATGATGCAGGCTCCAGTTCGGGCGGCCTGCCCACGAACAGGTCAGAATGCCACCTTTTGAGGCGAGCGCGCTCGGCATAAACGGGTTGGTTTCAAAATCCCAGTCGCCAAAATAGCTGCCGAAAAGTTGCGCAAAAACTACGTTGACACTGTCGGTGCTGAAATTGGCCGAGGTGCCGACACCGGCAGCCCCCTGGTAATTACCACCGCCACAACCATATCCGATCAGAAAGCTTTTGTTGTCTGTATCGCCAAAAAAGTCGCCCGGCACAGCCGAGTTCGCGCCGGTCAGGGCATAGGCATTCCGCCAGCCATTCTGGGCAAAGGCCTCTCCGCCAAAATAGCCGAAGTTATCATCGATCAGGGTCTGGTTGTCCGGCTTGTACGCACCGGTCCGGAATGCGTGGTTTTTGTTGAGGTAGCGACGGTACAATTCGACGTTCGATACATCCCAGCCGCTGAGGTTGGAGAAATCTACCCGGCTGACCACCATTTCGGGCAATGTCGGCGTTTGGCTCTGGTCAAATTTGCCATCGCCGGGTATGTTGCGGTTGGCAGCGCGGGAAGCACCCGGGTTGTTCACCAAAGTGTCCGTCCACGCATCTTCGTCCATATCACCGTAGTAATAATCCGTTGGCCAGGCGCCCTGGTGGTCCGGATGCCCGTCGGGTGCTATATCGCCGGAATAGGGCACCGGAATATCGCCGAACAGCAAGGCTGTGACGGTATTGTCCGGATCGTCATTGTACAGATCGGTCAGGACTGATTTTACGGATGCCACCGTGCTGGTAGCAACAGTGATATCCTGGCGCAGGACCTGCCAGCCGTCGCCCCGCAGGTCCCATTCCAGGCGATCCAGTTCATCAGCAAGCGGCGCACTGAGCGCGTCATCCACGATCAGGAGCATTTTCCCGCGGTATGCGCGGGCCGGCAGTTCAATCCCGGCATACACCAGACCTACGCGGGTAGTGGGCGCCACACTGGCCTGTTTGATCACGATATACTCGTAGCCAATACCCGGGAGTACATTATTATCTGTAAATGTGGTTGAGTTGGCCCCGAGGACGATGAAATTCCAGGTAGTCTGGTTGATCAGCTTACGGCCGATCAGTGTATTCACCGCATTAGCGGTGGCTGGATAATCCAGGGTAATGGACGCTGGGTTGTTGGTGGTCGTAACGGTGACCGGCACAACGATGTCCGATGTGTTTTGCGCCGACAGTCCAGTGCTGCAAAGCAAAACACTGGTTGCGAGCAGTAAAAATTTCTTCATACGATCATGGGTATATTGGTGAAGGATGGATTGACACAGGAGGCGTCCGCCATCAACTGATCAGCGGCCGGAAACCGAACGAAGCGGCATCGGAAACATACAAAATTATTTTCACCGGCAGGTGCACAACGCCGGCCTTTTGTCAGGTTTATTCAAAATCAACCCGCCTGGAGTTTTTTCCAGGAAGCAGCGGCCAGTTGCGCTGTCAGTTTTTCGATATAGTAGCTGCCTGCTGCGGGATCAGTAAGGGTCTCAAATCCGCTTTCCATCTTCAACAAATGTTGCGCATTCCGGGCTATCCGCCGGGAAAATGCTTTTGGATACCGGGCCTCTTCCTCTCGCCCGGAATCATAAGGCAATACCGTCAGCCTACTGGCTCCCCCCAACACCGCTGACATGGACATAGTAGTCGCTGCGATCATATTGGTGTACAGGTCATCGGTGTATGCCGCCGGAGCAAAATGCACGTCCAGGTACGGGTATTTCGGCCGGCCGCCGAGTGCCTGAAGCAGGTTGAACCAGAGCAGTTGAAAGGCACGCAGCTTGGCCATTTCGACAAAATAGCTCTTGCCGATAAAAAACGATACCTGTATCGAAGCGGCAGCGGCATTGAGATCATGCCCCCGGTCTTTCAGGGTTTGCAGGTAGAGCAGCGCGCGCTGCAGAACAGCAGCCAGCTCGTCGGTCGCCGCTTTCGGACCCCGGTAGACCGGCCGGCCATCGACAGTAATGCAGCGAAAACCCGGGAAAGTATTTTGTGCATAGTCCAGGAGGTCAGCCAGGTAACGCGGGTCACGGATCTGACCGGTTACCCCGGCCGGATCGTAATAGAGCGCGCCACGCAGGTCCGTGGACTGCAGTCCGTGCGCTTCCGCCACACCGGCCAGTACGGCCAGTACGGCAGCCGGTCCCTGTTCAACGCCGGCGCCGCTGAATTGCAGCCCGATATAATCAGGGTGAATACGATCGAGCAGAACCTCCAGTTCAGCAGCGGTATCGGATTGTCCAAGTGGGAAATGGATGCCCTCCGCCCCGAATGCAAGTGCCTCCAGCGCTTGCCGGTTGGCAGCAGCCGGGTCACCCGGCTCCATGGATTCACTGATCTCCCAGGAGGTCTGTGCACCACCGATGGGCAGGGGCGGGACAAGCTGATCATCCGGATGACCAAACGGATCTACCGTAAGTGTTTCATTCAGATGCCAATACAGATCCTCCAGGGGCTTACCCTTCAGATCCCGGGTAATCCGCTCCAGCCATTTTGCTTTATCTACCGGCTGGAACTCGGCGAAAAAATGGGTATCCTGACTCATATACCCAGCAAATGTACTTTTTCCCCGCCCCTTTTTTTCAGGATACAAATGGAAAATCCGGGATTTTTTAAAGCCACGCCTGAAATCAAATCTTTGCACAAACTTTTTTCCGGGCAAGCTGTTATATTTGCAGGCTGAAAAATTGCTTAGAATAAATCTAAATATAAAGACAAGACATCCCTACATGGACAAGACCAGACTTATTTACCTGGATAACAATGCCACTACCCCCTGCGACCCGCGCGTGGTGGAGGCTATGGTGCCGTACTTCTTTGAAAAACACGGTAACGCAGCCAGCCGCAGCCACCACTTTGGTTGGGAAGCAGAAGAGGCCGTGGATTATGCCCGGGAGCAGATCGCACAATTGATCAGCGCAGACGAGAAAGAGATCATTTTTACTTCCGGCGCCACCGAAAGTAACAACCTCGCCCTGAAGGGCATTTTTGAAATGTACGCCCGCAAAGGCAACCATATCATTACGGCCGAAACAGAACATAAAGCTGTGCTGGATGCCTGCAAGCACCTGGAAAAACAGGGCGCTGAAGTAACCTATCTCCAGGTAAAGGAAGACGGCCAGGTTGACCTGGCTAAACTGGAAGCTGCGATCAAGCCGACTACGATTGCAGTATCTATCATGTGGGCCAACAATGAGACCGGCGTGATCCAGCCTATGCGGGAAATTGCGCAGATATGTGAAAAACACGGTGTCCTGTTCCACAGTGACGCGACACAGGCAGTTGGCAAGATCCCGACCAACCCGCGGGAAACAGGTATTCACCTGATGTCTTTCACTGCGCATAAAATGTACGGACCGAAAGGCGTTGGCGCCTTGTACGTCAGCCGGAAAAATCCCCGTGTAAAAGTAACCGCACAGATCGACGGCGGTGGCCACGAACGCGGCATGCGTTCCGGCACCCTGAACGTACCGGGCATCGTAGGGTTTGGCAAAGCCGCCGAACTTGCCCGCCTGGAAATGGCCCAGGATGCCGAACGGCTCAGCAAACTGCGGGACAAACTGGAGGCTGCACTCACGAAACTCGAAGAGACCAAGGTGAACGGCAATATTAACAGCCGCATGCCCCACGTAAGCAATATTTCGTTTAAACACGTGGAAGGTGAAGGCCTGATGATGACCTTCAACCAGAATATCGCCGTATCTTCCGGTTCTGCCTGCACCTCGGCTTCACTTGAGCCGTCCTATGTGCTGGTAGCCATGGGGCTCGGCGACGACCTCGCGCACTCCTCGATCCGCTTCTCACTGGGCCGTTTTACTACGGAAGAAGAGGTGGATTTTGCTGTCGAGGCTGTTTCCAAAGGCGTCAATCACATGCGCGAGCTCAGCCCGATCTGGGAAATGTACAAGGAAGGCGTTGACCTGACCAAGATCGAGTGGAGCGCCCACTAAACGAATACATAACATGCCGATCCAAAGTCCACCCGATCCTTTCACCAAGCTGCTTTACCGCATCTTTTATTTCGTACGGGGTCTTTGGTATAATACGTTCGGCAAAACAAAAAAATAACCATTAACTATAATCTGATATCAATTTTCAGCTATGGCATACAGTGATAAAGTACTGGATCACTTCAAAAACCCCCGCAATGTTGGTGTACTCGACAAAAACAAAAAGAATGTCGGTACCGGACTGGTCGGCGCACCGGAGTGTGGCGACGTAATGCGTCTTCAGATCGAAGTGGACGAGGATTCCGGCAAAATCACGGATGCGCGCTTTAAGACGTTCGGCTGTGGTTCGGCCATTGCGTCGTCGTCGCTGGCTACCGAATGGCTCAAAGGCAAATCCGTTGATGAAGCGCTGAGTATCGATAATATGGACATCGTGGAAGAACTGGCCCTGCCGCCAGTAAAGATTCACTGCTCGGTACTGGCAGAAGATGCCATAAAGGCGGCGATCAAAGATTACCAGGAAAAGAACGGTATCACCACCGAACAGGCTGAGGATACCCCCGCTTCTGCCTGAAATTGACTAATTCACTCCCGGCACAGCCGGGTCAATACTACAATGCCATGATCTTTGTTGCAGAAAGTGCGAAACAAAAGATTTCGGAAATCCGTAACACCGAAAAACTTGCGGACGACTTTTTCCTCCGTGTGAGCGTCGTGTCGGGTGGCTGTTCCGGCTTGTCGTATAAACTTGACTTTGACAACGAGTCAAAAGAGAATGATCAGGTATTCGAAGACAACGGAGTAAAAATCGTGACCGACCTTAAAAGTTTTCTCTACCTCTTCAATACCACATTGGAGTTTTCGGGCGGCCTGAATGGTAAAGGCTTTTTCTTCAACAACCCGAATGCTACCCGTACCTGTGGTTGCGGAGAAAGTTTTGCCGTCTAAAGAAGGTCAATACAACCTGTGACACCCGTGACCGGCGATCCGGCTACGGGTGTTTTATTTTCAGCCGGCCAGCACCGGAAAAAACCGGTAGCGAACCGCCCCAAGCCAGAGCCATTCCTCCTACCTTTGCCCTAAAAACATGATCCAACGTATACAATCGATCTTTCTGCTCCTGGCAGCAGGTGCCTTAGGCGGCCAGTTTGCCCTGCCATATGCCCAAACCGGTGCCGACGACCCGGCCCGAAGCCTGGCTGTATTGTCCGACGGTGTACTCAATCCGCTGGATAACCCTGGTTTGCTCGGACTGACCGCCCTGGGCGCCCTGGTTTCGGTGATCGCTGTTTTTCTCTTTAAGAATCGCCCGCTTCAGGCCAAACTGGCATTGATCGCGATCCTGATCGGGGCTTTTTTACTTGCCCTGGCACTGTTCACCACCAAAGCCACGCTTGACCAGACTCCGGAAGGCGGTACGACCCAACTGGCAGCCGGCCTTGCATTGCCGGTAGCCGCGATCCTGCTCAACTGGCTGGCCGCACGAGCTATCCGTAAAGACGAGTCGCTGGTAAAGTCGATGGATCGCCTGCGTTAAAGCGCGATCCGCAGGGCATTTTCCATAATGGAAAATGTGGCCGGAGTTTCACCCAGAAACTCTCCGTCGGCCTCCAATAAAGTAGGCACCGCGCCGATATGCTCTACCCGAAGATTTCGGGTCTGGAAGCCCCCGATCCGGGGATGCTGTAAGATCGTGCCATTATAAAAGCGAAGGGTTTGCAGCAACACCTCCCATTTGGGCAATTTACGGGCATAGGTAACTGCCAATAGCCCGTCGTTCGGCACGGCATGCGGTACCAGCTGCATGCCCCCGCCCGAGTACCGGCAAATGCCAATATTGATCGTGTAAAAGGCATCCTCTGCCGCCTCTTCAGCCGCGATCAGCCGGGCCGGCGTCAGCCGGTACTCCATCAGGTATTGTCCGACCATGAGTAAATATTGCAGGCGGGACACAAACCGGTGTTGCTCCAGTTTTCGGGCAATAAACGCATCGTAGGCCATACCGGCAACATTGACAAAATACCGGTGCTGCTGCTGCCCGTCACGGAGATAGGTCACCTTGCCGGCATCCTGTAAAACGGTTTGGCCGGCCTGCAGCCGCAACAGTCGCTCCCGCGGATCAGCCGGGATCCGGTACTGCCGGGCCCAGTCGTTACCCGTGCCCACCGGCAACAACGCATAGGTTATTTCGGTGCCGGGCACATGCGCCTGTTGCAGGATTCCATTGGCGATCTCGTGGTTAGTGCCGTCGCCGCCAATGCCCAGGATATGATGGTGTCCGTTCAGAACCGCTTCTTCCACCAACCGGATCGCATGGCCGCGATGACCGGTAAACTTAACCGTGTAGGAGAAACCCAACTCCTGCAAAAGCGCCTCCACCTCCGCCCAACGACGCCCCGCCCGGCCGTTCCCGGCCGCCGGATTTGCGATGATATACCAAAAAGGTGCAGACATGATATAAAAGATAGGGTTGTCTCCATTTCAAATGTGCGGCATTTATTTGTATTCAGGCCGGTTTGACGCCAAAATGTTATTTTTAAACACGCACCAAGTTTATTTGTCTGCATGCACGCAGTTTCGCATCTTCGTAGCCATGCTGCTCCAGCTGGATTTTCTGCAATTTGAACCGGATCTGAAACTATCCTCCGCGGGGGAAGGCACCAAGCTGATCTTCGATCCTATTCGCCGGAAACACGTCGTTTTGACGCCGGAGGAATTGCTGCGGCAGCTCGTACTGCAATACCTGCTCCAGGTAAAGGAATATCCGGCCAACCGGATCCGGTCGGAAGTCGGCCTGGTACTGAACCAGCGACCTAAACGCTGCGATATTGCTGTGTTTGACACCCAGGTCCGGCCCTGGCTCATCATTGAATGCAAGTCGCCCAAAGTGGCCCTTCGCCAGGCGACCTTCGAGCAGGTCGCTGTGTACAACCTGCAATTCCGGGCCCCTTTTCTGGCGGTTACCAACGGCCTGGCGACCTTTAGCTGCGCACTCGATTTCGATGAATCCTCCTTTTCGTTCCTGCCCGACCTGCCGGATTACCCCCACTGACCCAGCCTGCATCAGGGCCTGGCACCTTCGGGACTTATGCCCTTTAATTTTTCATCCAGAAAACGCGTCATCATGGTGTACAGGTGCAGACGGGCGTTCCCACCCCGGATCCCGTGGTCGAGATTGGGATAGAACATGTTATCGTATTGTTTATTTCGGGCGATAAGTTCATCGACCATTTCGGCACTGTGCTGGAAGTGCACGTTATCATCAGCAAGCCCGTGCACCAGCAGGTAATTGCCTTTCAAGCGTTCGGCCAGGTTTACCGGTGCGAAATTGGCATATCCCTCGGGGTTCTCCTGCTCCGTGCGCATATAACGTTCGGTATAAACCGTATCGTACCACTTCCAGTGTGTCACCGGTGCAACGGCAATAGCAGACTTGAATACATCATTGCCTTCGAGCAGGCAGAGCGAGGACATATACCCGCCGTAACTCCAGCCAAAGACCCCGATTCGGGCAGGATCGACATAAGGCAGGGAGCCGATATAACGTGCCGCTGCGATCTGGTCCTCCGTTTCAAACTGGCCGAGGCGTTGGTAGGTGATCTTCTGGAATGCCGCTCCCCGGCCGCCGGTGCCGCGGTTGTCCACACATGCCACCACATACCCTTTCTGAGCCAGGTGCTGGAACCACCAGTAATTAGTACCCTTCCAGGAATCCAGCACCTGCTGGCTACCCGGTCCGCCGTACACATACATCAGGACCGGCAGTTTTTTCCCCTGGAACTGCGGAGCTGTGGGCCGGATCAGCCAGCCATTCAACGTACCGTCCCAGGAAAAGCCGGAAGGTGTGGAGGCATTTTTGACCGGTACCTGGAAGAATTCGATCGGAAGCACACTACAGGCTTCCTGTTCGGCACGCAGGGCTGCATTTTGTTCCAGCTGGCGGACCAGCCGGCCTTCCGAATTGTACAGATCATACTGTGGTGGCGTGTTCACCGTCGCATAAGTATCAATAAAATAGTCGAATGTCGGATTGAACCGGGCGGCATGCACACCGGGTTTACCGCTCAGTTTTTCCCGCCGTTTACCCTTCAGGTTAACTGCATATAGCTCGCGCTCCATCGGCGTATCAGCTGCAGCCTGGAAATATGCCAGTCCGCGTTTTTCGTCGTAGCCATAAAAATCGGTTACTTCCCAGTTGCCTTTTGTCAGGGCAGCCACCTGGCGGCCCTGCATGTCGAAATGGTACAGGTGGTTATAACCGCTCTTTTCGCTTTGCCAGATAAATCCGGCATTTCCGGACAGAAAATGCGGCTCCTGCAGGTCGAGGTAACTGGGGTCCGTCTCTTCGTACAGCATGGTGCAGGCACCCGTAGCAGGATCAGCGAGGAAAAGCTGTACCTGGTTCTGGTGCCGGTTCATCCGGGTCAGGCAGAGTTGTCTGGCAGGGGTCCAGGCCAGCCGGGGCAGATAATCATCCGACAAGGTATCTTGCCGGCCGGGAATAGCGATACGGGTTGTCCGGGCCGCTGCCAGGTCGTACAGGTGGGCACTGACAACGGCATTTTTCGCCCCCACTTTCGGGTACTTGTAGTGCACCAGTTCGGGATAGGCATCGCCATGGTACATTTCCATGGTAAACTCCGGCACTTCCCGCTCATCAAAACGCAGGAAGGCCAGGGTCTTTCCATCGGGGCTCCAGGCATACGCCTGCACCAGCCTGAACTCTTCTTCATATACCCAGTCGGAGGCGCCATTGATAATTGCATTCACCTGTCCGTCGGTGGTCACCTGGGTAGTATTCCCGGAAACGAGGTCGAGATAATACAGGTCATTTTCCAGAACATAAGCGACCTTGGTGCCGTCCGGGGAAAAGCCGGCATAGCGTTGTTTGGTACCGGGATGCAGAGGCCGGAGCTGCCGGGAGCGGGTGTCGTATACAAAAAAGTTTGCCCGGGTACTGTGCCGGTATATCTTCTCCCTTCCGGCAGCGATCAGTAGCCGCCGGCCATCGGTGCTGAACTGATAAGCATCGACAGTTCCGGTCCAGTCTGCTGCCTGATCCGGAGCGATGACAGCAGGATCAAAAAGCACGCCGGCACTTGCTCCGGTCTGGATGTCAAACTGTTCTATTCTGCCATCGATCAGCTGGGTGAAGTGTACCCCATCATGGTAGAATTCAAATTCGGGTAATGTTTTGGCCTGATAGGTATCGTTTGTCCAGATCGCTTCAAGCGTAATGGGTTTCTGGCTGCTTGCCACTACAGCACACAGCAACAGGATAGTCAGAATACGAAGTTGCATACGAAATCAAAAAAGTGGATAAGGTTGGTAAATGTAGCCACTCCCGTGCATACTGACAACTAAATACAAGCCGCACAAAGCCTATATTTGCCCAATCGCTGATTAAACCTGGTGAAGCCAACGCGCAGCCCGGCAACGGGTTTAATCACAGAACTGCTATCATCCTGAGATTCCGGCCGCACGGCTTTCGCAACTGTTTTGCCCCCGGCACATTTCAAACACGTTCACATAAAAATACACTACTGTGCAAAAACGTATCCTGCTTCTCCTGATACTGTGTTCCCTGCTGACAAACCTGCCGGCACAGGGAATAAAATGGGCCTTTGAAGGCAACAGCTACTTTGACCGGGATAGTGGCAATATTGTCAAGGTTACCCTGCCCGAACGCAGTAAAACCACCCTGGTCACCGCTGCTCAGCTCACACCTGCAGGCGCCGACGCGCCCCTGCCTGTCCGCGATTTCACATTTTCCAACGACGACCGGCACCTGCTCATCTATACCAACAGCAAACGGGTCTGGCGCTATGACACCCGGGGCGACTACTGGGTGCTAAACCTGGAAACGAACAAACTACGCCAGCTGGGTAAAGACAAACCGGAGTCGTCGCTCATGTTTGCAAAATTTTCCCCCAACGGAAAAAAAGTCGCCTATGTCAGCGAACACAACCTGTATGTGGAAGATGTTGCCACCGGTGCTATCCAGCAGCTGACCCAGACCAAAGGGTCACGCAAACTCATTCACGGTACGTTCGACTGGGTCTACGAGGAAGAGTTTAGCTGCCGCGATGGTTTTCGCTGGAGCCCCGACAGCAAGCGAATCGCGTACTGGCAGATCGATGCCAATCAGATCCGGGATTTTCTCATGATCAACAATACCGACTCGATCTATGCCCAAACGATCCCGGTGGAATACCCGAAGGTCGGCGAAGAACCCTCCCCCTACCGGATCGGCGTGGCGGATGTGGGATCCGGCAAAACTACCTGGATGAATATTCCCGGCGACCCGCGCAACACCTATGTGCCCCGGATGGAATGGGCAGCCAGCGAAAAGGAACTGATGATCCAGCAACTCAACCGCAAGCAAAACGAAAGCCAGCTCATGCTCTGTGATGTCCGCACCGGCAGCGTCCGGACCATCTACACTGAGCAGGATGATGCCTGGATCGATCTGAAGGATGACGGGGCATACGGCTACTGGGATTGGCTTGCCGATGGTAATGCCTTTCTCTGGACCAGCGAAAAAGACGGTTGGCGGCACCTGTACCGGATCGCCCGCGACGGCGGCCAGGAGATCCTGCTGACGCCAGGTGATTATGACGTGATCAGCCTCGAACGTGTCGATGAGATCGGCGGATACCTGTATTTTCTGGCGGCACCGGACAATGCCACACAGGCATACCTGTACCGCATCCGGATGGATGGCAACAGCCAGGCCGAGCGGCTCTCGCCGGCCGGACAAAAAGGTACGCACAACTATGCTGTTTCGCCTGACGCCCAATATGCACGCCATACCTTCTCCAACTACTATACGTCCCCCAAAACGGAATGGGTAACACTGCCCCGCCATAAGTCGCTCGATGCGGAAAATGCAATTCCGCCGGTAATCGAGCCGCCGGAAAACAACAACACTGAATTTTTCCAGGTAACAACTGCCGACGGAGTAACTATGGACGGCTGGATGGTCCGCCCCGACAATTTTGATCCTTCAAAAAAATACCCGATCGTCTTTTATGTATATACCGAGCCGGCAGGCGCCACGGTCCGCGACCGCTGGGGCGCCGGCCGCAATCGGCTCTACCAGGGCGATATGGCCAAGGACGGCTATATCTATGCCTCACTGGACGGCCGGGGCACGCCTGCGCCCAAAGGACGCGCCTGGCGCAAGGCCATCTACCGCAAGATTGGCATCGTGAACATCCGCGATCAGGCTATGGGCGCCCGTGAAATGTTCGACCGCTGGAAGTGGATCGACACCAGCCGGGTAGCGGTTCATGGCTGGAGTGGCGGCGGTTCGGCCACCCTGAACCTGTTGTTTCAGTATCCGGAGATCTACAAGACCGGCATTTCCGTAGCTGCTGTAGCCAACCAACTGACATACGACAATATCTACCAGGAACGGTATATGGGGCTGCCGCAGGAAAACAGGGAGGACTTTATCAACGGCTCGCCGATCACCTACGCCAAAAACCTGCAGGGCAACCTGCTGTACATTCATGGTACCGGCGACGATAATGTTCATTACCAAAATGCAGAAATGCTCATCAATGAGCTGATCAAATACAACAAACAGTTCCAGGTTATGCCCTATCCCAACCGCTCCCACGGCATCCGGGAAGGTGAAGGCACCTCCAAACACCTCGCTACGCTGTTCACCAACTACCTGCGCGCGCATTGCCCGCCGGGCGGCGTGCCAGCTACGCCGTAGCCTGGTTCTTACTACTCGTCCTACGACTCCGGGTCGTAGGACGAGTTCATGTTTCAACAGGCTGCCCGGCTACTCCGGATACCAGTTGATCCGGCGGGAGAAATACATTACGATACCCAGGATACAGAAGAGGCCTATGCTGCCGATAAGCAGGGCGTAATCCTGTTGTTGCAGGGTGACGAACAGGAACCCGTACAAAGCAGCCAGCGTACCACCTACCAGCACGCCCATCCGGGCAGACTGAAAGAGCGAACGGGCATACAAGCCGGTCATGCCGATCGTCATAAGCGCCGCGATGAAATAGGCGCTGTTGAACGGCAAATGCTCTGAAATCGAAACCAGCAGCGTATAAAAGATCACCAAAGCGAGCCCGATCAGCGCATACTGGAACGGGTGCACCGGTGTGGTGTGCTGCATTTCAATAAAGAATACACATAAAAATGTGAGTCCGATAAACAGGATCGCGTATTTCACTGAGCGGGTGGCTTTCTGGTAATTGTCGACCGGTAACAGAAAGCTCACCCCAAAGGTACTTTCTCCAAATTGATATTTTTGGTCGCTGTTCCATTGCTGCGGGAAGTTCCGGTTGAGGTTGAGCACCTTCCAGGCCGCATTAAAGCCCTGCGTGGATATGGTCTTGTCATCCGGTAAAAATGCTCCTGTAAAGCTGGGATCAGGCCAGGACGATTCCATCTGCACTTCGGTCACCTTGCCCACCGGTGTAAAAAAAAGCGACCCGGACCCTTTCAGGGAAACGTCCAGCTGGAAGGTATGCTCCTGTGCGACGCTTTCCGGATCGAGTGCCAGTGGCACGTGAATACCGCTCTCTGCTATGCCGGGCACCGGAATGCCGGGATCGGAGATCAGCGTCGAGCCAGCCCAGTTTAGCCGGACCTGGTCCCGAAGCCCCCGCAGGTCAGGGATACCCAGCACCAGTACGGCCTTTCCCCATTGTACAGTGGCTTCTGCCGGGATTACCCGCGCTGTAGAAAGCGGGGCAAAAGTCCCGTCCAGCCGAAGAACACTACTGTACAAGACCACATCGAAAATCCCCCGGTGGCGTTTTTCCGGGGCGACCGTGCTTGCCACGTTCAGGGACTCCGGAAGAAAGTATGCGAATTGGGTTTCCCGCCTGAGTTCTTTACCCTCGTCGTCGTGGTGGACCAGTTCATAAGGCACGGCCAGAACAGGGCCGATCAGCGTCTGAGAATGCCCCCATTTGCTGCTCACTTCCATAACAGCCTCCGTTTGCCGGGACTCGCGTTCCTGGATAACCCCTTCGACCATAAAGGCGGGTATCAACAGGACCAATACCAGCAAAAAGATCAGTATGCCTTTTATGGTAGTGGATTGACGCTGGAAAAAAGTTGGCTCGGTTGAATTAGGTGTGGTAGATTGCATGGTTTCGAAATTTTAAAAGTACTTTGAAATACAAAGTTTGATTTTAATTTTCAAAACTGCAACCCTGGACGGGAAGTTTTTTAACCGGGTAGCACTTGCCAATAGGATGTGGGAAGAACGGTCAACCTGTTTCAGGGACGTACAACTTTTCAAATTTCCAATTTTTCTTTTCCAATTTCAAATGAACTGATTTGGGAACTTCCATTTGATTTGAAATTTGAAATTGGAAAAGAAAAATTGGAAAAGTATTAGCAACGCTAGATAACTATTCCTTCCTGGCCGGTTCGAGGCCCTGCAGGATACCCTTTTCCAGGGGCGGCACACCACGCACCATCCAGGAGGGTTGCGGGGCTCCTTTCAGATAATGATCAAAAAACTGCTGCATGCGCGTCTGGAAGTCGATCCGGTTTTGCAGTTTGACCGGCCAGTGGGGCTCGCCGTTATAATTGAGCAGCCAGGCGGGTTTGCCCAGGCGGCGAAGGCCGACGAACAGTTCGATACCCTGGTACCAGGGCACAGCGCCATCTTCGTCGTTGTGAAGAATTAGCAGTGGCGTTTGCACTTTATCCAACGCAAAAAGCGGTGAGTTTTCCAGGTAGCGCATCGGATAGTCCCACAGCGAGCCGCCGATCCGGCTTTGCGTTTGCTCATACTGGAATTGCCTGCTGAGCCCGGAGCCCCACCGGATGCCGCCGTAAGCGGAGGTCATATTGGACACCGGCGCACCGGCTTCCGCACAGGCGAACAGGTTGGTGCGGGTTACCAGGTAGGCCGCCTGATACCCACCCCAGGAATGCCCCTGCATCCCGATCCGGCTCCGGTCGACAAAGCCGCGGTTCAGCATGGCGGTCACACCGCTCATGACCGCATTAAAGGCGCTTTCACCCGGGTAGCCGGTGTGGTACGGAATATCCGGCACGAACACCAGGTATCCCCGGCTGGCATACATTTTAAAATTGATCGTCGAGCGGCCGAAATCAGGCTCCCGGTGCCGGTGCAGGCCATCCGACGATTTTTCATAGAAATACACCAGCATCGGATACTGCTGGTTCGGATCAAACCCATCCGGTTTGAAGAGCAGGCCGTCCAGCACTTCACCGGAAGGCGCCGTCCAATGCACCAGTTGCACGCTCCCCCACTGGTACTCCGCCGTTTGCGGATTGGCATCAGAAATACGAACCTCCGGTGGCGGCATCCGTTTGGTGCGGTCAGGTATCGTATT
>SBHD01000322.1 GCA_006226345.1 Bacteroidota bacterium | reverse complement strand
GCCTCCCGGGCCATACGGAGCACCGCTTCTTCTGTAAACCGTTGGATAGCCAACCCAAGGTTGCAGTGTTCCGCTTTGAGCGGATCTTCCGGCTGCCGTTTCCGAAAGCCAAACAGCCGCTCCCAGTCCGCATCCTTAACCATTCGCAAGCCAGTGGCGTAATCAAAATAGCGTTGATTGAGCCAAACCGAACCATCGGGTTTGAGGTCCACCAGTTCGGTCTGAATGACATCCAGGTACCGGTCTACCTCCGGCGCGTTCGGATCTCCGTAAGGCGCCAATCCCATGAGTTTATATTCGCCCGAGTTAACCCGGAAACCCAGAAAATATGTAAAGGCCGAATACAGCAGCCCCAGGGAATGCGGGAAGCGCAGTTCCTTCAGGATCGTAATGTCCCGGCCTTTCCCGTGGCATATGCTCGCAGTTGCCCACTCCCCTACTCCATCTATGGTCAAAATGGCCGCGTCTTCAAACGGAGAAGGGTAATACGCGCTTGCTGCATGGGAAAGGTGGTGCTCGGGGAAAAGCAGCCGCAGTTTTTTAGCGTCGTAGGGCATCACATTTTTCAGCTCTTCCCGGAGCGCGCGCTTCAGGAACATCTTTTCCCGCAACCAGACCGGCATCCCGGCCAGAAAAGAGTGCAGTCCCCGCGGTGCAAACGTGTAGTAGGTTTCCAGTAACCGCTCGAATTTGAGCAGGGGCTTGTCGTAAAATGCAACCGCGTCTAGCTGATCAATGGTCAGGCCAGCTTCTTCCAGGCAAAACCGCACTGTATTCGCTGGAAAGGACGGGTCGTGTTTCTTCCGGGTAAAGCGCTCTTCCTGCGCAGCTGCTACTACTTCGCCATCCCGCAGGATTGCTGCCGCTGCATCATGGTAAAAGGCCGAAATTCCAAGGATATACACAGGTTTCAGGTTTTAGATCATTCTTGTTCGTTAGCAATTCCGAGTATCCGCTGCACATGGGGTTTTAAAAAAGCGGCTACAAGTGCATTGCCCCGGTCGTTCCAATGGTACCCATCATCGGTATGTACACAGTCACCCTGCGACCGGAAATGGTTTAGAAGGTCCGCTGGCCCTCCGGCAAATTCAATCTGGTTTTCGCGGCACAAACGGGCAAATTGATCGAACTGTGGTTGAAAGCCATCGGCATCGAAGACCAAAAGTTTCGTTTCCGCCGGCAGCAATGCTTTCATTTTCTTATAGGTCATGTCGGTCATACGGACACTCCGCGCAAAAGGCGCATAGGCCAGGTTTTGCTCGGCAATAAACTTCTCTGCAGGCTCCGGCGGTGGACGATCGAAGGTACCACGGGCCTCAGCAATACGCTTCAGGATGAAATATAAAAAATGGGAGTAGGGTTTTACATTTCGAGGGTATTCGGCCGCCAGTTTATGTACCACCGAACCATCTTCCAGGATATACGGCCGTTTCATGCGCACATGGTAATTGGCGATCTCTTCCAACTCCCAGTAGTTGTCAATAAAATCATTACTGCACATTTGCCAGACCACCAGATCGGGCTGTACAGCATCGAAGTATTTTTCCAGCACCAACAGCTGTTGGGCATTGCTGTAACCAGCAGCGCCATAGGCAAAAACCTCGATCGGCAGGGAGTCGCCCAATAGTTTGTAAAACAGGCGATCGTCGGAAGTCTGGGCACAGGCAGTGTAGGAATCACCCAGGAACAACACTTTTAGCCGTCTGGTAACGTCGGGGTCCCCCCAAGTCCGGAAACCGGAGGAGCCAAACGAAATATTGATCGGATAAACCGTATCGCACTGATCGTGCAGTGTACCCGTATATTGGTAGCCCTCCTGTACCAGCCAGCCATAGGTTTCATCCGGCACCCGATAATTGTAAGGCGGCGGAGCCGGCGGGTCGCTTACCGGCCCCGGGAAGACCCGCAGGAACAGTTCACCCACCACAAAAATGAGAAACAGCCCGAATAGCACAGCGATCAGCCGGAACAACCGTTGCCGTGCAGGGCTAATTGGCGCTTTTTCAGGAGACATAGAAGTCAGGAGTTTTAAGCAAAAAAATGGAATGGCCGGCATGCACACCTCCTTAGGTCAGCCTGGTCACCTTACTTTTCAGCAAAGATGAGAATTTAGGGCCAAATCAGTATTCACCCGCCATACCACTTACACAAAATGGCTTCCCCGGCTTTCCCCTGCGGCGTATAGTCCCGCTCCGGGTATCCTTCATGTCCGCGTAATTCCGGAAACCATTTCCAAACAAACCCTCCGGCCCACCAGGGCTCGGGCTGGAAGGTAGCCAGCAGGGCTTCCAGACAATTAGCCTGCGCCTGCTCGTTCACCTCTTTTTCCCGTACCACCGCCTCCAGCTCCCAATTACGCCAACCACAATGATCAACACTCAGGTAGCCAAATTCGGTAAACAGAACCGGGCGCTGGTGTTTCCGGCTAAAGGTTCGCAAACGCTGACATATTGGCTCCCAGGCTGCTTTCAGACTATCCACCTGAGGTGTGGCAGCCTGTATGAGCGGGAAATAACCACTCAGGCCTATGTAGTCAAGTTCCGGCCAAAACGGCACCTGCTCCCAGTCATCCCAATTCGCCGAGTACACCAGCTTACCACGATACACCTGGCGAACTTTGGTGATCAACGACTTCCAGAAGGCCGGACGCCGGGCCACAGACATACGGAATTCGGTACCAATGCAGAACAACCCGACCGAACAGGTATCTGCCAGCCTGGCCATTTCCAGGATATACCGTTCATAACCCTGTTCCCAACTTGCCCAATCTTCGGCTGTATCAAAATTCAGGGACCCGGTCCAGGACCGTGGCACATATATCTGGGGTTTGAGCATTACCTGCACCCCTGCCTCGTGGGCCAGACGGATTGTCTCCAGTACACCTTCCGGACGTTCTCCCCACCATTGTCCGCGTTTCCCGTTATACCAAACCATCGGCTCTCCAGGACGTGTAAAGGCATATGGCACTACGGCGATCCAGTTGGCGCCGACAGCCTGTACCGGAAGGATCGGATTTGTGGAAAAGGGGCGGGGTGGCGCCACCAGGGTAAGGCCGTTTATTTTAACGGGGTCCGGTACCGGGCCCGAAGCCGGCTGTGATGGACCGTTTCGTGCACACCCATACCCAAACACGAGCATGAGAATCAGGCATACGAGAACGGACAATTTCATACCAGACCGGGATAAAACAGGGAAATCGGAACGGCGCAGATCAGAGCTTGCCGGCAATTTGGACAGCAAGGGCAGCCAGTTCTTCAGATGCGACGTCCAGGGGTTCCTTGAAAGAAAGGTCGGAGACGTTGTTCAGTGGAATAAGGTGAACATGCGCATGGGGTACTTCCAGGCCAACAACAGCAATGCCGATACGCTTGCAAGGCACAACTGCTTTGACCGCATGAGCCACCTGTTTGGCAAATACCATCAGTCCGGACAGGTGGTCATCTTCCAGGTCAAAGATATAATCAACCTCCTTTTTGGGAATACACAATGTGTGCCCCTTTGCCTGGGGTCGGATATCCAAAAACGCAAGATAATCTTCCGTTTCGGCTACTTTATGGCAGGGAATTTCGCCATTAACAATACGGGTGAAAATACTGGCCATACCGGTTGCGAATTTTTCTGTAAGATAAAACAACTTCCGGGCACATCAAAACAATGGCCTGGGTGACCCTTCACGGAGGGAATTAAAGGTCACCAACCGAAATGTCCACCACCTCAAACTCCAGTACGCCGCCCGGAGTTTCGATCTTGGCAAATTCGCCTTTCTTTTTACCCAAAAGACCAGCACCAATGGGAGAAGAAACGGATATCTTACGCTCCCGTGTATCGGCTTCTGTTTCGGATACCAGTTTATAAGTAATTTCCTTACCGGTCTTTTTATTTTTAATCGTCACGTTGGAAAGGATAGCTACCTGCGAGCTATCCAACTGACTTTCATCCAGAATACGTGCGTTGGAAAGGACAGTTTCCAACTCACTGATCTTCATTTCCAACATACCCTGCGCATCCTTGGCAGCATCATATTCGGCATTTTCAGAAAGGTCTCCTTGTGCACGGGCTTCGGCAATAGCACGAGCGGCCTCCTGCCGGCCGGTTGTCTTCAACTCCTCCAGTTCGGCCTTGAGTTTATCATATCCGTTCTTCGTCAAATACGTGTAGTTCGACATAAGTATAAAATGAGTACTGAAAAAAACAGAAACGTTCCTACCGGATGGATAGAAACGTTTCTGCTGTTAAAAAAGTTGCTCAAAGATACGGAGCCAGGGAGAAAGATAAAAATTTAATATGCTTTTTCCGGTATCCGCAAAAAGCCCGAATTCTTACAGGTCGATCCGCAAACCAATATTGTGAATTCCCTGGAAGATCTCGGTGTACCGGTAGCCATAGTCGATGGAGAAACGGCTGTCCGAACCTTTACGCAAGGGAATGGACACCGTCAGGCCACCACTGATACCATTGTCCAGCGATGCTTCTGTACTACCCTGCTGCGCTTCAAACTCGTGCTTGTAACCGGCGCGCAAAACAAAGTTCCTGTTCAGCGAAAACTCCAGTCCACCACCAATCTGGTCGCGGGAAAAAGCGTTCGATGTAAAGGTTCCCAACAGCGACAGCCGGCTGTTACGTCCAAGCAGCCAATCATAAGACGCCCCGATGTTCAATTGCGAAGGCAGTTCGTATTCAGCGCTGCGTTGGTAGTACGTGATCGGATATTCAAAGGTCTCGTTGTTGCCGTCGTTTTGCGTACCAAGGCCTTCACCTCTGAAGCGCATTTTACCGCCTACGTTCCGCAGCGAAATACCGAATTTGAAATTATCATCGGCACCCGTCACATATTGTACGCCTGCATCCAATGCCATCGCACTGGCGCCGGCGTTGGAGATCGACTCGTTTACAAACTTCACCGTTACCCCTACAGATACCCGGTTAGCGAACAAGTGCGCATACGACAAGCCCATATTGAAAAATGAAGGGCTAAAGGTCGCACCGGAGCCTTCCGGCGTATTCACCGTAGTCAGATCAAAATCACCCAGGTCAAAGGCGACCAGGCTGATACCAAAAGCGCCGCCTTTACCAACACGCTGACCAAAGCCGAGCGCGTTGATGTTAATGTCTGCACCTTCGAGGTATCGGGTATGGCCCAGCTGCAGCTGGGTTTTATTGATGCGGGCCAGTCCGGCAACGTTCAGATACAAGGCATCCGTGCCGGTGACCATGGAAGTATTCATCGAGTGCAGTCCGGCACTACGGGCCCAGGGATTGATCAGCAGCTGGGCGGCACCGGCCTCTCCCTGGCGATCCGGGTTGCCCGCAAAAAGGGAACCGGCCACCAACAGAAAACACATGGACCACAGACTGATGTATGTATGTTTCATATTAAGAATGGTTGTATGAATGAGTGATGGAGTAAAGAGGCGATGGAGCGGACAGGTTGTATTCCCGCCTTCGCTCCATCGCATCCAAGCAAGCGTTACAGACCGGATGGGTCAAACTGCCTGGCTATGCCAAACCATTTGATCGTTCGTTCACCCATACCTGGCGCCTGGATCTGGATCAGGTACACACCACTGGCGACAGCGATGCCCTTGTTGTTCTTCAGGTCCCACTCCAGGTCCGGAGCGATCTGCATATACGGCTGGTATACTTCATCGCGCTGATACTGGCGAATAAACTTGCCATCGAGTGAATAGATCGTTACCGAACATTTTGCCGGCAGGTTAGTGATTTTCACCACATTACTAAACTGGCTGGTCTCATACTGGGAGAAACCATAGTACGGGTTCGGCACCACCTTGACGGAATCAAGTGCATTTTCGACCTGCACCTGATCCAATGCTTCCGGCTGCCGGTTTTCGATCTTGAACTGATACAACGGATGGCCAGACTTGGCACCGCCATCGGCATCGTTGAACCAGGTGTCAAACGGCTTGGTGACACGCAGTTTGATCACCGCATCATTGGGGATCAAGCCTTCCCGCAGTGATTTCATCTGATAACCTGGTGCCATCTGCAGCATCGCAGCCCATGCAACGTTCTTCATTTCATTGACCTTGAAGATATCGGAGTTCGACGTGGGCGACAACTCCGGTGTCAGACGGCGACGCAGCGACTCACAACCATCGTATGTCGTAGTCGTAACATATACATAATGCTGACCACCCATCACCAGATCGTAGTAATCCTGCGGTTGATCCCCGGCAATCACCTGCTCGGTTGGATTCCACATCATATCGCGGCCGGTGTATCCCGGATCGACGGCCGTGCTGTAACAGGAGTTTTCACCAAAGAAGATGTTCAGCCGGCGACCTGTTTCCACGTCAATGGCATATCCCGGGAACCAACCCATGCCGTAAACCGGATTACCATTGGTTTCCTTGGCGCCATCCGGATCGGGCAGGCCGTCACCGTCGGCATCCTTCTTGCTCACTGACAGGGAATACCGGGCATCAAAGCTCACCCGCCGTTTGTTGGCAGGGCTCTCCGTTTGCAGCGCCGGATTCTTTGGGAAGTTGTTTGCTGGTTCCGTGTAGTAATAGGATGCACTTTCCACAACAACACAACGACTCCACTTACTGGTATCACTGGTAAGTACGATATCGACGTTCGGCAGCGCGGCCAGTTTACGGTAGCGGCTGCTGGCGTTGGTCGGCTCCTGTGCACCACCCACAACCGAACTGTTGAGGGTAGCCTGAGCAGGCGTCCAGGCCGGTGTCATGGTCCGGGAGTTCACGTCATTGAGTTCCCAGTCGCACAATACATAGGGCACGAACCAACCGTCGCCCATTGTGCTCAGCCCCTGGAATGGGTCATATTCGGCATCGCGTTCCAACGGACGCGTTTTGATGTAGTGGAAGAGGCCAAAGTCCCGATCAGCGAAACCAAACAACCATGGGCGGTTCGGGTCTGCATACTCGATCTCTGCACCCAGGGCGCCATTGGACTCACCCGGGTTGATGTATTTATCCGGATTCCGCAAAGACCAGGTGTAGCTACCAGCAAGCGGAGCCTGTGCGATAGTCACAGAGAATCCGAAATTTAGCACTAACTGTTCATTCAGTTCGTCGATTGACCGGTCGGAAGCAATGATATCGCCGTCAGGCAGCTTACGCAACTCCCAGCGGGCGTCGGCATCCAGTTTGGTATCACCATTATCGCTATCTACAAAACGCAATTCATAGTCTCCATCTTTCACCTCAAACGGGTTGAAGATCGTTACTGTGATCGGTCCGCGGCCTTCCTGATACGTCAACACCGTATCCGTCAGGTTCCCGTCAAACAGCCTGTCGCGGCTGTCAGAGTCCAGATCAAGGAAATTGCTGTTGTTACCGGCTCCTTCAAAGCGGGTAATGACCACACCGTCGCCATATTTGGAATTGAGCTCCTGGTCAACGATTGGACGCGGGATCACCGTGTAGATCTTGATCGGTCCATCGGCAGCTTTACGGCCCGATAGGTATGGACGCTGCTGACCAGTCGCCGGCTGTGCCAGCGGATCAAACGTCTCAAAGTTGTTGTAAGCGTAGGCAATTACTGCATAATAATACTTCTTATGGTTGATCAGTCGCTTGTCGTTGCCGGTGGCAAAACGGTCTTCCGCGATCTGGAACGTACGACGGAGTCCGTCATCCGCACCATCAACGATCTCTTCCGGATAGAAGATCTGATTACCCGAATTCGGGTCACGAGTTTCCACCCAGTTGTAGATGGTCGATACACCGTTTTGGATATCCACCTGGTATACCGGGCGCGATTTGTTCGGATCGTCAAACTCGGCAGTCGATACGTTCGGGTTTGACAATTGATAGATCCGGTATCCTTCAAACTTGTACTTGGCGCGATCCTGCACCAGCGGATCCGGGCTGTCCTTCAGCGAGTCCGGTGCCAGGAAGTCAACCTGCTCGTATTGCTCATTGAAGTTGTTGGAGATCGAGTCGTTCGACAGTACAGCGATCACCTGCTTGTCCAACTCGATCCAGTTCACCCGCGGTGCATCAGGACCGTCCAGCAGTTCAAAACAGTTATCAAACAAGCCCTGGGCCAGTTTGTCGGCGCGGAACAGGTTTTCCAGATCGGGGCATGGATAGTCAATATCCGGCACCCAGGGAATACCAATGATCAGCTCGTTAACAGCACCCGGCAACAAGGTAAACGGACCGGAAGCCTGCAGCGTACGACGGTCGGCAAACGGCAGGTTCTCCGTACACATCGACCAGCCATTCGGATCATTCGGGTCCTGCGGGAAAGCATACCGTGTCGTAACGGTACCACCATAACCATTGCCACCAAGCGTAAACGGCTCACCATCACGCCAGTATCCTGTCAGATAACGATAAAATTCAATCGGCAGGTCCGGATCCTGAGTCGGCTGCGGCGGGTTACCGTAAGACGGGTTGTTGTAGTATACAAAAGACGACATTCCGATCTCATCGCCATTTTCATCCAGCGGGCCACGGAAGTAGTCCACACCAAGGATGGGCACCTGATCACAGTAGGTATTCACACCCTGGCAGTCGCAGTTCGGCTGACCGTCAGTAGCATCCTGGTTGTATACGTACATGAGGCTCTTTGAGCTGTCACATCCAATATAGTCATCCAGGAAACAGCCGAGGTCCGGGTCAACCCACATGGCGAAGAACGTGGAGTCAATACGCTCGGTCGCCCGGTTGATCAGCTTATAGCGCTGGAAGGTCATGTCGTTCAATTCGTCATTGGTCAGGTAGCTGAACGCCTGAACTTGTACTTCCATCTGGATCGGGTCGCCATTCGTACGGGCGTGCGGTGCACCACCCCCCTGGTCGTTATAGATCCAAAAGATCATTTCATCCGGGTAGCGATCCAAAGCACAGCCACGGATCTCGATCGAAGGATAGTCTCCTTTGAGCGGATCATAATAGCCGTCAAAGTCAGCATCGAAAAAGCCGGCGAGGCCCTGCGGTGTATTGGGCAGGTCAAAGCCCCATACATCGACAAAATAATTCAGCCCCGGGCGTTGGCGGGCAGGCCAGCCTTTTACACCACGGGGAATATTGTCCGGATTGAGGTCGCCTGCGGCCAGGTTGGCCAAGTGGCGGCGGATCTCATCACCCGTCACGCGGAAGTGGCGGTCCCAGTTATCACAAACGAACTCGTCCGTGATACCTACTTCTGTCAGCGGGCCGGGCCAGAAGTCGTTCTGACCGCTGGGACGGTAATCCTGGGCGGCCAGTTTCAGGTTACCGGCCGGGTCAATACCACCCAGCCAGACTGAGCCGGCAAAAATGGAGGAAACTTCACGTTGTCCGGTAGTTACGTCCACTTTCGGAACGACATACCGGCCGTCGTTGAAATCCCACCAACAGTCACCACCACCCAGCAGACGTGCGCGGACGTTATTGATCTCCATATCGATTTGCGACTCGGAACTTGCGCAAACGCCGCGATATTGCACTTTCTTGGCTTTGCCTGCATTCCGCACATAATCCGGAACGTGTGCGTTCACGCTCCAGGATACGAGCGCTAACACAGCCGCTATCCAAAGTTTGTTAATTCGCATGGTTTATAAGTTTTAATTTTTTTAACTAATGTGTATTTGAGTGGGTTTGTCAGGTGTGTCCAAAGGCAGGAAAAGGGCGGTTTCCCATCCTTCCCCTGCCTTCAGCAAGATCAAAACGCCACGTTGGCACCGATATAGATCCGGCGCGGCTGTGTATATCTATTCGGATTCAACAGTACCCAGGAATAAGACGACAGGTAGGCATTAATATCCCGGCCCTGATCAATAATACCCTGAACAATTGACTGACCCTCGGCAGTTGCCAGGTAGCCATCGTCGGTCGGTGATCCCGTAACTGGGTACACACCAAGTACGTTTTTCGTATTAAGCAGGTTGGATATCCGCAGGTAAACATTCATGTTAAGCGGGTTCTTCCCGGTGGAGACAAGCGTAAAGGTCTTGTCCAGGCGCAGGTCCAGGTTGATCCGCCAGGGCAGGCGGCTGCCGTTGATCGCACCCAATGTACCACTGCCACCAAAACGCTCTGGACGCTGACGCGCCGTATACGGGCGACCGGAAGCGGCGGACATCTGCAGGTTGGCGCCAAAGTTGGCCAGGATATCCTTACCAGCGATCCGCGGACCGTTATAGCGCTTGCCGGAATCAAAGCGGTAATCCAGGATAGCCTGGATGTTGTGCCGTTCGTCAAAGCTGAGCGGATACAGCGTACGGATATTACCACGGGTGGTCAGACCACGCTGGGAGTTAGCATCCGAACCGGTACCATCTGCAAACTGCAGGGTATATGCCAGGCGCAGTTCTGCGTTCTGGACCCGACGCAGGTCATATTGTACTGTAAATCCTTTAACCGTACCAAAGTCGATGTTGCCATATGTGTCATAACGACCGATCGTAGGAACATACAGAATAGTACGGCTTTGAATCATGTCTCGCAATTCGCGATAGTATGCCGAAAACTTCAGGGCCGAGTTTTGGTTCAGGCGCTGCTGGAAACCTACCTCGTAGTCTACTACGCGCTCAGGCTTCAGATTGGCATTGTTGCCCGGCGTCCGGCCCGGAACATAAAAATATACATAGTTCAGCGGCGTAACCTGCCAGTTGCTCGGCGGACGCTGAACCAGTACGTCATAGTGTGCAAAGAAGTTGGCATCTTCCGAGATCGGGAACGAGAAGGCCAGACGCGGCATCCAGTTCACCTGCGGCGTGTAATCTTCAAACGCCGTGTTCGGGTTGAAACGCGGATCGAGGATATCATCCCCGGAAACCGTGTCGCGCAGCAACGGTGCAACTACACCACCACCGAAGATCACGTTTCCATCCGGCACTTCCGTACCATCCGGACGATACCAGGTATCTCCGTTCCGGAAAGCCTTGAGCGACTGATCCTGTTCGCTGTTGACATATACTTTAAAGTCATCGCCGATCGTACCCGGCCGGGCAGGAGCACCCGGAACCGTGGTGAAGTAGTCGTCAGCCGACATGACCTCGTACAGGGAGTACGGGTCTTTCATCACCTTGCTGTTCAGGTCAAAACGCTCAACACGAAGACCAAGGCTGAAGATCATCTTGTTAAACGTGAACTTGTCCTTGATGTAGGCAGCCTGGTATAACGGACGCAGGGGCGCAACCGGGAAGTCCCGGATACCATCAGCATCCGTGCTGGTGAAGAAGTCGTTGAATGTAATATTGTTGTCGAGTTTGTTGCCCAGGTAATCGTAACCATAGTAACCGATCAGCCCCTGGTCGGTCAGTTCCCGCGGGGAGAACATGCCCAGGCTCAGCTGATCCGGGCTGAGTTCGTTCGGATTTACATAATCCGAAATATCCAGGCCCAACAGGTTGCGCACCGATTTATAGAATTTAAAATCCTCCAGTTCGACCACTGCGTTGGCATACAGGTCGAGCGAGTCACCGATGATCGGACCGATAACCGGATCCCAGTACTGACCGATCACGACATTGGTGTCGAGACCGTTGAAGTGGTTGTTGGTGATCAGGCCCATCAGGTTCCAGAGACCGAAGGGAGCAATGTTATACGAACGGTCCGTCCGCTGCTCGGTCAACAGACCAAACTGGATGTTGTGCGTACCCGTACGGCCCAGTTTCAGGTCGAAGCTGGCAGACGCAATACCGGTCATAATGTCGCTCTCGCTCTTGGCAAAGCTGTTGTACACCAGGCCGACATTGCTGTGCATGCCCGACCAGATATCGTCATACAGCGAGGTAAAGCGGCCGTTCAATGCCAGGAATGTATTGATGTTCTCCTGGTTGGCAAATTCATTATAGGCCATCAAACCGGGGTTAACGACCACAGGGCCATTTTCAAATCCGGTAAAGGCCTCGAAGTTATCCACGTGCGCAAACTCACCGGCGTCATTGAAACCGATGAACGGCTGATATTCGTAGTTGAACCGGCCGATGTAGCCATAGTCAAACAAGCGGTCGCCGTGCCGCGGGTCATAGGTTTCACCTGCGCCGCGCTCAAAACCGAACTGCAGGGTATAGCTGGCATTGGCGATCGATACCCGGCTGGCAGAGTTTCCGCCCGAACCGTCCGAATTGCCCAGACGGTGGCGGAAACGAGCAATACCCCGGTACCGCTTGCTGTAGTTCGTCGGGTTGTTGTGGCTGTTCAACAGATCCCAGCCACCCGGCGTAAACTGATCCTGCACATCCTTGTACGTACCGGTAAGTGCCATATCGATATTGTCCGATAGCCGGAAGTCCAGCTTACCGGTCAGGTCGATATCGCGGCGGTTGTCGTAAGGATTGTAGTCAAGTGCATCCACGCTGTCCTGGGTGTAGTTTTCAGCCCGGGAGACCGGTGTGCCGTCGAACAGGACCAACGGATGCTGCTCCAGTTGATCCAGGAGTTCGTCCTTCACCCGGTACTTCGGCGTAGCGGGTGGGTCGTCGTCTTTTTGTGTCAGGTACTGGCCGGAGAGACGGAAGCCGATCACCGTGCGCTCCCGCGTACCGTCATCACTTTTTTTCTTGAGGATCGGACCGCTGATGTTGGCAGTAGCCAGCAACCAGCCATACGGATCAAGGCCATGCGAGTTTTCAATTTCCGCAAAACCGTGGAAATCACTGGCCGGACCTTTGGTTACCACTGAAATCACCCCACCGGTCACGTCACCATATTCAGCGCCCAGACCACCGGTGATCACCTGCAACTGCTCAATATCCTGAACAGGCGGCGGAGAACCGGAAACGCGGATACCATCAATGTAGTAGTTCGTCGCGTTCGAACGGGAGCCTTTGATGTTGATCGCCCCTCCATCAATAGAGGTGGTGCCCGCAGTAGTAGCCACAATGGCATTTACACTACGGGTGGGCAGGTTGCGAATTTGCTCAGATGTCAGTGTCTGGCCGCCCTGGGTTTTATCCTGCTCGATCAGCGGGACTTTAAACGCAGAGACCGTCACTTCACCCAGCACATTGCCGGAAACCAGTGTAAAGTCGAGCGAGTTGAGCGTATTAACGATAACACGCACACCGGTAACTTTCTGGGTCTGGTAACCCGTGTAGGATACTTCTACATCGTAATTACCCGGATCCAGTACGATCCGGTAATCGCCGTTGTAGTCCGTAATGGCGCCGCGAATGAAGTCGGTACCATTCAGCACTTTTACGGTTGCTCCAATCAACGCCTCGCCCTGGTCGTCGGAAACCTTACCCGTAATAACGGTTGTACCCGTCTGGGCCAGGGTGACGCCGGCGCTGATAAGCATGGCAAAAAAGAGTAGTAATAAACGTACCATAGAACAGAGGTTGATTATTCAGTGGATTGACTGTTTCTAATGATTAGAGTTTTAAATTCTTAAGTTATGCATGGTTTTCCCTGGGGAAGGGCGTGTTGCCGGGCCGGTCGGAATCCATTAATAATGGTGTCGTAAAACACCCTGCAGTCCGCTGCTTCAGATCACAAAAGGCCAGACTCCATACTTTTTAATCCCGCAATGTTAGTAAAACTGCACGGCAGCATTGCTATACTACCGAAAACATTGTGTGCCTTTTGACAAATATGAGCTGCGGTTTTACAGATTTAGGCCAATTTCGGGGGGTAAAGGAATGATTTAATTTTTTCTAACAATACTTCTGCAAGTAATCTCTTGGAGGCAAATGTCCAACCCGCCACATGTGGACTCAGCACAACGTTGTCGAGTTGGTACAGGCGCTGGTAAAGTTTCCGCTCTGTAGCGGAGTAGGTCGGTGGCTTTTCATTTTCAAACACATCCAGGCATGCCCCGCCTACCTGCCCACTTTCCAATCCTGCAACCAGATCCGCTGTTTTAACACACGCTCCCCGGGCAGTATTTATAATAATAACACCTGGTTTGCACTTGCTGATAAACGCCCGGTCCACCAGGTGCCGGGTTTCCGGTGTAAGCGGCAGGTGCAGGCTGATGATATCGGCGTGCTGGAGGATCGTTTCCAGGTCGGATTCCTCCACCCAGTCCATACCGTTGCCATAACCGGTTTTATATTTATCGTAGCCCAGCACCCGCATGTCCATTCCGGCCAGTTTACGGGCAAACTGACTTCCGGTATTCCCAAATCCGATAATACCAAGAGTCCGGCCGCTGATCTCCGTACCACGGTTTGCCTCACGCCGCCAGATCTGCTGGCGGACCTCCCGATCGCTGCGCAGGAGATTGTTCTGAAGGGCCAGTAACATGCCCAGCGCGTGCTCTGCCACCGCATTGCGGTTGCCTTCCGGACTACTGAACACGGCAATCCCTTTGGATGCCGCATATTCCCGGTCGACGATTTCCATCCCCGAACCCAGGCGGCCGACAAACCGGAGGTTTTCGGCCCGGTCGATAAATTCCCGGTCGACCACAATCTTACTGTTGATGATCAGGCCCTGGTAGGGAGCAATGATCTGCCGGGTTTTTTCCAGGGTTATATCCGGTAAAAAATGACAGATAAAGCCCCACCGTTCCAGGCCATCCCGGAGCAGGGGATGACAATCATCTGTAATGAGCACTTGTTTCACGCTAAATCTTTCGCAATATGCTGCTTAATATTAAGGCGGTGTTGGTGTAATGTGCAAAAGCCCGTTGCTGGCTGATGAACACACCGGATGAGTTTGTGAAAGAAAGGGGGTGGAAGTTGGCAATTCAGCACATACAGCGGAACTTTGCCCTTGCCATACAGTCAATTAGAAGCTGATTTCTTTACCCACAAAATTTTCGCCACTGCTCCGGTGCAGGAGCAAAGATATTCATACCAAACATGAAACATTCCCTTTTTTTGATCCTGTTAATCGCGGCACTTGGCAGCTGTACCGATCCGGCTGACAATCTGGAACGCCGCGCAGAATGTTACGTCCGTTACCTGGTACCAGAAGGTCAGCTGTTGGCGGAGCTCTCGCTGCGCCGTGAATTTGAAGACCAAAAACAAAACGGCCTGCAACCCATCACGTCCCCCGGCGGAGCCCGGTACCGCGGCACCTTGATGGAGCAGGTGACACTCCGCGGGGTTGCTTACCAGATCGAACAACTCGGTGGCTATCCAAGCACCCATACCTTCGAATGGAATGACGCCAAAGGCGCACCCCGGTCCTTTACCATGGAACTGGCTGCCATACCATCCTTTTCTTTCAGCCCATCTCCGATCTCGCTGAAAAAACCGGCCACACTTACCTGGGAGGGAGCGCCCCTTGAAAAAGGAGAGGCCCTGGTATTTATGTGGGAAAGTGTTGACGGCCGGCTGACCGTCCCCATGGATATCATCGGTACACCCGGGCAAAAACAGATCGACTTTCCGGCAGCCCAACTCAGCAAATTACAACCAGGCATCTGGACGCTTTACCTGGTACGCAAAAAACAGGTCCGGTCAAAGGTTGAAAACACGGATGTTATCGGATTAATGGAATATTATACCCGGGTAGACACTATCACCATCCAAAATTGAGGCCTCCAACTGCCCCGAAATGCAACAATTGCCGCGTTAAAGGTCCATACTGGCAGACTTTAAGGCATTATTAACGCCAACAGGACCTGTCCTGCCGGGGGGATTTCCTTAATTTTGCATTCCATTAATGCTTACATCCGAAACAATTTCCCGAAAGAATAATTTCAATCATCACATGAAAAAACTACTTATGCTTTCACTGGGCCTGGTAATGATCGCTGTTTTCCAGCTCCATGCCCAGACACCAAAAGGGGGCGATGAGATCACCCTGACCTGCAAGATCATCAGCCCGCCCAGCAATGCCCAGACCATCTTTCTCTACGAACAGGTCGGTATGGCTTATCGTGAAGTGGCCAAGGGTGAAAAAGTGGACGATCAGACCTTTGTGATCCGGCTGCCCAAATCCGAGCCGAAGATCTACAGCGTCGGGTTCAACCCCAGCCAGAACGGCCGTATCGTACTTGGACAGGAGAATGATATCACCCTTTGGGCCAATGCCAGTTTTATGGAAAAAGGCCGTACCATGGGCTCGGAAGTTAATAAGGCATATGAGTCTATCCGTCAGGATATTGCCCGGCTCCAGGCTACCAGCGACGAACTCCGTATCCAGCTGCGCCAGGCCCGGGCTGCCGGAAATACCGAAGAGGCCCAGGCAACCCTGGAAAGCCTGAAAGCCCATGAAAAGGAAAAAGCCACCTTCCTGGCCTCTCTGAAAAAAGAGCATCCGATGTTCTGGCGTTCAGCCACCTTGTCTCTTTCTCCGGATTTCACAAAGGACCAGACCGGCAATTCCGGTGAACTGGAGTTTTACAGCACCACGTTTTTCAATTATGCCGATCTGGCCGACCAGAGCTATGAAAATGTTCCGGAAGTGTTCGATGCTTACCGGCAATATGTGCTGACCGTGTCCCAACTCGGTGCCAGCACCAGTGCAGCTAAATCCATGATCGATGCCCAACTGGCCAAACTGGAACCGGGCACCAATATCCACCGCCGGGCCCTTTCCGGAGTGTTGGAAGGCCTGAAGGCAGCCAATCACCCGGACTACCCGGTTTACACCAAACAGTATATCGACACCTATCGCAGGCAGGATTACGGTGAGATCGGAATGATGGAATTCGACCTGCGCCGCAACTCGACCTTCACCCCCGGCATGGAGGCTCCGGACCTCGTAGGGAATACTCCGGAGGGCCAACCCTATGCCCTGAGCAACCTGCGTGGTAAATACGTGCTGATCGACTTCTGGGCCAGCTGGTGTGGCCCCTGCCGCCGCGAAAACCCGAATGTGGTTGCTATGTACGAAAAATACAAGGATAAAGGGTTTGATATTCTGGGGGTCAGCCTCGACCGCCAGGAGGATGCCTGGAAAAAAGCCATCGATCAGGATGGGCTGAAATGGCATCATATCAGTGACCTAAAAGGCTGGAAAAGTGAGCATGCCCAACTGTATTCCGTCACTTCGATCCCGCAAACCCTGCTGATCGGCCCGGACGGCAAGATCATTCAGCGCAACCTGCGTGGCCCACAACTCGGTGCCAAACTCCAGGAACTGCTTGGCGAATAAGCCTTTGATCATCTGGCCAAACACAAAAACGCCCCCGGCAATGTTGCCGGGGGCGTTTTTGTGTTTTACCGCCAAACCATCACAAATAGGCCATAATGCCTGCCTGCAACGACAGTGTATTGATCGGCTCGCGGCCCGGGCCGATGCCCTTGCCACCGATGGTCCTGCGAACAGCAGGTTCCACAAAGGCTGTATACCGGCCGTTGGCGATCGGACGTTCCAGCCGTATCCCGGCATCCAGGGTTGCATAGATATTCTGGCTGACCGTGCCGTTCTCCAATATACCTTTACCAGACTTACGCAGTTTTGGCGTTTGGCTGGGGTCAGGCAGAAAATTGGGAGGGAGTGCGTCTGGTGCGTAATACACCGTACCGTAATCGTAATTTTTTTGCGCTGCAAAATTTGCGGTCATACCGGCGGTAGCATGCACACTCATCTTACCCAAATGCGCTACTCGGCGGGTTACTTTCACCGGAACCGATACCAGATCGGTGTTTACATCCGTAAGCCGGGACCCATAATAACCATCGGTCAGGTTCCCGCCGTAAATCTCCACTTCCTGTTTAGGTGTATATTGCTTGTGTACTATACTGAAACCACCTTCCGCGCCCCATTTCTTTCCACGATAGCCTGCTGCAATGCCTGCTCCGTAGCCGCCACTGTTCCGCCTGGATCCGTTTACCAATACTGTATTATGATCTACAGTGCCATAAACGGACATGTAAAATGGTTTTACTCTTTTTCCAACCGGCTCCGTGATACCGTTAAAGGCCATGGCCCGTTCAGGTACCGGGAAGGCGGAAAGTGCATCATACGGCAACAGGTCAGTGGCAGCATAGATCCGCTTGCCGGATTCTATGGCCAATGCATTCAGGCCCTCCAACACATCTACGACACTACCGGCAGTCCGGTATTCTGCCGACAGGAGCGGAAATGCCTGACCGGAGGACAAGAGTTCCTGTAGCGCAGCAGCAGCGTACCGGGACTGGACCGGTTCGAATCCATCTGGTGCACCTGATGCGGCGCGTCCTACCGGCGTTGCCTGTTGGCCTGGCTGAAGCGCGGCCACCGGGATACGTGGGTCCGGCTGGCGGTACCGAGGCGTTTTGGACTGGTCGCCCAGGAACAGGTCAACATTCCAGCACAACAATAACAGGAGGGCTATTTCAGCGATTTTTGCCACATGCAGTTTCCGGATACGCATATGCTGCAGCAGCATCCGCTGCTTTAGCATATTCCAGTGGGCCGCCTCATAAGGCACCTCCATCCGGTCAAGCCGGTGGTATACCGCTTTATCCACAGCATCAACGGGCGCCGGTTGTTCGGTAGCGACAAGGGTATCCATCCGCTGCTCCAGCATCGTCCAGGTATTCGGATCGTACTCCGGCTCCAGGTTTTCAAGAGCCTGCTTCATCTTCTGATCAAAGTTCATTTTATATCAACAGTTACCGGGTTGGGCTTAATATTTAGTGTAGTCTACTTCCGGCGGCTATCAGGATTCATATTCCATTCTGCGGGAGTAGAAATACTCCTTCAGTTTAATCCGGGCTTTCACCAGGTTACTTCGGGATGTGCTTTCCGTGATCTGCAGCGCATCCGCAATTTCCTTATGAGAGTACCCTTCCACCACATACAGGTTGAATACGGCCCGGTATGCAGGAGAGAGTTCATGTACGGCAGCCAGGATTTCCTGCTCGGTCAGGTTGCTCAAAACATCCGGATCGTCGTTAGACAAGTAATGAGCCTCTGCAATATCCTCTGTTCGGCGCCGGATGGTTTTTCGATAGTAATCAATGCAGGTATTGACCATGATTGTTCGTATCCAGGCGGTTAGCGAAGTACCGGATTTGTAGCGGGCAATATTCTGGAACACCTTGATAAACCCTTCATGCAGCAGATCCAGCGCTTCATCCCGAGAGCCGGCGTACCGCAGGCAGATACCCATCATCTTGCCATAGTACTCCTGGTACAACTGCTGTTGGGCCCACCGTTCCTGGCGGACAAGAGCCTGGATCAATGTATGTTCTGAGTTTTCCAATGGGAGGGCGACATCCATAGTAGTTCGTGGTTCAAATGTTTGGAAAAACGGCATTCAGGCAAGCCCGCCCTCTTGCGAGCATTTTTGAAACGACGCGGGAAGACTAAATGCTGCCTGAATGGACGCAAAAATCTGCCAGCCGGATGCCTGAGCCAGTCCAATATTCCGTCCAACTCCACCTTTCCCACACATTTTTACTGCGAAATGACCAAAATACAGCTTATCAAAAATACATCCTTCCACTAAAAAAAATAAATTACAAACAAAGTGTTGTTTTTAAAACACATTTTGTTTTAAATTTGCAGAGAAAACAACCCGTCCGGACAACGGGGTTCATGAAGCATAGAACCAGTAGTCCGGCCAGCAACAACACATTATTTATAATAGTCCTATTCCACCGTCATCATGGGTAAAATGAAATGGTACGCCACAACGGAGGACAATAATATACAGCCAGGGATACGCAAACAACAATCAACACATTTTCACCGCCAGCGCCGGCAGACTGCGCTCGGGCAGGTGTTCCAGGAACAACCAGAGAGTCCACCGGTCGATCAGCTTTTCCGGCAGATCCTAATCCGGTTGCGTCGCAGTTGGATCGCCCTCCGCTTCCAGGTTCACCGGTATACGCTCGGACTTTTCCGCCAGCATGCCCTGCTTAAAATGGCCACCCTGGTTTCGGTCGGCTACCTGCTACTGGCCTCCGACCGACAAACCGGTCTGTTTACCGAAAGTTCGATCGGGCAGACGATTACCATGGTGCCGGTGAGCAATGCGTTGGAAGCAGAGGAACCCATCAAAGGAAAATCGCTGAATTGGAGTTTCAAATCCGAAGCCCCCATCACCCAACCGGTACCGCCGCCGGAACTACCCAAACTCGGGAACAAGCCAGTCAATGAAGCAGCACCTTTGCGCGCGGATCAGCTGCGGGACAGGCAATCCGAGCTATATATTGACCGTTTTGCCAAAACGGCGATACAAGAAATGAAAAAATATGGTATCCCGGCCAGTATCAGCCTGGCGCAGGGGTTGGTGGAAAGCCGCTATGGAACCAGCAAACTGGCTGTTCAAAACAACAATCATTTCGGGATGAAGTGTTTCTCGAAACAATGCCGGAAAGGACATTGCTCGAATTTTTCTGACGACCACCACAAGGATTTCTTCCGCAAATTCAAAACACCCTGGGAAAGCTGGCGCGCCCACAGTCAGATGTTGGCGGGCGGGCGTTATTCCCGACTCAAAAAACACGGCAAAAATTACCGGAAATGGGCGCAGGGGTTACAAGACCTGGGTTATGCGACGGACCGCCGATATGCGCAAAAACTGATCGGCGTAATCCAGAAATACCAGTTGAACCGCTATGATAACCAGTGACAGGCATCCGAAGAGTGTCAGAACGCCCTTATGAACCGGATGATAGCCGTGGTTTTTCGTTCACGATCAATCGATCACTTGATTGAAGGTGTCATGCGTGATAGTAAATGGGGGGGATGTGGGGCGATGGTTTATCATCCCTGCACATACACTACCCATTTTTCCTCAAACCAGGGGTCGGAGAAAAAATCCGTGATCGGGAACAGTTCCGTGTACTGCCGACCGTTGCCCGGCAAGGCAGCGATCTCTGCGCTCAGGTTTCCGCCTTTCAGGGCTAAAACGCCATTGGGATAGCTGTGCACATGCTTTTTTTTCAACAACCGTTTGCTCCAGAGGTATAGTTTATCCAACGACGCAACAGCCCGGGTGACAACAAAATCAAAACTTGCGTCCTTTTTTAGCATTTCTGCCCGGCAATGCAACGGAATTACATTGTCCAGCCCAAGCGCTTCCGCAACTTCCCGGACAACCGTTATCTTTTTCCCGGTGCCATCAATAAGGGTGAACCGCACCTCCGGAAACAGTATGGCCAACGGTATACCCGGAAAGCCACCACCGGTGCCCAGGTCAAGTATTTCAGCACCCGGCCGGAACGACACGATCCGGGCAATTGCCAGGGAATGAAGAATGTGGCGGGTCTCCAGGTTCTCGATATCCTGTCGGGAGATCACATTGATACGAGCATTCCACTCCTGGTACAGGGGTTGCAGGCGCTCAAAACGCTCCAATTGTGATTCAGTCAGATCCGGGAAGTACTGTTTAAGCGTCTGCATACTGCGTTGGCTATTGCGAAAGATTTTTCAGCATGGTTTCCGCCTGTTCCCGGCGTTTCGGATCCCGGGTGTTCCCCAGGGTTCGCTCCACAGCTCCACGCGCTTTATCGCGCAGCAGTGGGTTTTCCTTTGCCAGCTGTACAAATGCCAGGGCCTGATACCAGTACAGGTCCTCGCCATAGCGATCCAGGTCTTCTATTTTGGCAAAACACTGAATGGCTGTTGTCGGGTCTTCCAGCTGGATTTGCAGGATACCCAAAAAATACCAGGCATCTGACTGGCAGATCGAGCTGGAATCCATCACGATCAGTAATAATGGGTCCTGAGCCGCCAGGTATTCCTTTGCCTGATAATAAGCATCTGCTTCCCGCAACAACAGCACACAGGCACTGGGCTGGGCTGTTACCGAATCATTCCCCATCTCTGCACCATACCGGTCTCCCAGATCCTCCAGCAGGCTGGAGGGCGGATCAAAGTTGTCGGCAAATACCTCTGCAGCCGTTTTGGGCCTAAAGTAAAACTGATACACACCATAACTAATGGCCACGAGCACCAATACGCCAACAGCCCAGCGCCAGATCCGGTTTGATTCCTGGGTTAAGGGAGGACCAGCCTCCCACTCGGTTTCCAGGGCTGCCGTCCGAAGCCAGATCCGGTAACCTTCAGTATCGCCCAGGGCAACTACGGCCCATTCGGGCACTTCGGGATTTATGGTATCGGGCGTTGCAAGTACCCGGGCATAAGCCTCCCGGCATGCCTCCAGTCCGGCGCCATCGGAGTCAGGCGCCGTTTTTTCTTCCGAGCCATGGTCGAGCAGATGTTGCCGGCAGTCCGGCGTCAGGTTTTGCAAAAGTCGCCAGGCACGTACCTGCTGTCGCGTCCGGAGCAGCTCCGCAGTACCGGGGAGATCAAATGCTGTTTGCTGTTGATCACCCACAGCGCTTGTCTGTTCCTCAGGTAAATGATGCTGGTTAAAATGTGCCCGGCTCAATGCCAGCAGGTATTCGGCAAAAGGGACTGCTTCCGGGTAGGTATTTGCACGCACCATCCGGGCGGCATCGATAACGGCCAGTTGAAAGCACAGGGCACCCTCGACCTCCGTTCCACCGCTTGCTTCAAGTTCCTGTAAAATAGGCTTGCGGAATTCATCATAAGCTACGGCAAGCGTAGACTCCGGATTATCGCGTAAGCCGTTTAGGTAAGTTTCGTTTGGAAATTGTCCGGTTGGTTGCGTCACAAGACTCGATATTGCTGTAACAGATCAGTTTCGGCGTGTAAAATTACGGCATTGTTCAAAACAAATGAAAAGAGCCAGGACATTGCTGCCCCGGCTCTATGAAAACACCTAAAACCCTATTAACTAACCTTATGAAAACAATTTTTTTTATTCCAGGCATCCGGACGGAAATCAGCCGACGGTAATCTTTTTAACAACCGGCCTGGCCTCTTCCACCTTTGACAAGGTCACTTGCAGGACGCCATTCTCATAAACAGCGGTGATCGCATCTTGGTTCACCGTCTCCGGCAATTTAAAAGACCGTTCAAAAGCCTCGTACCGGAATTCACGCCGGGTGTATTCTTCACCCTCCTTTTTCTCCTCTGTTTTTTGGCTGGCACTGATCGTAAGGTAGTTGTCCTCTACGTTCAGGTTGAAATCCTGCTTATCCAAACCCGGGGCAGCCAGTTCTAGTTTGAAGGCCGTATCCGTTTCCAGGATATTTACCGCGGGTTGATTTATCAATCCGTCGGAGCCGACAAAGTCTGCGATCGATCGATTGAAAAAATCATCGAATAAACTATTGGAAAAAAATTTGGTTGTCGGGAAGGCGTGATATTTTGTTATGTTATTCATGTTTTAACAAATTTTAACAGTTTGAAAATCGGGATTTGTATTTCAACTCAATGCCGAAAATCCAGTTGAAGGGAATACAATGGTCTGGTTAACCAACGGTGATCGTCCGGACTTCCGGTTTGTTTTCCAGTTTTTTCACCAGTTCCAAAACCAGGATGCCATTGGCATAACGGGCTTCAACTGCTCCGGCGTCGATATTTTCCGGCAACCGAAAAACCCGTTCAAATGATCCCGGGACGAACTCCTGGCGCTGATACCGCACACCCTTTTCCGCCACAGAGTTTTCTTTCTCAACAGCGATCTTTAAAAGGTCATTTTCTACTTCAATGCGGAAATCCTCCTTAGCATAGCCCGGCGTTGCCAGTTCAATGCGAAATCCATTTGTAGTACTGAGTATGTTCACAACCGGCTTTGATTGGATATTCCGAAATGCAGGTGTGGTCCAACGTGCATAATTGTTGTTTGCTGCGGGTTTGAATCGTACAAGTGTCATGCTATTGTTTGAATTTCTGTCTGCCGCGAATTAACCCCGGACAGACGGTGGTGTATTAATGTTTTACCCGTATCTTTCAATTCGCATACCAAGACGGAAAAAAGGCGTTTTGACAGGCCGGACCAACTTATGCAAGACAAAATGTCATTCAATAACACCGGCCACATGACATAATGGCAGCAACAGTATTTACAACACCTGTTCAGGAGCCACTGTGTTAAACAATCATGCAAACCGGCCAGATCAACAGGTTGCCCGTATCTGGCATCAACACCAACTTTGAGCAGCTAGTAACCACCAAATCACATCATGTTCACATCCGACCTATTCGCAGGAAAAACAGTACTGGTCACCGGTGGCGGCAGTGGCATCGGCCTGGAGATCACCCGGCAATTCCTGGTACATGGCGCAGAGGCCTATATTGCTTCCCGAAAAGCGGAACGCCTGGAACAGGCCATGCGCCAGTTGCAGGGACTGGGCACTGTACACAGCCACCAACTGGACATCCGGGAACCGGAGCGCATTGAAGGGCTGGTTGAAATCATTGCTGAAAAAAGCGGTAAACTGGATATCCTGATCAATAATGCCGGCGGCCAGTTCCCAAGCCTGGCTGAAGAAATCAGCCCCAATGGCTGGCAGGCTGTAGTCAATACCAACCTCAACGGCACCTGGTATGCCACCCAGTCCATGGCAAACCGGTTCTTTTTACCCCAACAGCAAGGCACCGTGATCAATATTGTGCTCAACAACTTCCGGGGGTGCCCCGGCATGGCACATTCCGGGGCGGCCCGGGCCGGGGTCAGCAACCTGACCAAGTCGCTGGCCGTAGAATGGGCGCAGAAAGGCATCCGGCTCAACTGCATCGCTCCGGGCATTACCAAGAGCAGCGGCCTGGAACAATACCCGCCGGAACTACTCACTGGCATTACCGACTCCATCCCCATGCAACGCCTGGGCACAACGGAGGAGGTAGCAGCCCTGACCCTGTTCCTGGCCAGTCCGCTGGCAGCATACATTACGGGTGAAACGATTTATATAGATGGTGGCGCCCGGCTTTGGGGCGATATCTGGCAATATCCGACATGACCAGGACTGATTCATTTCATTTACGCAGCCTTACATACTTGATCCGGGGACTGCTTTTCTTCGGCGGTCTGGGACCCGCCCTGCAGTGTATAGCACAGGCCCCGGCCGATACCTTCCGTCTGGTCCGGACTATACCCGTTACTGCCCGCTATGCCGCGAATGACAACCTGGACAACCTGTACCTTATCAGCCCGCAAAACAGCGTGGAGAAGTACAGCCCGGACGGCACCCTGCTGGCCCGATACTCCAACAACCGCCTGGGCATGGCCACCTGGCTGGATGTGACCAATCCCATGAAGATCCTGATCTGGTATCCCGATTTTCGCACGGTTGTCTTTCTGAATCGCAGCCTGACAGAACTGGGCACCCTGAACCTTATTGAAGCCGGACTTCCGGAAGTACAATCATTGGCAGCAGCTGTAGACGGTAATGTATGGTTGTATGACGAGGTGGCATTCAAACTGATCAAGATCACGCCGGATGGCGAACGCCGTTTTGAAAGCCAGGCACTCAACCAACTCCGACCTGAGCGTATTAGCTTCCGTACCATACGCGACAACGGTAGTGAGGTACTGGCCTCGGACCCTGAAACCGGCCTTTTCTGGTTTGATACCTATGGCCAGTATGTCCGGACGCTGCCGGAAAAAGGCATTTACAACTTTGTACTGGAGCAGGACCAATGGACACATCTAACCCAAGACACCCTGCACCAGCAACAACTCCGGGCATTCGCCGGCAAGACCATTCCGATCCCGGCAAAATGCCGGCCATCAGACACCACGGTCTGGCTGACACCCGGACGATTGTTGATCCAGCAACCACAGGCCCTGGAGATATGGACCTGGCGGTAGCCAGATAGTAAAAGTTAGCAATTCAAAAAAGACAGAGCCGCTGCCCGAAAGACTGCTATCCTGGCTCAGGGCGCAAGGCGATCAATCTGCCACCCCCCATCCGTTCGTACATACCGGATACGGTCGTGCAGGCGGCTTTCCCGGCCCTGCCAGAATTCGATCTGCTCAGGACGCAGGCGGTATCCACCCCAAAAGGGCGGCAATGGCAGCACTTCTTCATGTTTGAAGTTGGTGGTCAGTTCCCTGACCCTGTCCTCCAGTTCGCCCCGGCCTTCGATGATCCGGCTTTGCGGGCTGGCCCATGCGCCGATCTGACTACCTTTCGGGCGGCTCTGAAAATACCCCTCCGACTCTTCCTGCGAGACCCGTTCGATCGGGCCTTCTATCCGGATCTGGCGTTCTAATTCGAGCCAGCTAAATAACAGCGCTGCCACTGGATTAGCATCCAGCTCCAATCCTTTTCGGCTTTCATAATTAGTATAGAAGACAAATCCGCGATGATCATACCCCTTCAACAATACGATCCGGGCGCTTGGCACACCTTCCGGCGTTGCGGTGGCCAGGGTCATGGCATTGGGCTCCGGCAAGGCACTGTTCAGCGCTTCCTGGAACCAATGCCCGAATTGTTCAAACGGGTCGGCAAGAACGTCTTTTCTGGACAACGCTTCCTGGGTATAGTTTCGGCGCAGGGCTGCTATTTTGGATGAATCTATCGTTGGCATAGGCGTATTTTTTTAGGTCAGGGCGAAAGTACTTTTGCCCGGCCGGAATCCGAAAGTCCAGCATGTTTTTTTAGCATTGTATGTCTGTGAGAAGGAATATCCGTTCCGTTTCAGGCAGAAATAGGGTCAGACAGCCTTCAGAATTTTCGCCCGGATGTGACATCACATGCTGTACAACACCCGGGTAAGAAAAAAAATACCTCCGGGAATTAAACAGATACAAACGCAACACCTGCGTCTGAAATATGGGCAATTTCGCCGGCAAACGTCGAAAAATGGCGAAATCCGGAGGGTTTTGAAGCCAGTACGAAAAATCACAGACTACGCTTACTACATTTGCACCTGTCAAACTGAATACTATC
This sequence comes from Bacteroidota bacterium, assembly GCA_006226345.1. Classification (GTDB taxonomy): domain Bacteria; phylum Bacteroidota; class Bacteroidia; order Chitinophagales; family Saprospiraceae; genus M3007. The sequence continues at coordinate 7,154 of SBHD01000322.1, read as the reverse complement.
AAATAAAACTATTTTCGGAATGTCAGATATTGTTTTTTCCCTTATTCAAAAAGAGCTCGACCGCCAGCAGCGTGGCCTGGAACTGATCGCCTCGGAAAACTTCACCAGCCAGGCGGTTTTGAACGCCATGGGTTCCTGCCTGACCAATAAATACGCAGAAGGCTATCCTGGCAAGCGGTATTACGGCGGATGCGAGATCGTGGATAAAGTGGAACAACTGGCTATCGACCGTATCAAAGAACTGTTTGGCGCTGCCTATGCCAATGTACAGCCGCATTCCGGTGCGCAAGCCAATGCTGCCGTATTCCTGGCCTGTCTGCAGCCTGGTGACAAAATACTCGGCTTCGACCTCGCCCATGGCGGTCACCTCAGCCATGGCTCTCCGGTCAACTATTCCGGTAAAGTATATGACCCGGTGTTTTATGGTGTGGAAGAAGAAACCGGCCGCATCGATATGGACAAAGTGGAGGCCATCGCCTTGCGAGAGCAACCCAAACTGATCATCTGTGGCGCTTCCGCCTACGCCCGTGACTGGGATTACGCGCGTTTTCGACAGATAGCCGACCAGGTTGGCGCTCTGCTGCTGGCCGATATCGCCCACCCGGCAGGTCTGATCGCCGCCCGATTGCTTAACGATCCTCTGCCCCACTGCCATATCATTACCAGCACAACCCACAAAACACTCCGCGGTCCGCGCGGCGGGATCATCCTGATGGGCCAGGACATTGACAACCCCTGGGGGCGTACCACCAAAAAAGGCACGCCGATCCGGATGTCAAGCATCCTCAACAGCGGTGTATTCCCGGGTATGCAGGGCGGACCGCTTGAACATGTTATTGCCGCCAAAGCAGTTGCATTTGGAGAAGCATTACAGCCTGAGTTCAAGGAATATGCAGGCCAGGTCATCAAAAATGCTCAGGTGATGGCAAATGCATTCCGCGAACGCGGCTATAATATGATCTCGGACGGTACAGACAACCACCTGTTACTGATCGACCTGCGCACGAAAAACGTGACCGGACGGCAGGCTGAAGACGCCCTGGGGGCAGCCGATATTACCGTAAACAAAAACATGATCCCCTTCGACCCACAACCGCCGATGACGACCTCAGGCATCCGGGTTGGCGCTGCAGCCCTCACGACCCGCGGTTTCCGGGAAGACGATTTCCGCAAAGTAGTTGACTGGGTCGATTCCGTTTTGAGCCGGCCGGACGACAGCGGGCACCATGAAACCGTCCGTAAAGAAGTGAATGCCTTCATGAAAAACTTCCCGCTGTATGCCGGTGCTGCAATGCAGACACACGCCGGCTGATAGCGGGGATTTTTAAGGCTGTCTCTCACACCCTGTGTGGTGTTTTCACGTTATGTACGTGATCACACTGTCTGACATGTCTGTTAAAACACCGTTTCGGCCCGCAACTGTGTTTGCTGCCCTTGGTCTGGCAGCACTCGCATTTTTTTCCTGGATCATGTTTAACATTATCTGGCCGTACACCAGCGGACGGCTGGACATCGATTTCCTGCTGACCAAGCAGCACATCATCCACCTGCTGCACTACCGCATTGCTTTTTACCTGCATATTTTCCCGGCATTGCTGGTACTGCTGGCCGGGCTTACCCAGTTTTCCGGGACCTTGCTGCGCAATACGCCGGCGATTCACCGGTGGATCGGCCGGGTTTACGTATTCAGTATACTGCTGGTATGCGGTCCGGCCGGCATGTGGATGGCCTGGTACGCCAATGGCGGCACATTTGCGCGTCTATCGTTTTTAGTCCTGAGTGGCTTGTGGTGGTGGACGACCTGGATATCCTACCGGGCTATCCGCACAGGTGACATCCGAAAGCACGGCGCCTGGATGATCCGGAGTTATGCGCTTACACTGTCGGCCGTCACCCTCCGGCTCATGCAGTTCGGATTAGCCATGTATTCCGATATCGACCCGGAAACAGCTTACCGGCTGGTGGCCTGGCCCAGTTGGGTACTGAATCTGGCGGTTGCGGAGCTTATTCTCCGTAATACCGCCTGGTTTTCGCGGATCTACCGTAAATAACAGACTGGAGTCGGTATTATTCCAGCACTTTCTCCATCAAGTTTTTCCGAAACTCCAGGAACAACTCCCGCAAATCGCTTTCCCCATCCGTCCCATAGTTGACGATCAGTGCCATCGTAATATCCTGCTCCGGGAAATAATACAGGTCGGCAGAGTAGGCCAGGTCGCGTCCGCGGTGGCCGTAACCGGTCCACTGACGCTGGTCGCCGAAATATTCGCGGCGCAGGGTAACACCGTAAAATTCGTTTTCAGCCTCATCACCGATACGCACGGTTTCCATTTCCTGAAGAGCGGCCGGGCTGAGCAAGGTTTTGCTGCGCAGCAGCGCTTCAATAAAGGTTTGCATATCGAACACGTTGGAAAACATACCGCCGTAACCATTACCGCTGCCGGTATTGAAGCTGCTCATATCCACCAGGGTGTTGTTGTTGTACAGATCGAAATAGCCGTGCGCGGTAAAAGGCGGCAGGGGATCGTGGGGCTGATAATAGGTGTTCGAAAGACCCAGCGGCAGCAGGATGCCCGTGCGCAGCAGCTCATGGTGCTGGAGGCCGGTGGCTTTTTCGATGATAAGGGCTGCCAGCAGGAGGTTGGTATTGGAATACTCCACCGAGTCGCCAGCAGGGCTGAATTGAGGTTCGTCGCCGCAGACGAAATCGAGCAATTCCTCCTCCGTCCAGTGTTTGTCAGGGTCGTTGAGCACATGCAGGTAAAACTGCTGGTCCTCGATCACGTCGGCAATACCGCTGCTGTGGTTGAGCAACATACGCAGCGTGCTTTCACGGGCGTTGGCAATCTTATCAATATAGTGCCCGGGTACCCAGGTGGAAATTGGCGCATCGAGATCAAGCACACCTGTTTCCACCAATTTCATGACCAGCACCCCAATAAACAGTTTGGTCACGCTGGCGATCTTCGACACATGGCAGGGGCGCATGGCAACCCCGGCACCGATGTCGGCCATACCCGAAGCGCCTGCCCAGCGGCCGTCGCTATCGCGCACCAGCAGTGAGATTCCCGGCAGGCCGCGGCTGGTGTATTCATCGAGCAGCACCTGGAACTGTGCCCCGCGCGGATGCAGGGCACTGCTGTCGTTTTCAACGGTACAGCTGCCGGTATTCTCGAGGGCCGATTTTGTACAGCCCGGAGCACTGAAAATGGCACCGAACAGTAGCATGGCAAAAAGCAGTCGGATCATGGTATTCAGCGTTTAAAACATGGAAAACTAAGGCCCAGGTGCAGGGCGCTGTTGGGCACCAGCGGCACGTAGCCCGGCGAAAACGGCATTTGCAAATAAAACTGGTAGGCAAGCACCGCACGCACCGGCCGCACCGGCTCACCCGCTACCCGGAAGCCCAGGGCCAACGCCGAGGTAGCCATAAATTGCGGGCGCCCGATCGAACGTTGACGCTCGTACCGGCCCTGATCGTTCAATTTAAAGATTTTGTTGGCCGGGATCGCATGCAGGTAACCCGCACCCAGCCGCAGCCCTGTATCGAATCGGCCGAGTTGCCGCCGATACCCAAACTCGCTATACAGCTGCACACTGTGCTGCACGTACTTATGGTAGTGGTATGCCGCCCGGGCGGTCTGGTACCATACGTTTTTCGGATGGTGGTTGTAGCGCCATTCCGTGCCGGCCGACAAGCCCGGATGCACCGGGATGCCCAACACGCCCAAAGCGCCGGAACCGGGTAAAAGCGTGGCATTGTCGAAAACCGTGAACTCGAGGGGCAATTGCGCTTTTTCCTGGCCCATTACGGCGATAGTTAAGGGAGCAAAAAGCAAAAAGAGTAGCCTGAACCGCATGATCGTGTATTTTCCGGCAAAATAAATCTTCATCCAAATATATCAATATGACCGGCAAGCGCCGGATCATTGATCTTAGTCAGCGATTATGCTGCTCCACTCGCAAATAACATATCAGACTCCGCGACTTCCTTAATGACAACCCGGGCAAACCGGAAAAAGGCCACCTTACAACGTATCTTATAAGACGGCCTTCAAACCTTTAGTTCGCAGTATGCAGATCAGTGGACCAATATCGCTCCCAGTGCTTTGGGCAGTTCTACGGGTTTGGCCTTGTTTTCGGGCTTCCGGCGAAAGGGATCCGGAGCCGGTTCTGTCAGGTCGAGCACTTCGGATGTTTCCAGGGTCACACTCGTGATGGTATTTTCTTCGATACCGGCATCGTAACGGTCTTTTTCCCAATTGACCTTATAGTTTTCCACAGTAGCGTTCAGGTCGGTATCCACGGCAAAGGTTTTAAGATATATGTCCCCGATCGCCGCTACCTCATGAGAAGCCAGGCATTTACCCTTTTTGTCAAAGGTGGTAGCCACATAGGTCCTGTGCCCGAAACTAAACCCGCGCGTGATGAGATATATGACAACGTGGTGCCGGGCGGTAGCCAAGTGCGCCACCGGTTCCAGGAACGAGGGCACCCTGCTGATGAGCGCCATCCGGCTTCCCGGCAAAAAGTGATCTGGGTCTTCCAGCCCATTACCAACGGATTGCATCGGTCCGTCTTCTTTCATCCGGCCAATTGCTGCCTGCAAACTTTCCAGGGCTTCTTCCTTATTGATGTCGTACGGGAATGCCGCATCGGGGAATTGCTTCAGAAATTTTTGAAATGCATCGCTACGAGTCCCTGCTTCCGGGCTTTGGGTGGTGACAAACAGGTTACGGGGTACTAACGTGACTACAGCCAGCAGGCCGACTTCCAGGAGCAGGACCAATCCATGGATGTTGTTTTTCATGGAAAAGAGGGTTTTAAACGTGAACAGAAAGGGATATGCAGATTTACGGATGCCCGAAAAGCGGCGATTACATAAAACCCGGAGCGAAAGATCATTTTCCGGCTCCACCCATGTTCAGGGAGCATTTTGGTATTTCAAAACGGCCGGCACCGGCAACTTAGTACATTGCCGGCACAGGTTAAAGAAAAAACCCCCGCCCGGGAGCTGCGTCCGGACGAGGGTTTTCCGATCAGGAGAACCGGAATTGAATATCTTATTTTACGCTGGCGGTTGCAGAAGCCGAATACTCAGTGGGGGTATTAGAGGCCCAGTTAACCTGCTCCACCATACCACCGGTCGTCAGTTCAAGCATTTGCTTACCAGCCGGTGTGATACTGTTGATAACGTTGCCGTCAGCGCCATTCTCTTCATAACTCTTTGCCCAGTTGAGCTGATAGGCCTGGATGGAAGCGCGCAGGTCGTCATTGATCGTGGCTGCAGTCAGCGTCATCGGGTTAACACCTGCGATGAAGTGGGTTGCAAGGTGGTTACCAGCCTTATCAAAAACAGCGATATGATAGCTCTTGTAGTTTTTGGTGAATGTGCGGCCGGTGTTGTACACAACAGCATAATTTTCCTTGGTTTCAAATGAAACAACAGGCTCCGGATATACCGGCATGCGGCTGAAGCGTGCACTTTCTTCCAGCATCGGCAGGAACTGATAGTATTCCCATTCCAGGCGCTTGGCTTTCGGAGCGGTGCCGCGGTTTTCCAGATCAGACTGGAGCGCTTCGGCATCAAACGTGTACGGCAGGCTGGCTTTGGGAAACTGAGCCAGAAAATCCTGGAACGTGGGTTCGTCCGGGTTGCCGTTGTTGGCGTTGTTCATGGAAGTGGCTGTTCCAGCGAAGAGACTGGCAACCGTGAGTAAAAGTGTCGGGATTAAGAAGATTGATTTCATTTTTCGGATCGGTTTTGGTTTTGGTGTGTAATTGAGGCGGCTGCTTTCTTCTTTCGGATTCACAGGTGAGAAATTCGCCGCTGGATTAAAAAACCTGCAAGTCATATTTCGTACTTGCAGGTAATTTTCCAAACGGCGTGCCAAAAAGGCCCCACCTAAGGTTTTTTAACGTTTCAGGCCTTCCCAGAGGCCTTTTTTACCGTTCCCGTGGTAGGCTTAACACCTGGAACAGCGGGAAAACGCCCCGCCGAAGCATCCTGCACAAAGGTCCCCCAGGTCAGGTTATTTCCGCCATCCTTGTGTGCAAGTGCCCGCTCGATGGCCATGTTGGCGGCATGCTCCACCACCCACTCAAAGTTCTCTTCTCCCACCGAATTCACATCGGCATCGGGTGCCGGATTACAGAAGTCGATCGCATACGGAATGCCGTCGCGGATCGCAAACTCAACCGTATTGAAATCATAACCCAGCGCATGGTTCAGGCGCAGAACGAGCCCGTGCATTTCATCCATCAGTGCCTTGGGGGCCTTGTGATCTGCTACATAACGGAGGTGGTGCGGATTCCGGGGTTCGTAATCCATGATCCGCACATATTTACCACCCAGGCAATAGCAACGGTAGTACGCATCGAATTCGATGGCTTCCTGCAGGAGCATGACCAGGGTATTGGTTTCGTTGTAGGCTTCGAAAAACTCGTCGTAATTGTGAATTTTATACACGCTTTTCCAGCCACCGCCAGCATGTGGCTTCATAAAGAGCGGAAAACCGCCGAGGTAATCGATAATCTTTTCCCACTCCAGCGGAAACTTGAGGTTGCTGAAACTTTCCCCACTCGTATCCGGCGGCATTTGTTTGGACGGCAGCAATACGGTACGTGGTACCGGCACGCCGATCTTGGTGGCCAGGCAGTTGTTGAAGTATTTCTCATCGGCACTCCACCAGAACGGGTTATTGAGCACCGCCGTGCCATTGAGTGCGGCATTCTTCAGGTAGGCGCGGTAAAAGGGAACATCCTGGCTGATCCGGTCGATCATCACCGCATACGGCGTCGGTTCGCCCTGCATTTCTTCTCCAACCAGGGTAGGCTCGGCATATACGCCTTTTACATTCTTGGCATTGACCCGCTCGACAAATGCAGCCGGGAAGGAACGTTCCTTGCCATGTAAGATTCCAATTTTCTTCATCCGTTTTTACGTTTTGAATTTCAGTTTCTGATAAGACACAGGGGACAAAACTACTCAAATAGCCTTGCCTGCCCAATTGCGCCCTGAAATTTTAAAGCACGCCAGCATGCCAGGCGAAACCAGGCAAACAATGTCCATACCGGCAAACAGATGGGCAATGGTTACCAAACGTTAAAAAGGAAAAAGAAACGGGTACTGGTTTTGGGGGATGAGTCAGTAC
>SBHD01000375.1 GCA_006226345.1 Bacteroidota bacterium | reverse complement strand
CAATGCTTCCTGCAAATAGATGCCTGCTGAATCTAATTGACCCAGCTTCTCATAAGTATTCCCAAGATGATTATTGACTTTGGCCAGACTTAATGCAGCATGTTTCTTGTTCTGGATTATGGGTAAAATGCTGAAAAAATATGCCAGGGCAGTATCGTATTTTTCCTGTAATACATAATTATCACCAATATCGCTGAGCAGCATGATCTGGAAAGTAAAATGATCCGCTAATCTTGCCTGGTTCAGACCATCCTGAAAATGAACCAACGCCATTTCATGATTACCCATCGATTCGTACACCTTACCGATACCCTCCTCAATGATGATATGCACAGATATATTATGCGGCGACTCCCTTGCCAGGTCACGGGCCTTCTGATAATATTCGAGGGATAGAGGGAAGTTGCTTTTCTGCTTGTAGTGATAGGCGATAAGGCTTAGCATGTTGCATTCTCCTTCCACATCGCCCATTTCCCGTTTCAATTTCAAAGACTGCTGGTAGAAATCAATCGCCTTATCATTCTGATTGGCGTCACTGGCATTATTCCCCAGGTTATGTAAAATGCCCGCCTGATATTTTTTATTTCCCAGTTCACGGGCGAGGTCCATCGCCAAAACAAAGTATTCCTCTGCCTCGTCAAAACGAGTCGTCCACATGTGCAATTTCCCCAGGTAATTAAGAACCCCAAACTGCCTTTTTCGATCACCAGATCTGCGTGCTGCCTCCAACGCCTGTTTTGTAAAATCAATGGCCCGGTCTTTTTCTTCCATTTCATTGAATATATTCCCCATCAGCAACAAGGCTTCGCTAAGTCTCGCTGCATCTTCCAATTCACCGGCTTTCGTTCTTGCCTGCACCGTATATTCCAATGACCGATTATAATCTTTGTGGTCATAATACCATTTAGCGTTGGCCATCCACAGGTCAAATTGCAAACTTCCATTACCCAGTTTGTCTGCTAAGGTCTGGGCTTCTGTGAACAGATTTTTTGCCCGAACTGAATCGGTTGTCCACAGGTTTAAAGCCAGCGTATTCAACAGCTGTGCTTTATTAGAATCATCCTTGACCTGACTTAATTTGAGCTCCAGACTATCCAGTACCCGCGTTTGGGCAGATAGCCCTGAAATAGCGATCCATAGCGTAAGGCAAGAAATTGAAAATCGACCCATAACGTTTTTAAGAAACACAGCCCAAATATCTGGACTTTAGGTTTAGGAAAATCGATTTTAAGTGCATGCCCGGGCTTTAGAGTTTAAACTTTTCATCTTGGGCAGGCAGCAAGTCGCTAGCATTAAGTTTAAACCACTTTGCTTCATTAGTATAATACCTAAATGAAATGAATCCAAACTCAAAAACTGTACCCCAAAAACAAAAACCAGCTGTAAGTTACTCACTTACAGCGGGTTGTTTTTTAAAGTTGTTGGCCCACAAGGGTTCGAGCACCCTATTTAACCTGGAAAAACATTAGTGCTCGTAAGTTTGTACGTTCCTAAAAAATAAAAAACATGCGATCACTGAAAACAATATTCTTGCTGCTGCTAGCCGTTTCAATCTACGGCCAGGACACTCAAAAAATGGAACTGGCGTACCAAAAAAAGGACTTCAAATTGGTCATTGCAGAGGGAACACATGTCCTTGCAGAATATCCGGAGGATGTCATGGCCAATCACCTGACCGGACGGGCACTGACCGAACTCAAACAATTTGAGGAGGCAAAAAAATACCTGGAAAAGGCAACACAAAACCCGGCGCCCGAATGGATGAAAGCCTGGAGTTATGGGTATCTGGGATTGTGCAATTTTGCGACGGACAACCCGAAGGCTGCTAAGCGGTACCTGGAGACGGCCGTCCAAATGTATGCCACCGAGAATGCCACCCAATATGCGGAAAAGCGCCTGAACCGGTTCCAATTGACGGCATATTTTGACGATTGGGAAATCGTGGAAAAACCCAATATCCGGTTTCATCTTCAACCCGGGCACGGCATTGCCGATACGGCGCGGTATTGTTAAGAAAGAGAGCAGGCCTATGACTCCATAAATACATTCTTTGAAGCCACACCATATAAAAAGATCGACTTTTATATTTGGAGCAAGCCAGAGGAAGGCTTGATGTTAACCAGGAAACAGATCGGGTTTTCTGATGCGGATCTGTGCATGATCAATTCCGGGATAGAGCAGACAAAGGGCCATGAACTCACACATATCCTGTGTGCCTACAGGATCAGGCCCCTACTCCGGAACCGGTTAATCAATGAAGGCGCGGCAGTTGCGTTCGACCAGACCGAACGGAACCGGATTGCCCTGGCCCAATCGGCTAACAGAAGCAACCTGAGCATCCGGGAGATCATGGAACAGGCCGATGGCCTGCCGGATGGCCTGGTGTATCCGGTTGGCGGCGCCCTGATAGAATTTCTGCGGGAGCATGGCAGGGCGGAAACGCTGAAACAACTCCTGTACGAACAGACCTATGCGAAACTGGTCGAACTGTACGGCGAAACGCTGGTCCGGGAATTTGAACAACAGATACGGTATACCGACGGGAATAAGGATTGACGAATATCGAACCGCAGAATATCGAATATCGAAGTGGTTCACCATCCCCGGTAAGGTGTACACCTTGGATATTCGATATTCTGCGGTTCGATATTCGTCAATCCAGGTTGCTACGTGAACTAAAGATAAAAACACGCGCTACATCCGGGAGCAGGTCTTTCCAGTTAGTTCAGGTTATGAAAAAAAGGACGCCCCTCGCTGCTCTGAATTGCAGCGAGGGGCGTTTTACAGGTAATCCTCCGAAAAGAGATTAGCCTGCCCCTGATTATAGCGTATAAGTGCTTACCAGGAGGGATTCCCCACCTGAATATCCAGGTCGGTATTGCCGTTGGTCAGTTGTACCCAATAGCCTTTGTCGATTAGTCGAAGCACATCCAGTGTGAACATGTTGCCACCGGTGTAGTTCAACGGCGTGCCCACAGCGAGCGGGGTGGGTGGAGCCGGAGCCGGCGGGCTGGCAGCGTCGTACAGACCGATCACTGCTTTTACCGTCCAGTTCTGGCCCTCCAGGCCTTGAACTTGAAGGGTAACGACTGCCCGTCCGTCAGGAGCGCCACAGTTGCAAAAGTTGGGAACCTGCAAGTTGCAAGGCACAGTTGTTACTGCCGCCGGGCCGTTCATATCAGCAGATACGCCATCGCAGATACCGGAGGTTGCGATCACAGTATAGTTGCCAACGGGGACAGGATACAAGCCGAAGTCCAGCGGATCGCCTGTGCCGGGCAATGGAGCGCCGATGTTGCTGCCGCCCCACTCCTTGAGTTGATAATCCACACCGGGTTGAGAGCCGCTGAGTTGAACGGTACCGCCGGTACCGCCGTCGCAAAAAGAGTTGGCGACCACATCAAAAGCCAGGAGGTCGCTGGTTGTTGCTTCATAAGCGCCCATATCTACTGTCGCTCCCTGGGGACGGGTGTTTCCGTCGAGGTCGTCGGCCGGAGCGCCGGCATTGGTGCCGGCGTTAATAGCGGGCGAGCAGAAGATCAGATGGAGGTCGCCGGCGGTCGTTGGCGCCATAGTATGGTCGGGCTGGCTGACGAACAAGGGGGCCTGGTCGAGGTTACCTATGCCGGCGTAACCGCCCTGAACGATGGAATAGTTGACCCTAGTTGTTCCAAGTCCGGTGATTTCAGTGCTATTGCCCCATAGCAGGCAATTGGTCAGTCTTACAGTGTCATTTGGGTTGTAGATGGCTCCACCGTCCACTTCACCTTTATTCCCGGAAAAGGAACAGTTGGTGAAGTTTGGCTTAGTTCCTAGATCAAGGGTATACACAGCGCCACCTCTGGCAATTGCTTTATTCCCTGAAAACAAACAATTCGTAAACGCCGGAATGGAACCAACACGAATAACACAGCCGCCGCCGTCTGCGTTAGCCAAATTACCAATAAAAGAACATTTACTGTACACAGGTGCTGTGCCAACTTCCATATGTACACCGCCACCAGCAATCGATACGTTTTCTATAAAAGCGCAATTGGTGATGGTGGGGGCAGAGGAGTAGACCACTGACATGCCGCCGCCTCTAGTACGGGCAGCGTTTTTAATAACGGTGCAATTTGAAATAGTCGGGGCTGCACTGAAAAGTACAAGCAGACCACCTCCCCAACTTTGTGCCCCAAACACCGGATCATTGGCATTCCCTGCCGTTACCGTGAATCCGTCCAGAATGGCAGTAGCGGTGATCGCCGCGGAAGTTGCTATTACTACGTGAAGGGCATTATCACCGTTATTGGCAAAATTGGCCCCATCGTTTTGCATCAGGTCACCGCTCAGGATAGTTACGTGGGTATCCCAGTCGCGATCGCCGAAGACCGGGTCGCCTGCAGCCGGGAAGCCGCCGTAGATCGCTACGCCGGGCTTCATGTTGAAGCTGGTGTTGCGGTCGTTGTCCGTTACCCCCGGCCCTTCGTCGGGATAGTACGTGCCTGCAGCCACCCAGATCGCATCGCCGGAAGTGGCCGAAGCGAGGGCTTTTTGCAGCGTCTGGAAAGCATTGGCCCAACTGTTTCCGGCATTGGCATCGTTGCCGGCAGGCTTTACGTACCATGTATCGGCGTTCGCACTCAGGGCGAATAACAATATTCCAGTGAGGAGTAAGGATTTTAAGGCGGTAATGCGCATAGGCGTTTGGCCCTGCCGTCGTGGCTGGTAAAGACTTTTCATGTTCGATTAGATTTACAGTTCAGAAAGAACTGATTAAAACCCTGGATTACTAACGCAAATGTAGTGTTGAATTTGGAATTAATATGTTTTTATGGGTTGTATCGTGAATTCTTTAGAATCGGATACTAACCGATCATTACCGCACCACCTGCAACACCCGGATAAATGCCGGCAATGGTCCTGGCTTTCAACCTGCAGTCCCTGTGCTCGGAAGGGATGCCATAATATCTAAACCTTCAACCATTTGACCTGGCTTATCGTTGAATACACTTTAAGAAAACACTCAAATAAGATGAGTGCAGACCCAAAAATCCGTACTCCACCTCCACCCCAAAAACAAAAACCCGCTGTAAGTTTCTCACTTACAGCGGGTTGATTTTTAAAGTTGTTGGCCCACAAGGACTCGAACCCTGAATAACAGAACCAAAATCTGCTGTGTTACCATTACACCATGGGCCAAAACACCAGCGCTTTTTAAAAGCGGGGGCAAAGATAGATCGACAGAACAATTCGTGCAACCCCCAGCGCCTATTTTTTTATTCCTTTACTGGTTTTTGATCCGGTACCAATATTGCGTGCGGTAAAAAGGACCGATATACCCGCGCACGACCAGGACATTCGGGTCGCCGTCCTTCAGCCAGAAGTTGCAGGTGTACCACTTGCCTTTTTCCGGATCCAGGATCCGGCCGGATTGCCAGTACCCTTCCTTGATCTGCATATTCTCCAGAATGACCATTTGCAGGATCGGTTTGTCTTTGCGCTCACCCGAACACTTATCACATTTCCGGTCGGGTGAAGACTTGAGCAACCGGACCACCTTGCCGTACAGTTCATTCCCTTGTTTGTAGATCTCTACGTAGCTTTTTGCCTCTCCGGTATCATCGTCGATCGTTTTCCAGGTACCAACCGGCCCCTGGGCCGGCAACAGGACAGCAAAAGACAGGCAAAGGACAGCAGCAATTAATATACGCATGTAACAGGATTTTGATGGTTTGGAACAACTAAAATGCCCGGATGGTTTCACAAAGGGCAAAAAAAACGGCCCCAGGCCAATGCCCGGGGCCGCAGTATTTATTTTACAGACAGGGTAGCCACCTAGCCTTTGTCAAACCGGATCTCCTGGATGACGGCGCTGCCGCCAGATACTTTGAGATACAGGTATACCCGGTATGAGCCGGTAGAGGCAGACATGTTACCAATGCAATACTGGTCGCTGTTCTCCCGGCTTGTACCCTGGTGCACCTGGCTGAACGATTTCGGCTTGTTGGCATCAAAGAAGGCGCGAACAGCTTCCTTAGCCTTGGCCTTCGGGTACAATTGCTCCTTGTCCAGGATGGAGATCTCTACATTATCGGCAAAATATTGCGACAAGGCATCAGCATCACCGGCGCTGAGCGCTTTCGAAATGGCGTCAAGACTGGGATTACCCTGGTAAGCCGCAAGGGCAAACGGGGCAAAAAGCAGCAGAAAAAGCAAATTCTTCATCACTTTGCAGTTTGGTTTAGATGATTTTCAAAGGATGTTTGAACCTTTAGACGAACATCCTAGATCAAGGAAACTGCCAAAAGCTGTTTTTTAGTGTTAATACAAAGTTAAAACTGCTTTTTTCAGGCAGCTGCAGCTTTTTAGTTAAGGTTGTAAAATTTCAACTATTACCTAAAAAACCAGCGCTGGGCAGCCCAAACGACGTTTTTGTGAAAGAAATCCGCTAAAGGGTCAGTCCAGCAGCGATTCACCATTCAGATCGGTCGTCAACACCTCGCTCATGTAATCGAAATAGGGCCGCATCGCTTCAAAAGTCTTTCTTACCTCCTGCAAAAAGTCCGGACCGGTCACTTCCTTATCCGTAAACGGCCGGCGTACCACAAAACTCTTTTTCCGGATCAGGTCAAGCACAGGACTATCCTTATCATAGCCCCTGGGCGCTGTTTTAAGTTCATCCCCTTCCAGCGCACCGAAGTATTGTGTAAACCGGGGATCTGCCGTAATCGCCCTTATCGGCGCAGCATCTGCCACAAACTCGTCCCGGATGCGCTTGAGGTCCTGGGTATTTGGCTGCCAGAAGCCACCGCCGGCAAAGGAAGCCCCCGGTTCAATATGGAGATAATACCCACCGCGCAGCCGTTTGGTCGCCCGGGAAAAGCCCATGCCGAAGTTATTCTTGTACGGCGATTTATCCTGGGAGAACCGTACATCCCTGAAGATGCGGAAAAGTTTGGCCTGGTCCAGATGGTCTGTTTCACCCAGCGCCTGCTCTACGGCTTTGACAAATTTTTTCATGTTGCCGTTGGCCGCTTCGTAACGGGCCTTGTTGGCCTGGAACCACTCACGGTTATTATTGGCGGCGAGGTCTTTAAGGAATTGCAGGGTAGCGGACTGGATTTGCATAATGTTACTTGTTAGGCCGGACACCCGCTGGGGCACTCCGGTATGGATAAACGGATATTAAGAGGTTGTTCGGGTTTTTATTTCAGGGCTGCGAACGGCCAATTTTATTTTTCTCATCGTTAAATTTTTCGCCGGATTGCCCGCATACGACTACAAAATTTGCCTCGATAAAAACAAAATTTGCTC
>SBHD01000245.1 GCA_006226345.1 Bacteroidota bacterium | reverse complement strand
AGGGGTATTTTTTCCAATTCTTTAAATATGTGATCGTATTGTTCCTGCGTGAATAGCTGGCGGATACGGGCTTTTTCTGTCCAGTCAAACGATTCTTTACAGGACCCTTGTGCATAGCGGTAGAATTTTACCTTATCTTTTTTGTGGTAGCGCCCCCATCCTTCTGCCAGGTTGGCAAAAATACTATCTATGGCATCCACGATTTGTGCGCCGATCGTTTTTTGGGCAAAATAATCCCACCCTACTACAATATTCCAAACGTAATTGGACAGGTGAAACGCTGTCTTGTACGTAGCCCAATCATTCAGTTTTAAGTAAGTCATATCCAAAAGTTAACGAACCCCTCCAACCCCTCCAACCCCTCCAACCCTCCAACCATCTAACCATCTAACCATCTAACCCTCCAACCCTCTAACCCTCCAATATCGTCAGCTTCACCTGGTCGATCTTGCGGTTGTCGGCGGCAATGATGGTGAGGAGGTAGTTGTTCCAGCCGAGTTGGGAGCCCGGGTTGGGGATGTCGCCTTTGAGTTCGAGGGCGAGGCCGGCCAGGGTATCGGTAGCGCCCCGGATCGGGTCGAAGGTGCCGGAAGCGAGGCCGGCGATACGGCAAACATCATTGAGCAGGGTCTGGCCTTCGAAGAGGTAGTTGTTTTCATCCAGTTTCCGGAAGCGGATCTCGCTTTCTTCGTCAAATTCGTCGCGGATCTCACCCGTGACCTCTTCAAGGATATCTTCCAGGGTAACAATGCCGGAACTGCCGCCGTATTCATCCACGACAATGGCCATGTGGCGTTTGTTGCGCTTAAACTCCTGGAGCAGTTCGCTAACGCGCTTAGCTTCGGGGACCAGCTGAACGTTGGTCCGGATGAGCGACTGCCATTCGTAATCTTTCGGTTTTTCGAGGTGCGGGAGCAGGTCTTTTACATACAGGATTCCGGTAATGTTGTCGAGGTCTTCATCATATACGGGCATCCGGGAGTAGCCGGCTTCGTGCACGAGCTGCAACAGTTCGTCGAAGCGGGTCCGGAAATCAGCCGCTACGACTTTGGAACGTGGCTGCATAACTTGTTTAACGGTGACGTCGCTGAACTTGACTATACTCTTGAGCAGTTCGATCTCCCGTTGTTTGGCAGAGGCCAGGCTGTCTACCGGGCTGGTGCCGGATATGTCCCCGCTTTCTGTTCCGGTGGCAGTTTCAATTGGTTGGCGCGGCAGGAATGGCCGGAAAAGAACCGTCCAGAACCGGATGAACCACCAGATTCGTTGTAGTCCGATACGGGCGCGGTTGTCGTACAAGGCCGGCCAACTGGTCTTGTTCAGTAGCCAAAAGCAGGCTGCCAGCGCGATAACGACCAGGCTGCCTGCTGCTGACCATACGACCGGTTCCGGTAATCCACTGATCTTCGACCATTGGTAAAGGGTGGTGCGGGTCAGGGAAGAATGGAGAAATTCGGCAGCGGTAAAAACAGTGATCAGGATCTTCAACAGGATCCGCGCCAGGAGCAGGGCGGCCAGGGTGGGGCGTACCGGGTTTACCAGAGGGTAGGCATGGTATGCGCTCCGGCTGTTATCCGCACGGAGGTGCTCTATATCATGCGGGGAAACACCCACTAAAATGCGCTCTGAGAGGAGCACCAGGAAATAAATCAGAATACTGAGGATCAACCAGGCCATAGTTTGTGAGCAGTATGCCGCCTGACAAATGTAAGGTAAAGGCATAAAAGCCAAAAGGCCGGCGATCCTGAGGGGAAAGCCGGCCTTTTGGCTTTTATGCCGGTTTTGTGGTCAGAACGGCAGGTCGTCGCCATCGGCCGGCGCTGTATCAACGGGCTCCGGGCTATCCATGGCTGCGTTGGATTCCCGTTTGCCGGCTGTAGTCCGTTCTTCTTCCGGGAACCGGGCTTCAAACCCTCCGCTTCCACCTTCCCGGCGTTCGAGCAGGCGGAAGGTGTTTGCCACGATATCGGTCACAAAGCGTTCCTGCCCTTCCTGGGTGGTGTATTTCCGGTAGGATATTTTGCCTTCCACATATACCAGCATGCCTTTTTTTAACATCTTTTCGGCACGTTCAGCCAACTCGCGCCAGGCTACTACATTGTGCCATTCCGTCAGCTGCTGGAAATTGCCGTCTTTATCTTTATAGGATTCATTGGTGGCGACCGGGAACCGGGCCACCATCACGCCGCTTTCAAGATGCCGCACTTCCGGGTCCGCTCCGAGGTTGCCGATAAGGGTTACTTTGTTGATCATGTTTCAATCGTTTAAATGAAAAAGTAGGGCGGACAACACCAGGCTTTGGCATGGCTAAGGGGATTCAGACACCCCTGATTCCGGAGAGGAAGGACCATGTCAGGTCCTGTTCCGGTACGACATGCCAGCAGCGTTTTTTCCGCTTTTAAATTAACCTTAAAGTTACGTCCTTTTCCTGCCAAAACCAATCTATTATCCGTGGAATTGCAAGTATTTTTTTTAATTTAAACTGTTCAATTCGCTGATAATTATGCATCTTAGTTTTCTGTAAATCAGCAACTTCTGTTGCTTCCGCCAAATCGAATTCGCAAAAAACAGCTGTCACAACACGGTGCGACAACGTTTGCCGGTAGGCCCTGGAAATACGGCGAAGCGAAATGCCTGCCGGGGAGCCTTCCGGAAAGAAATGACGCAGGAGCAGACCGGGCAGCTGATCGGTTTGCTCCGGTACTTTATCAAGTTCCAGGAGCGGGAACTCATGGAGGTCTGCCCAGATGTCATTGCCGCCGCGTTTGTGTATCCAGATATGGTCGCGGTGGTAAAAAACGGCATAGGCAAAAAAACGTTCCTGTTTCGCCCGGGCCTTATTCTTAACTGGCAGGGCATCCACCCTGCCGGTCTGTGCTGCTACGCACCGGGAAGCCATCGGGCAGCTGTCGCAGGCGGCCAGGCGGGGCGTGCAATGCGTGGCTCCAAAGTCCATGATCGCCTGGTTGTACGCGCCCGGCCGGCTGGTATCGAGCAATTGCCCGGCCAGTTCGCTGAAGACCTTTTTGGCTGCAGGCGTATTGACCGGTATATCCAGGCCAAAAAAACGGGCCAGTACCCGATATACATTCCCGTCGAGCACGGCATGCGGCAGATCATACGCAAAGGATGCGATCGCCGCTGCCGTATAATCGCCAACACCCTTCAGGGCCCGGAGCCCTTCATACGTATCCGGAAAGACCCCATCGCAGGTATAGGCAACGTGTTTTGCAGCGGCATGGAGGTTGCGGGCCCGGGAATAATATCCCAGTCCTTCCCACAATTTCAGTATGTCATCCAGCGGCGCATCAGCAAGATGGCGAACAGTGGGATAGGTTGCCACGAACTTTTCATAGTACGGTAATCCCTGCTCGACCCGGGTTTGCTGCAAAATGATCTCGGAGAGCCAGACCCGGTACGGGTCACGTTCGCCTTTCCAGGGCATCGGCCGGCAGTGTCCGGCATGCCAGTTTAGTAAAGATGTGCTGAAAAAAAGTTGGTCCGTCATGTCCGTTTTCTACTCAAAACCCGCCGCAGGATAAACAAACCGGGGAATCTGAAATTTTTTTTAAAATTTTTTCTACCCAATTCGAGTTACAAAAGAAGTTGGCACGAAATTTTAATCTACGACTATATGTAACCGAATACAGCATTAATCGTCCCAATCACTGATCTATTTAATCTGTATACCTGTACCCAGGTTGCGACAAATTTACAACCATGAAGACAGTATTAATTGTAACCATCCCAGTCCTCTCCCTCTTCGCTGCCGGCGCCTGGAATCAGTACGATGCCCAGGCTACCCGTACCGATGCCCAAACCGATGTTCCCTTTGTAACGAACACCCCTGCTCTGCCGCAACCGGCAACGCCGGCCATGTGGACCACAACCCAGACGGTTTACCGTGGTGAAACACTGGAACTCCACTTTTCCGGTGCCAATGCTCCCTTCCTGGGCGTGGTGGATCCCACCGGCCATTTTTTCTATGTGGTTTTCCCGCGGGAAGCAGCCGTTGGCAAACTCCAGCCGCTGGTAGACAGCGAAGCGTTCGCCGGCCTTAGTGAACTGCCGATCCCGACCGCCACGTTTACCGCCGATCCCTATACCTACGGACAGTACTGCAACCAAAGGGTCTTTACCCAAAGCGGTACGTATACCTTTATTACCGGTGAGAACCTCCATGTCGACGATCCGGCCTTCGTGGAAAAAGTCACGGTAAAATATATCCACGAGGCACGTCCCGCTATTGCCATGCGGTAAGGGTCGATGATGTGATTAGCCTGGAGTGTTTGCGGTAAGGTTTGCATTTGGTGTGAACCACCTTATATCCGTATGCACCCAATTAATCACATGCATCTCTTTTTACCTCACGGGCTCATTTTCAGCGAGATCAAATTGGCGAATAACCGGTATGCGCCGGGTACGCCGGCCGGGAACTGCCGGAAGAACGATAACCCTGTGTATACGAAATAGCCATTTCCGTAAGGCGCAACGAGCAGGGAGCCGTCCAGGGCTTCTTCTCCCGGGTCGTTGCAGGACAGCAACGGCGTATAATGTTCATCCCATTCGGACGGGAAGTACAAACCGCGTTCCTGCACCCAGTTCTCAAAATCCTTTGATGTCAGCTGATTGGGGGTATTCAGTGCCGGATGACCGGGTTTGAGGAACCGGATCTCGGCAGCCTGATCGGTCACCCGGCCGCGCCCCAGCTTAAGCGGGTAGGGGCCGACGTTATCTACATTGAGGTTATAGCTGGTATTGTACTGGTTGACCAGTGTGCCACCGCCTTTAACATACTCAAAGAGCACCTGCTGCCGCTGGTGCAGTACGTCTTTGGTGTTGTAGGCCCGTACGCCCAGCACCACAGCATCGTATTGGCGCAGGTTATCGACGGTCAGGTCGGCATCTTCCAACATCGTTACGTTGCAACCCATCAGGCGCAGCGCGGCCGGGCCTTCATCACCGGCACCCATATAATACCCTACATTTTTCGAGCTGACCTTCAGGTCTACCCGTGCTGCCTGGGCGTGAGCGGGCAGCAGGACGTATTGTTTTGGGATATGCTCATAGTCGATCGTGATCTGCTTGCTGGTGTACAAGGCGCCATCGATTTCAAAGCCGGCACCCAGGGTGACTACTTCCGGTCCGGTTGACGGCTGCAGGTCGAAGGTGTATTCGACTACATCGCCTTTGTTTTTCAGCTCAAATACCGGAGGATTATCTTCGGCATAGCTATTGGGCCAGCCAGCCGGACTGAGCAACTTCAGCTGGCCTTTCACATTATCCCGGTTGGCCCGGGCGCGCACCGTTACGGGCACACTTTTTCCGGTAGCCAGGTAAAACGACTCCGTCAGTTCTACCGAAACCGGCGGTAGGATATCAAAGGGATACCAGACCTCTCCCTTGTCGGCCTGGCGTTCTTTGTAGGCTACGGTGGATTCGAGTTCGAGCGGTGTGCCGTTCACATTCAGGGACCAGCGAACCCGAAAATCGCGCGGTGTTTCGGGTTGTCCGCGCTGTTCCTGGTTCTCCACGGTATACATGCCTTCGGTGGACGGTTGGAGCAGCCAGTACGGTGCGGTAAAAGTCATATTTTCCGGCAGTTGCACCGTTTTTTCCAGTTCCCAGATGATGTTGCAGGTCAGGTTTTGGGCGGGTATGGTATCGAATATGCCCGGGAGTACGGACAAGCCGGTCAGGGTTACCGGGCCATTGCCGGGTACCTGGGCGCGGTAGATGCATTCCAGGCGCAGTTTAACCGGATCGCCGGGCGTAGCGATCGTTGATGAAGCCGTGGCTTCGAGGTACAGGCCCAGGCAGCCGCGGATCACTTCTTTGATCTCCGCCAGTTTGACGCGCTTCCAGTAGCCGTCGGGCAGGGTTTTGATCAGCTGCATGGCCTGCAACAGGTCGGGTACGGAAGCACCCGGGTTGTCTGGTTTGAACTGTTGCTCCACGCGGGCGAGGATCGTACCGATGGGAGCGCCGCCCTCCACGCGTGTCCAGGTAGTATTGATGCCATCGAACGGGTCGTTGGTCTTCGGCCGGTCGCCTTTGATAAATTCAAACCACTCCAACGTTTCGCCGCGACTACCCATGGCACCGAATGACTGGCAACGGTGCATCGAACGCGCCTCGGCAGCCACCTCTGTATTGCTTTTGCCTTTCAGCGGTAGGTATACGCCCGCATCCAGGGAAAAAAGGTGGCTTTTATCAATCTTTTCAAAGGCCTCCTGCCCCCCGTAAAACCACCAGGAGGTGTTGTAAAACTGCCGCAAGGGTTGCCAGGGCGATACAAATTTCAATTGTTCCGGGTAAACATCCGTTTTTCCAGCCAGGTCGAAAGCCTCTACGGAAAGCATGGCCGAAGAGGTGTGGTGACCGTGCGTGCGATACGCATCGTCGTGGTAAAAACGGTTGATGATCACATCCGGCCGGGTGTGGCGGATCGTCCAGATCACGTCTGCCAGCACTTCGTCTTTGTTCCAGATTTCCAGGGTTTCCTTAGGTGTTTTGGAGTAGCCAAAATCATTGGCACGGGAAAACCGCTGCTTACCACCGTCGACCGACCGGGCCATCAGGAGTTCCTCGGTACGCAGTACCCCAAGGAGCTCACGGAGTTCCGGGCCGATGAGGTTTTGCCCGCCGTCACCCCGTGTCAGGGAGAGGTAGGTAACGTTATACAGTTTCTCATTGGCGCAGTAGCTGATCAGCCGCTGGTTCTCATCGTCGGGGTGAGCAGCCACATACAGCACCGAACCCAGTACATTGAGCTTTTTAATCGCCTGGTGCAGCTCGGCTGCAGAGGGCTTTTCCGGCTGCTGGCTCGTGCCGGAGAACGGTAAAAAGATAATGAAAAGGAGGAGAAGATGGAGAAACGGGGAGAATGCGTATTTGTTCTTCATGTTCGGGCAGGATAGTTGTGAACGGGCGAAAATAGAGAAAAAACAAGGGAATTGAGGATAAGGTTCTGCATCAAAAGGCACTTACCTTAGCTGCTATGGATCGCATCGGCTATTTTTTTACCCGTCTGGTTACGGAAGCCTTCCGGCTTGTTCCCTTCTGGTTGTTATACCGCCTGTCTGACGGACTGGCTTTTGTACTGCAGTACGTCATCGGCTACCGGCGCCAGGTGATCCACGACAATCTGCGGCAGGCCTTCCCGGAAAAAACAGAGACTGAACTGGCCCGGATCACCAAAGGGGTATACCGGAACCTGACTGATATCATCCTGGAAACGATCAAAGGTTTTACGATGCCCCTGGCCGAATTACGCCGCCGGTCGACCAATAAAAATCCCGAACTGGTCAACC
>SBHD01000361.1 GCA_006226345.1 Bacteroidota bacterium | reverse complement strand
CGGCTTTCCCCGGAACGGTTCGGTATGCGGCTGAACGAAATAAAAACGATCTGCCAGCGCCTGATCGACGACGGCAACACCGATTTCCTCGACCTCTCGTTGTGGGACTACGCTAAACGCCCGGAAGACGAACAGTTTCAACACCAGTCTCTCCTGGAGCATTTCACCAGCCTCGATCGCGGGCAGGTGCGCCTGACAGTGGCGGGCAGGATCCGGGACGGCCGTTCGGTACATGAGGTATTGAACGCCGGGGTGGATTTCGTGTCTGTCGGGCAATCGGCCATCCTGCACCACGATTTTCCGGCCCGGGTACTGGAGGATCCCGGGTTTACGCCCGTGACTACCCCGGTGACCCGGGAGTACCTGCGCGGGGAAGGGCTTGGCGAGGCCTTTATCGACTACCTGGGGATGTGGGACAACTTTGTGGAGGATTCGAATGCGGTCTGAACAGCGACTTGAAAACGTTGCTGTCGGACCTGGCCCGCACTATTTTGCCTGCGGACCAAGTCCGCGAAACAGGACTTTCGAGTCTGAAGACTCAAAAGAGCATAGTTGTCCGATCACCGGATCCAACACGGCATAAATGCCTGAAAACACCCGCTTTTTGCTTCAAAACGGGTTTTTATCCAGCGTTTTTTTCAAAAACAGCCTGATTTACGCTCAATTATTGCAACTTGAGGTGCATGCCGGACGCTTGTCCACCCCGGCGGGGGCAGAGTATATATTCGAACAACCACTTTCCGCCGGGCATACATACGCACATCAGTATCAGCACATATGAAATTAACGAAGTTGATTTTTGCCTTTGGTCTGCTCACTTTGCTGGCTTTCACGAGCCACTTCGGCCGGTCGGCGAATAACGGGATCAGGGGATCAGTTAAATTTTTCGAATGCCCTAAAAAAGTCAAAAAGGGAACAGGCTACAACAAGGACGGAACGGAGATCATGCATTCGGATGATCCGATGGCAAAAACCAAACAGAACCTTATCCTGAGCCTGCACCCGATTACGTTCAAGCCAGCCTTAAGTCCGACCGAAAATGCGTACATCACGCAGAAAGAACAGACGTTTCTGCCCCATGTGCTGCCCGTAACGGTGGGCTCAAAAGTCCATTTTCTCAATGAGGATGAGTTTTTCCATAACGTACAGTCCTTGTCCAAACAACGGTTCAGTATCGGGCGCCGGGCGCCGGGTATTTCATACAGCCAGAAAATATATAAAACAGGGGCGATCAGTTTGATGTGCGACATTCACTCCCAGATGAACGGCGTTATTCTTGCTCTGGACACCCCTTATTTTACCCGGGTTAAAAGCGATGGCACGTTTGAACTTGGAAACCTGCCGGATGGAAAATACCGTCTGGAACTATACCACCCCACCTGCACGGCCATCACAGATGAGATCATGCTGCAAGGCGGGAAGGTCTATAATTTGAAATATGACTTTACGGTAAAGCCATAATCTAGTGGTTAACCAATTTGGTCCCGGATTTTGATTGCTTTCGAAAACTAAGTTGGTTGACCACTAGGCTCTAGCCAAATGGAGGGCTTATTTTGAGGACCGGCCTTATTGAAATCCCGATTTTGCGAAATCGGAGGCGGGAGAAGCGAAAAACTGTCTGAGTCCCGATGAGGAACGAATCGGGGCGAGTTTTTTTTCGCGCCGCCGCAGATTTCAGCAAAATCGCAGGATTTCAATACAGCCTTGACTTTTTTTGCTACTTTTTTGTGTTAAGACAAAAAAGTAGGGATCAATGAAATGTGCAGTATACACCCTAACCCCAGGTATGCTCAAACACCACCATTTATGATGAGATCTGTACCCGGGACTTTTCTATTATGCCTGCTCACGTTCCTCTCCGTAGAAAAGGGATCTGCCCAGCCGGCCTTTCAATGGAATATATTGGCCGACCTGGAACTATCTGCAGGCGGCGAAAAATCGCATTTCTATTATAATGAAATAGACCAGGACAACAGGGATCTCCGGGTCGGGGTCGCGCAACTCAACGCGATCGGGAAACTCATCTTGAATCCCGGCTGGACAGTCAATGCCCGGTTGTTGCTGGAACGCGATAAAGGAAAGAAACTGGAGCGCTTCGTCGTACCGCAGTTGAATATCCAGTGGTTGTCCAAAAAGCGCAACCTCGGGATCACCGCCGGGAGTTTTACCAACCCGTTTGGCGCGTTTAACGAGCAACAACTTTCGATCGACCGGACCTTCGTCGGCCTGCCACTGGCGTACAGTTATTATGTCAATATATCCGACCAAATCGGATTTGTTGAAAACCTGGGCGATGTCGCTGAGATCAATATCGACGGAGCCAAACAATGGGGAACGACGAATTTGTACTACGGGGGCTACAGCACCGGCGCGATGTGCAGCTTCAATATCAAACCCGGTAAGATCAACTGGAAAATCGCCCTGGTAAGCGGTGCGCCGAATTTGCAGAAACGCTTTACGGATCCGCTCCATTTCGGGCTGATCAGCCGGCTGAAATTGCAGCCCGTCTATTTCTGGGAACAAGGCATTTCCTTTAGCCACGGTTCTTTTTTGCGGGCATCCGAAAAGAGCGGTTCCATTGAGGACCTCCGGGCTTTCCGGCAGACACTGGTCGGTACGGATCTTAAACTGGGCGTCGGTTTCCTGGAATTTTCAGGCGAACTGATTGCGGCTTTTTATAAAACGCCGGCCTTCCTGGAAGCCGATAACCTGTTTGATCCGGAGACACTGGGAGAGCCTTTAAAACTGTTCAATTACGCCGCATATGCCGATGTCAAATACGAATTTTCTTTTTTACCGGGCATGTATCTGGCGTACCGGATCGACCGGTTGGGATTTGGGGAGAACACCAGGTCAAATTCCGGCAACTGGGATAATAATGTCTGGCGGCATTCCCTGGCAGCCGGTTACCGGATCACCCCCTGGTTGTTGACCCGGGTTGCTGTTTCCACCCAAATGGTAGAGAACAAGCCTTGGGACAAAACACAACGAACGTTTCGCCTTGTTTTAACGGCACATTATTAAAAACGATGCTGTACACGGTGTAGATAATACTCACCGCCAGGGCTCTAAGTATTATACTCTGCGTCTTCGCGTCTCGGCGAAAAAACAATCCACGGAGGCACACTTCTGAAACAGTCCCCTCTAACACGGAAATACCTTGAATAAAAAACAATTAATTGCTGCTCTGTTTCTCCTCCTGTACGGGCTTGCGCTGCGCTGCCAGTCTCCACCCTATATTGTTGGGGAATACCCTGCGCTTTTTAAGAAGATAGAGCAGCAATTGATCTCGGAGGATATCACCACACTGAAAGAGGATTGCACCACGATCCTTGCAAACCAGAAAGAGGCCAGGAAGCGCGGGATCGCCAGTTTTTATCTGGGACAAGTGGCGGTACTCGATAATAACTTTCCTGTTGCCGAAGCCTCCTATCAGGAAGCCGACATGCATTTTCAGGCAGCCGCTTATGAAAAAGGGCTGGGGCTGCTGTTCTGCAAATGGGGGGAACTGCAGTTTTTACAAGGTGATTTCATACAGGCCGGGGAATCGATCCGTCGGGCAATAGGCTATGCTAATAAACTGGGTATGCACCAGGTGTTGGTCGATGCCTGTCAGATCCAGGCTAATGTGTATACGGTCTTGCAGCAGCCGGACTCTTCTTTTTCTGCTTTAAAGCAGGCGCTGGCGGCAGCCGGCTTTTTAGCAGACCGGCGGCAGGCCAGGGATGTTTTAAACCAGCTGGCCACGAACTACCATGCCGGCGGGCAACTGGATTCCGCCATTCACTATTTTCAGCAGTTAATCCAGTTAAAAAAAGCGCTGAAGGACACGGAGGGGCTGCTGAGCGATTATCCCGCCCTTGGTAACCTGTACCGCGAACGCGGAAGTTATGAGCTGGCTCAACAACAATACATTGAGGGATTTCGGCTGGCGGAGTCAGTCCGGGATTCGTTTTCCCTGATGACGCTTTATGCTGAAACCGCGGCACTTTACGAAGCACAGCAAATTACGTCACTGGCCGGCAGCAATTATCAAAAAGCCCTGGCGATCGCCCTTTCCAAGGACAATGATTTTGTTTCAGCCGCCTGTTTTAGGAAACTGGCCAGTATGGCGGTCATTGAAAACAATAAACCGCAGGCCATTGAGTACTATCAAAAAGCCCTGGCACTTTATGAACAACTTGGGAATAAGATCAGCGCGGCGGATGTCCGGATCGAACTTAGCCAATGTTATCAAAGCAGGGAACAATACCCCATAGCCAAAGCCTATCTTTTGGATGCCATCGCTGTTCGCCAGCAATCTCGGGACAAACTAAGCACCCTGCAGGCAAAAATGGCTCTGGCAAAACTGGAGATCCTCCATGGAAGTAACCGGGAGGGCATTCGCCTGGTGCAGTCCTGTATTTCGGATTTCAAAAGCATGCGGGATCAGGAAAGTCTGCAACAAAGTTATAGCCTGCTGGCCACGGCGTATCAAAAGGTCAACGATCCGCAAAAGGCCCTGGCCTATTACCAGGACTACATGCTGCTGAAAGACAGCCTGACCTCTGTCGAACGCACCCGGGTCATTAATGAACTGGACAAGAAATACGATACAGAAAAGAAAGACAAGGAAATACTACAACAGCGTTTGGAGATCGAACAACAGCAAAGCGAAATCCAGCGCCGTAATTTCCAGCTCCTGCTGCTCGGCGGGGGCTTGTTGTTAACTGCTTTACTTGTGGTATCGCTGCTTTTTCTATACCGGAAAAATCAACAGATCAATCAGCAAAAAATTGAAGTGCTGAAAAAAGAGCAGGAAGCCCAAAACTTAAGATCGATCATTGAAGGCGAGGAGAAAGAACGAAAACGTATCGGCCGGGAACTGCACGACGGTCTGGGTGCTGCCCTGGCGACCGTAAAAATGCAGATCAACAGTATTTCGGGAAAACTGCCGGCGAATACCGAAATCCCCGCTGTTCAAAAAGCAGAGCAATTGATCGATACGGCCTGCCAGACGGTCCGGGAAATTTCGCACGGCATGATGCCGTATATCCTGGAACAGCATGGGCTGGAATATGCCCTGGAAGATATGTGCCAAACCATTTCGGGAACCAGAAACCTCCAGGTACATTTCAATCCGTACCAGGTGGATCTGATCCGGACGGATACGTTAAAGGTCACTATTTACAGGATCGCCCAGGAACTGTTGAAAAACATCATCAATCACGCCCATGCTACGGAAGTGATCGTGCAGTTGACCGTAGAGGATGGGTGGATCGAACTGCTGGTGGAAGATGATGGCCGGGGCTTTGATCCCGGGACCGTTTCCAAAGGCATCGGACTGGATAATATGCACTCCAGGGTAAAGTATCTGAAAGGCAGCCTGGAGATTGACTCCCGCCCGGAGGAAGGAAGTACATTTTTGATCAAACTACCCTTAAATTAAGTAATGGCATGACTGATATTCTGTTAGTAGACGATCACCAGATCATTATTGACGGTTTGAAAACACTGCTGGAGGAAGCCCCCGGCATCGGCGAACTGAAGGAGGCCCTGACCGGGGAGGCAACCCTGGAGCAGGTGGCTGCGGGGTCGGTCGACCTGGTGTTGCTGGATATTAACCTGCCGGATATGAGCGGTTTTGAAGTGTGCGCAGCACTAAAAAAGCAGCATCCGTCCATTAAAGTTATTGCGCTGACCATGCATGGCAATGCCGGATACATTAATAAAATGATCAAAGCCGGAGCGGATGGCTACTTGCTGAAAAACACGGGCAAGGACGAACTGCTGAAGGCTGTAGAGGCCGTCATGAAGGGGGAGCGGTACTTCAGTCAGCAGGTGATGGAAAGTTTGGTGACCGGGATGCAGGAGGTCAAAAAGCCCAAAACATCCGATTTTATCCAGAAACTCACCCGCCGCGAACAGGAGGTGCTGCAGTTAATTGTAGATGAATATACCACGGATGAAATTGCCGAAAAGTTGTTTGTTTCCTCCACCACGGTGATCTCCCACCGCAAAAGCCTGTTGCGAAAACTCAATGTGAAAAATGTAGCGGGTCTGGTCCGGAAAGCCTTTGAATTTGGTTTGCTGGAGAAGGACTGAACGCCGCGTCCGGGTGTCTCCGCGGTGAAAATTTGCCGCGCCGGGTTCCTGGTCTGCCATGAGATAGCCGCATCGCTCTAAAGCCCCGAAACCAGGCGCCAAAGCGGGTCTGACATCTTCTCCTCATTAATGAGGATATAAACAGGTTCACCATTTCTGATGGTGTTTAGGGTATGGTACGGCCGCATCTTTGCACTGTACTTATTCAAAAACATCAAAGGGAAAAATCATGACTTTCATCAATAGAAATATCGTAGAACAAGAAATAGACCGCATCCAAAACGATAAAGTTTTTCAGCAATCGGTCCGCAATATTAAAGCCGGGAAGTTTGTACGCAATACCAACGATCCCGACTACAACGACAGGATCGTGTATACCAAAGCCCTGCGCGACTTTTTGTACAACCCGGCCGTCCTGAATATAATCTTCGGAGAGCGGGAGCTGAAGGAAAAGTTCTTTCGCGCATTTGGCTATGCGGGCAAAGTGGATTTCACTATCTATCCGAAGTGCTGGCTCCGGGACCTGCCCTTGCTGGACATCGGGAAAAATGTGTACCTGGCTGACAACATCCTCTTGGGTTCAAACCAGGTCAGCCCGGACCAGAAGACTATA
Organism: Bacteroidota bacterium; assembly: GCA_006226345.1. Classification (GTDB taxonomy): domain Bacteria; phylum Bacteroidota; class Bacteroidia; order Chitinophagales; family Saprospiraceae; genus M3007. The sequence continues at coordinate 673 of SBHD01000361.1, read as the reverse complement.
GTGGTAGGCGAGATCCGGATCGGGGATAATACCATTTTCAATCAGGGGTGCACCGTGGCTGGTAATACAACCATCGGAAAAGACTGCATCATCGGGTTTGAGACCGCGATCGGCTTCGGGAATACGATCGGCGACAATACCGTGATCGGCGAGCGCGCAACGGTTGGCCATTGTAATAAAATTGGGGAAAACGTCACCATCGGGTACATGTGTAAGATCGGAAGGTTCTGCGTTATTGAAGACGGAGTTACGATAGACGAAATGACGGATATCCCCTCTTACAGCCTGGTCACCAAAAACGGCATATTCTCCCGGCGGAAGCAGGCAACCAACATTAAGATGATCAACGAAAATAAAAGACGTGCCGTTGCATAAAAGGTAGCGGTTACCTAGGAAGGGCTTGGAGCGTGATTGGGGATTTCTTACCAGAAAAGTTTAAATCACTTCATACTCTAAATTGTGACCGGATCAGATGTAGATCCGGTCACAATTTGAATTAACTTAAATGACTATCCGCATACTGTACCCCACTGCGCAAACGGTGAAACGTAGACTGCTCGTGAGGGTCTGCGACCCGAAATGTAGCGTTGGCAAGACTCTGACTTACCATAAAAACCGTTGCAATGCATGGCAGGTTAAAAACTTGAACACGGTGCGTGTCGGGTCGCAGACC
>SBHD01000226.1 GCA_006226345.1 Bacteroidota bacterium | reverse complement strand
GCCGACGGCGAATTCGCCGTCGGCTTTTTTTTATCGGTAGGGCTGTTTATTGTTTAGCCACTTTTACCACACTGCTGCCTTTACTGTTCTCTACCCGTACCACATACATCCCTGCCGGCAGGTGCTGTACATTCAACGGGAACACCTGCCCTGCATGCACATTCGTCGTATTATGCTCTGCAACAAGCCGTCCGTCTGCTCCGATCAGCAGGATACGGACCGGGCCGCTGGCATCTTCACCAAAAGAAAGGGAAAGCACATCGCGGACCGGGTTGGGCTGCACCTGCAGACCCAGGGCGTTGTTGACCGGCTCGTCGGTATCCACCACCGAATCGGGATCGATGATCACACCGCGTTCCGGAGCGCTGTCACAGGCCTGATCACCTTCAGCGGAGGTAACACAGGCTTCCGATTCATAGTTGAGCATATCCATGATATCGACCTGGTCAATGTACCAGCCACCATTCGGAACATTGGTGTTGTCGTCCGTTCCAAACCGGAACTGGAACAGGATATTCTCGCCGATATATTCGCTCAGATCGAAGTATGATTGTATCCAACCGCCGGAGTTGCCGGAGAAGCCGCTCAGGAACGGAATAGCAAAAGTGCCATACTGGATACCAGTCGGGTAGCCTTTACGGAATACCTTTTCAGGTGCAATACGCCGCCACTGGTTATCCCCATCGATCTGGATCTCCAGGAATCCTGCATCCGCTCCGGCCTCGGTATCATAATTGTGCCAGAAGCGCATGACCGGCTGGGCGCCCGTGATCGTCACTGGCAGGTAATGCAACAGCGACTGGTCGGTCTCTGTATCCGGCGCATCGGCTTTCCAGGCATAGGTACCTACCTGGACCGAATCGCCCTGGAGGTAGAAAATATTCACGCCTTCGTTATTGTTCACCAGCGAGATCCAGCTGTCGCCTTCCGTCTCCATTTCATCCCGGAAGAACAGCTGCGACTTGGCGCTGGGGTTCGTCTGGGCGCTATAGGTCAGAATGATCACCTCACCGGATGCCATTGTACCCAGGTCCCAGGTCACCACTCCATTGTTATCCGTACCACCGTTACTGGCTGAAACAAGCGTCAGTCCTGCCGGCAGCGGATCGGTAACCACTACATTGGTCACCGGGTCATCTTTATGGTTGGTAACGGTAATGGTAAACTCAGCATTGTCGCCGGAGAAAAGCAACGGCGTAGAGGTTTCTTTCCGGATCTTAAGTTCTTTTACACACGTCGGGATCGGATCAAAGTTCTCAAAGCCGTCTGCGGCATTGTTGTTATCTCCCTGGTCAGCAAAATAGCCCATACCCCGGCGGGCAAAGACCTCACTGATCAGGCAGGTATCCACGCCATCGTAGTTCAACATATCGGCGGCCATAATTCCATCACGACCATCGATAAACCCGGGGCTGCAGGGTTGCAGTTTCATGCCATCCATAACCAGTTGAATGGCCCGGTAGTTACCGCTGTTCGTATTACTCAGGTCCGAATCGAATCCGTATTTCTCCACCATAGCCCAGTACAGGTCCCAGGTTACCGCCGCCCAGATCTCGCCAAGCGCATGCACTTGCGTGTTTTGTGCGACGGTAGAAAAGGTAACCGGGTTGATGCTCATATCCGTTGAATACGGGTAGCGACGGATACCCTGGCCGTCGGTAGGCTGTCGCAGCACATACGTACCCACACCCCGGCGTTTTTCAGCGACATCGGCGTCGCTGACCGTAGTGACGAGCGTAAACCAGTCACTCCAGCCTTCTCCCATTTGCTCGGCGTTGCCCAGGCAACCATTGGCATTGGGGCCACCGGTAAGGCGGTTGGAGATACCGTGACCGTATTCGTGTGCAATAATGCCGTTGTCAAAGTCGCCATCGAGAAAGGCCGGACCGCTGACCAGCGGCTCCACCAGGGAAATGTTCAGCCCGGCGCCGGCGTATTGCCGGAGCAGGTCGCAATCTGGCTTGGTCATCATCACCGTAGGGATGGTCACCTGCCCGCCAACGGCGCCGCCACCCATACCGATCGTGGCATCTTCAAAATTGCAGATGATGCAGGCAATGGCGCCGGCCTGCTCTGCATTGAGCGCTTTACGGCCGAATTCGCATACTCCGCGGTCGACCATGGCGATCTTGCCCTGCAGGTTGTTCACCGGGGGGTTGCAGTTCTTGGTGGCATCCCCCGAGCCGGTACCGTCGTCGGTAATAACAACTTCGCCCGTTACCGGCACATTGGAAATGGCACCACCCCAGCCACTAGCCGGACGACCATAATAGGTGCCGATCAGGGCGCCAGGTGCATTAACAGAAACGATATTACCGCTCTGCCCACTCCACCGGAACATTTGCATCCGGCCGGGGCCGCCATCCGACGGTGTGGCGAAGTTGGCATTGTTCTCACCGCCGCCATCAATGGCTTGTGCCAGTACGGCATCACCACCCTGGCCTCCGTGACCGTAGTTGTTTGTCTGGAAGTTACCGGACACCTCATCAAAGCCGAAGCGGTAGGTGATGTCGTGCATCATATTGTTCATATAGAACAGGTTGGTCACCGCGGCATTCAGGTTGTCTTCCGGTTCTGCATTCGGATCAAACGGAAAATCGAACATCAGATCGGCGCCACCATCTGCCGATTCGTCCGGAGAGGGCGTATTATCACTGGCACTGTCTTCAAACGCCCAGACGTTGTTGCCACGGGTGTAGGTAAAGTCTGCACCATCTACACCGTCTTCATCCAGCCAACCAAATGGAGAAGCCGTCGGATCGGCGGGATTGATCACCAGTTCATGCGTTCCATGGATCGGGCTTTCTGCAGGAAGCGGAAAAACCCTGTAGGTTTCATCAGCTGCCCCGGTTACTGCTTGTTTTTTTACCTGGGTAGTTTTTTCCTGAACGGTGGCCTCTTCCCGGCAATCCTCGCCGGCAAGATGCGCATGTCCGGCTTTGCAGTACACCGTGTGGTTCAACTGCTGCAGGATCTGTCCGGTTTGTGCATCTACACAGATCGTCCACAGATCGGATGTATTGGCCTGGTCGATATACAGGTTCCAGGCCAGACGCGGTTGACCTTTCTGATCTAAAGCATAGCAGATCCTGACCGGGATTTCAGCGCTGGCAACCGCACCGCCTTCAAACACCCAGTTGCGCTCATCGATCTTCCGCTGGAGTGCCGGAGTATCAAAGCCGGCAAAACCCAATTGTTGCATTGCGACCTCAAGCGCCCGGGCGGCACCCAGAGAAGGCAGGGTCGTATTGACCCGGCCGGATAGTTGCGGCACAAAACGGTGCCCCAGGTGGAGAACCGATCCGTCCGGCTTAACGTGCAGGCCAAACAAGGCATTATACACCGGGATCCCGGCATACTGTTGCTGGACCCAAACGTGTGTAACCCCGTTATGCCGGGAAACATAAGCATCCGTGATCCGGACATCGGAGACATCCTGTGCCTCCAGGTTGAATTGGGTCGGATTCGCTTGTAAAAAGCGCAGGGCCGTTTCCTTTTCTTTGGAAAGGTCGGCGCTTTGCGCCTGCAGAAACTGGGACAAGCCCAGCAGCACAGTCAGGAACCCAAGACGTAGTAGAGCAATGCGTCGCATCATGCAGAGAGTAAGAGGTTTGGAGGTTGCCGGTTATCCCGGGCAACCGGGCAACAGACAACTTCATGGTTAAAATAAATGGAACAATGCATCCCAGCCATCCCGGGCAGGCAGTGCGCTTGCCAGGACCGGCACTTCAGCAATCCGTTAACATTGGAAATTTTCAGGAGGTTCAAAGGTATAATATCACACCACTTTCAAAAAAACAACTTCCTGGAATTATTCCGCATTTGCCAATGCTGTCAACAGCCATCCACGATACAGGCAAATTACCACAGGCAAACGGTTTTCTTATTTGCAGCCAAATAGTACCTTTGCCAAAACCGCGCGACCCGTGCCTGCCAATCATCACGAACCTTCCACACCTCCGTATTCCGGCGCTATGATGCCTGAAGTAAAGCTATTTTCCTGCTCGGCCTCCGAGGCCCTGGCTTCCGACATTTCTTTTCACTACGACGCCCCCCTGGGGGACAAAACGCTGGCGCACTTCAGCGATGGTGAAATGCAACCCATTATCAACGAAAGCGTCCGAGGCGCCTTTGTGTTCTTTATCCAGAGTACCTGTCAGCCACATGACAACCTGATGGAACTCTTGTTGTTTATCGATTCGGCGCACCGTGCCTCTGCAGGCTATATTACGGCTGTAATACCGTACTTCGGCTATGCACGGCAGGACCGTAAAGACAAGCCTCGCGTGCCGATCAGCGCCAAACTCATGGCCAACCTGCTGACCACTGCCGGTGCCAACAGGGTCATGACCATGGACCTGCATGCTGACCAGGTACAGGGCTTTTTTGATATCCCGGTTGACCACCTGCGCTCGGAAGCGATCTACATGCCCTACCTGGAGCAGCAGAACCTGGAAAATGTCATTTTCGCCAGCCCCGACGTGGGTGGCGTAAAACGGGCCCGCGTGTATGCCAAGCACTTCAAACGCGAGCTGGTGATCTGCGACAAGTACCGCACCAAAGCCAATGAGGTAGCCTCCATGTCTGTAATTGGCGATGTAGAGGGCGGCGATGTGATCCTGGTCGACGACATGGTCGATACCGCCGGCACCCTGTGCAAAGCCGCTGATGCCCTGCTGGAAAAAGGCGCCCGCTCAGTCCGCGCTATTTGCACCCACCCCGTGCTTTCCGGCAAAGCCTATGACAATATCGAAAACTCCCAGCTGAGTGAACTGATCGTATGCGATACGATCCCGCTCCGGCGCGAATCACCCAGGATCAAGGTACTCTCTACGGCCAAACTGTTTTCCCGGGCTATCCGGAATACGGTGGAGCACAAGTCTATCGCCGCGTTGTTCCACGGGACCTAAGCGGGTCCATCCCCCCCTTTACTCGTCCTTCGACTGCGAGTCGAAGGACGAGTATGTGCGTAACGCTCCCCCAAACACCACCCGCTCTCCCAGCCCGCCGTTTTCTCGAAATTCCTGCCGTTCCGTAAAAGTCCGTTTAGGCTATGCGCCTGACAGATTACCTTCGTACCAGTTTTCTCATAGTATGTTTTGATTTTCCTACTGCTCCCCTTCTGGCAGTAGGATTTTTTTCATCATCAGGGCCCCCGCCTCTGCCTTCTTTACTCCTGTAGTCCCCCCTTCTTTTCTGTTTTGGCCCCTTTGTGTTGCCAAAACATTTGCAATCCATCCGCTTCGGTATTTTACCTGAGCAATTATTCCGACTTTTGCTCGTTTACGCGAAAGACCGACGAGTATCATGAAAAGAAAAGGAATTCTGGTAGCTGGCTTATTGCTCTTTTTGGCAATAGCCGGCTACAGCCAGGTAAAAAGCGGCGCCTACCGCCTTATGCTCAAAACATTGCTCCAGCATAGCGTGCCGGAGACCGATGTTCCTTCCACGGTTAAAGACTACCCATCATTAGTGCTGCTGGATGCCCGGGAGCCCAGGGAGTACGCTGTCAGCCACCTGAAAGGCGCCGTTCAGGTAGGGTATGATCATTTTGAATTGGATAAACTTCCCAAGCTGGATAAGAACAGCCGGATCGTCGTGTATTGCTCTGTAGGCTACCGTAGCGAAAAGATCGCAGAAAAACTGATCCAGGCCGGCTATAAAAACGTGTCCAACCTATACGGCGGCATCTTTGAATGGGTCAATCAGGGCCATTCCGTTTACAATGCCAAGGGCCGTACCCAAAAAGTACACGCCTACGACCGCACCTGGGGCGTGTGGCTGAACAAGGGAGAGAAGGTTTATGAATGATGAATGGTTAATGATAAATGATGAATGGTTCACCCACTCAGGAAGGTGAACCATTCATCATTTATCATTTATAACTCATCATTCAATCATACTGTTGCTTGTAGTAATCCTGGTAATCGCCGGAGATCACTTGTTGCAGCCAGCCCGGATTATCCAGGTACCATTGTGCGGTTTGCCGGAAGCCTTCTTCGAATTTAATGGAAGGCTCCCAGCCCAGTTCCCGGCGGATCTTGGAAGCATCGATGGCGTACCGGCGGTCGTGACCGGGTCGGTCTTTAACGAAAGTGATCAGTTGGCGTGAAGTACCGGCCGCATGGCCCAGCAACTCATCCAGGATATCGCAGAGTTTCTGTACGAGGTCGATATTTTTCCACTCGTTATTGCCTCCGATATTGTAGGTCTCGCCGTCTTTCCCTTTGTGAAACACCTGATCGATTGCCCCGGCATGGTCTTTTACCCATAGCCAGTCGCGGGTGTATTTACCGTCGCCATATACCGGCAGCGGCTTGTTCTCCCGGATGTTGTTGATCATCAGGGGGATGAGTTTTTCCGGAAACTGGTAAGGACCGTAATTATTACTGCAGTTGGAGAGCACCACCGGTAGTCCGTAGGTATGGTACCAGGCCCGCACGAAATGATCACTGGAGGCCTTGGATGCAGAGTACGGCGAGCGCGGGTCATACGGCGTTTCTTCCGTAAACAGCCCCTCTTCGCCCAATGAACCGTACACCTCATCGGTGGAAACGTGATAGAACCGCTTGCCCGAAAAATCGTCCTTCCAGGTCTGGCGGGCGACGTTCAGCAGGTTTACCGTACCCAGCACGTTGGTCTCAACAAAGGCCAGCGGATTGGTAATGGAGCGATCCACATGGCTCTCAGCGGCCAGGTGGATCACCCCGTCGAATCCGTAACGGTTAAACAATACCTGCATGTATTCCTGGTCGCGGATATCTCCCTTCACGAACGTATAGTTAGGCGCCTGCTCGATATCCTGCAGGTTGGCCAGGTTGCCGGCATAGGTCAGCGCATCCAGGTTGACAATATGATAGTGCGGATATTTATGCACAAACAGCCGCACCAGGTGCGAACCGATAAATCCGGCGCCGCCGGTGATGAGGATCGTTCGTGTAGCAGCCATGTTCGGTTCAGACAGTCACTACCTTTTTAAAATACTCGTATGTCAGTTTCAAACCCTTGGCCCGGTCGTACTGCGGTTCCCAGCCGAGCAGATTACGGGCTTTGGTAATATCCGGCTTACGTTGTTTGGGATCGTCCTCCGGCAGAGGGCGGTAATCGATGAAGGCCTCCGGGTTCTGTACCAGGTCCAGCACCTCCTGCGCAAACTGCATGATGGTGATCTCGGCCGGGTTGCCCATATTGACCGGCAGGTGATAATCACTCAGCAACAGCCGGTAAATACCCTCAACCAGATCATCGACATAACAGAACGAACGGGTTTGGGAGCCATCCCCGAACACAGTCAGCCCTTCGCCCCGGATCGCCTGACTGAAAAAAGCCGGCAGTACACGGCCATCATTTACCCGCATGCGGGGGCCGTAGGTATTGAAGATCCGGATGATCCGGGTGTCGACTTTGTGGTAATTATGATAAGCCATGGTAATGGCTTCGAGGAAGCGCTTTGCTTCGTCGTATACGCCGCGGGGCCCTACCGGGTTGACATTCCCCCAGTATTCCTCCGTCTGCGGGTGCACCAGCGGATCGCCATACACTTCCGAGGTGGAAGCCACCAGGATCCGGGCGCCCTTTTCCTTGGCCAGGCCAAGGCAGTTGTGTGTACCGTGTGCCCCAACCTTCAAGGTCTGGATGGGCATCTGCAGGTAGTCGATCGGACTGGCCGGTGAAGCGAAATGCAGGATGTAATCCAGCTGACCCGGCACGTGGATAAACTTGGTGACATCGTGGTGGTAATATTCAAAATCCGGCTCCTTGAACAGGTGCTCGATATTGTCCAGGCTTCCGGTGAGCAGGTTGTCCATACCGATGACTTGGTAGCCTTCGGCGAGGAAACGATCACACAGGTGGGAGCCAAGAAAACCGGCGGCGCCGGTGATGAGGACGCGTTTTTTTTGCATGGGATATTTTTAGTCCAGATAGAGCGGTCAGGGGAAGCCTGTTCCTTACCAGAATGGTGCCAAACTTAGGCCAAACGTCACCCGTTTCCAGGTAATTCCCGAATGAATGGTGGGCAAAGGTACAACGCAGACAGTTCCGGTAGGTAAAGCCCGGGCAGACTAATTTGAGGATCCGGCCGGTTCGCCGCCAAACTGCTGTACCGAACAAAACTGGAACAGAATTTGCCCATATAACGGAGCGAACGTTAAGGTTTGACCGAACTTAAGCTATATTATTTTTTTACGTTATATTTGTTTCGTACACTCCAGGAAATTCTCCTAATCCAATTGGCAGTACAAGCCTGCCAGTTTCCGACACCTCCCATTCGAAAGGTCTTTTTGCATTGATGTTTCCCAACGTCAACGTATGCTAATTCGATAGTATTAGCCGTTCCCAACCGGTTTGGCTTTCACCCATCACCAATAATCAGTTAATCCACCATTTGAAAATGCGAATCTTCCTGATCGAATCTATCCCGCTCTTACGGGAGGCGCTCCTGCAACAGATGCAGGAACTGGAAAATTGCCTGGTCGTCCAGACCAGCGGCTCGCTCAAAAACCTGTCCTCCGCCTTAACCCAATTTCCTGCTGATCTCCTCTGGCTCGACGGTAGCCTTAAAGGCGCTGAAGCAACCGGAATAGTCCGGCAAGTCCGGAAAAAGTTTCCTGCGCTGCTCATCCTGATTTTCGGCAATACGCAATCTATCCCGGAGATCAAAGCTTATTTTAAGGAGGGAATATCGGCTTATCTGCCAAAAACCTCTCCGCTTGAGGATATCCGACAGGCACTGACCGCACTAACCAAGGGCAGGCGGTATGTGCCGGCCTCCCTGTACAATGAATTTACAGCCTGGCTGACCAACAACCCAAGCAGCAAAAAAAAACAAAGACGCAACCTGACACAACGCGAGCAGGAGATCCTCCAACTCATCGTTGAAGAATACACGTCAATTGAGATTGCCAAGAAGTTATTCATCAGCCAGTGTACCGTAGAGACTCACCGGATCAACCTTATCCAGAAACTCGGCGTCCGCAATACGGCAGGACTGGTGCGTGTAGCGTTTGAATCGGGGCTTTATGCCTGGAGATTAATGTAACCAAGGGCTATACCATCTTACCTTCTTTCACAAATTCCCGCAGGATAGCGGCTTCCAGCCGCTGGCGGTCGAGCCGGTGCGTTTGGTCGGCCAGAGCTTCCACCGCACAGTAGTGGGCGATATTGACAATACCGGCGCCTGTGAGTTCATACCTGGCAGCCACCTGCTTCCAGTCGATATCATTAGCGATCTTGAGCTGTTCCGGAAACACCTTTTGCCAGAGCTCGAGCCGTTCTTCCGGGCGGGGCATCGGAAAATGAATGATCGCCTGAAACCGGCGGGTAAATGCCTCGTCCACGTTGGCGCGCTGATTGGAAGCCAGGATCACCAACCCGTTGAAGGCCTCAATCCGTTGCAGGAGATAAGACACCTCCTGGTTGGCATACTTATCGTGCGCATCCCGAATTCCGGTGCGTTTGCCGAACAGCGCGTCGGCTTCGTCAAAGAACAGTATCCAGTTTTTATTCTCGGCCTTGTCGAACAGCCTGGAAAGGTTCTTTTCAGTTTCGCCAATATATTTGGAAACGACGCGCGACAGGTCGATGCGATACACTTCCTTTCCGGTGTATTTACCTAGCAGTGTTGCCGTCAGTGTTTTACCGGTCCCGGGCGGACCATAAAACAGCGTCCGGTATCCCGGTTTCACGCGCTTGCCCATCCCCCAGTCATCAAGGAGTGTGGCATGGTGCTTGATCCAGTGCTCGATCTCCCGGATCTGCCGTACAGTAGTGGGATGTAACACGAGATCATCCCAGGTCATTTCGGTGGTGATGTATTCAGCCGGAAAATCTGTGCTGAAACGTGGACGACTGACCGTACCCAGGGTCAGGCGCTCAACAAACTCAGGGTCCGGGATCAACCTGCCGCTCATGATCGGTTCGCCTTCGCGCACCGGTTCGAGCCAGAGGACCTGCTTTTGTGAGAACCAGTGTTCCGAACGGAACAACTGCTGAACGGCCAGGCGTTTTTCCAGATCATTACCGGCCAGTACGAACTGTGCGGTTTCTCCGGTAGGCAGTATACCTCGGTGGTTGCCGATACGTAATCCGCCGAACTCCGGTAGTTCACCGCCTTCGGGGTAATATTCACCCAGGACCTGGTTAAAAAAATGCGGCTGGATATGTGGCGCCAATGCCAGGAGCAGCACGATATATTCTTCGAAATTGGGTTGATGGTGCTGGATAAATTGGGCGAAGGGCGAGTCGTCTTCGTAGTAGGCGGTTCCCTGCACTTCTACCTGCGCCTCTTTGCCCAAATGAACTTTCAGCCGTCCGGACAGGACGGAATGAAGGTAGGTGAGAGCGGTGGAGAGGGAGGAGGTGTTCGCGTTATTTTTACCAGCCATTTGGATGTAAATCTGTTTTTCGAATTAGGTTAAACCTTTTTAGCCTTCCCTTCAAAAAGCTGGGCAAGGAACATTAAATGCTCCGCCATTTTTACTTTTTCGACTTTCGAGGTTTCAAAACTGCCCCCCATGGGTAGTGCCGGGATAAAAGCCAGGATCTCATCAGGCTTCAACTGTGCAGTATCCATTTCCAGGTTATTGAAAACATCCAGGAAGAAGCCGTTTTCCAATATTTCATCAATGGTCAGGGAATAATTTAACGCCAGGTAAAAATTATCGTCCATTGACACGATCCTCCCAAACAATGGATCCAGATAAAAATATTCGTTCTCCGCATAATAAATGCACGCCCCAAAAGCAGAGCGCATAAAGGCAAAACATTTATCCTGCTTCAATCCCCAGGCATCCAAAACATCTGCCAATAAACCCGGATGGGTTGTCCAAAGGAAATTATTCCCATAGCTGGACAGGCCTTCCGCCAGCAGAAAACCGGAAACATCCTCTGGAAGCAGCCGCTCGATCTCCGCTTTCTCCTCATCCGTAAATCCACGCCAATTCTTCTTACTGCCGTAATACCGCTCCTTAAATCCATCATAAGGGATCATACCACGTCGAGTTTTAAGATTTCAATGTTACACTTTTAATTTTCACCTTGGGGTCCACGTTTAGCGTTGCTTTATCAATGATGGCGATCCTCGCAGGATACCATTGACTTCCAATCGTAGAATTCTCGTAACGTCCTCCAAATATAGAGGCATCGTCACCATAAATCGTCGCGGCCCCGCCCGCTACCTGATCCAGTGTATGCAAAACAGCCAGGTTTTTGCCGGAATATGAATCCATGATCTGTTTTATAATAGATGCTGCTGCCTTATCCTTTTGACCGGCAGGAATATTAGGATCGGAGAAAATCGCCTCCAGCCTTGCCTTTGAACTCGCTTTCAGAAGTCCCTGGCTTTCCAGAGCAGATATAGCCTTTTTCGGATTATTTACCAGTTTTTGCGTCAGTGCGGCTTTCCGCTCTGATGCGGTATCCTCTTTCTTGTTCCGTCCGAATGCAACAAACCGGGCCCTGTTTTTCTGCCAGTCCCCAACCTGCATCTTGTTGATCTCGGTTTCCTGCAATTTTAGCTGACGGTTAAATTCCCCCTTATTCCCCTTAGCTTCAAATGTTATGGTAACAGGGGCCATTTTTTTCTTTTTCGTCCCACCTGTTTCATACATGATCCGGATCAGCAACGATACAATGTCATCCCGTAATTCCTCATTTTTAGATAAGAGTTTGGGATCCTTTTTGACAATATTCTTCTTGAGCTGACTGCCTTTGTCATGGGCACTTTGAATCAGCTTGAGCGTTGCGGCAGAGGGTGGCGGGTCATTGGTCCGAAAAGTTGTAAGCGCATTACCCAACCGCCGGGCCGGGCTGCTGGCCAGCATCACCTCGTCTCCATCAGCAAACAACCGGTGGCTTCCTTTGCCGGCCTTGAACGGCCTGGGCCGCATGAACAAACTGACCACCTTGTCTTTGGCGCCCTTAAGTACCTTCATGATCCACCCCACAATCTTATCCAGTGCTTTGTCGATCGGTTTGCGGATACGCCGGATGATCCCCACGATCTTCTTCGGTATCCCGCCCAGCCGGGCAAACCTGGCCAAGAAGGCCAGTACCACCACCAGCGTATTGGCCATAGTGCTCTCCACTTTCCTGGCAGCCGCGCCTACTTTTCCGGCGGCAATGGCAGCGATGGAATCAATGAATGAACCTACAACTGCCGCGATCTGTTTGATCCGCTCAATGAAGAAGGTGATGGTGTCATAAATGGCGATGATGGCCTGAATAACCGCACCTACCGGATTAAACATCGTCACGAGTTTTGTGACAGCCGCCTTGACGATCTGGGTTACGACCATGCCGGTGATCTCACTGATAAGCATATCCTTCAGTTCGATCAGCTCGCCTTTGATCTTTTCCCAGGCTGCAGCCGGACCTTCCTTCACCAACGTGACCAGGATATCAAAGGTCTTTTCCAAACCCTGCAGTACCGGCTCTGGAATGAACTTAAGGAGCTTCTTGCGAATATTTGTCCAGGTCAGGTTCAGCACGGAGAGGATCAATTTGACAATCTCCAGCAGACTGAACGACTTGGGAATATACACACCCGCGGCAGCCAGAGGCCCTACCAGCCATTTGATCAGGGCGGTTTTCAGGTGCTCCAGGATATTATTGGCAAACATCCGGAAGCCTAGTTTGGCGGCCCGGATCAGGTTACCGACAAAAGCGATCGGGTTTTTCAGGATGGTGTTAAAGGCACTTTTGGCCTTCCGGATATACGGCATGATGCCCGGTGCGACCACATCAAACAGGATCTCCAGCAAGCCAATCACCTGGTTGATGCCCCAACTGATAAACTCAAAGGCGATATTGGCAAAGGACTTGACCACCTTCACAAAAGCACCCGCTACTGTGATAATATCCCGGAAAGTCAGGGAGGTGATCGTGCTGATGATCCTTCCGGGAATGGTGCGGACAAAGTTCATCAGGCCTGCCAGTACGCCCTGGAACCAGGCCCAGGCGCGCTGAATGGCGTTACCACGCTTGATGTTCTCCCAGACCTCTTCCTGACCGATCAGTTTCATAAAGCCGCCAATAACCGTATCGGGCGTGCGGGGTACCGGCTCGCCGGTAATAGGGTCTTCACCCAGCAAGGCCCGGAGCAGGTCGTAGCCCCGGGTGCCCTGTGCCAGGGCTGCCAGGGGCCGGAGAATGGCATTTTTGACCAGTGTGAGCAGGTCTTTCACCACACCCTTCCCAAAGGAAATGAGCCGGCCGATAGGGTCTGTGAAGATGCGCTTGGCGCGGTCCCATACGCCACCGAGATCAAAAATATCTCTCCAGCTCAGAGAGTCCAGGAACCGGTTCAGCCCGGAAACGATCTGCGATCCGATATCGCCCAGGGTGCTGAGTTGCTGTTCTATCCAGGCACCAGCTTCAGCAAACACCCCGTGGTTTTCAAGCGCCTGCGTAATGAATGCCCCTCCCGGGATCAGTTCGATCACTGCCCGCAGGATGTTCGCAGCACTGCGGTCGGTCCTGGCACCATTGATCGGATTGAAACCCAATACGATCGTCAGCATCCGGAAACCGGGTATGTAATAGGCTTTATCTGCAAAATAGTCCAGCGCATCGCTCACACCCAGCCGTTGAATAGGCGGCGGAGAAGCAGTGGTGGTTACGGCAGTACTGCGTTGAATGGCATGGCCTTGCTGTATGGTATGGGTGAGTTCGTGGGCCAGGAGTTGCTTGCCTTCACTGGTCTCAGGCTTATATTGATCGCGGGAGAAAAAGATATTATTCTGATAGGTAAAAGCCCGGGCCGAGAGCTGGTTGCTCAGGCCGGCGGCTTCCTGGTCATTGTGAATACGCACCTGGCTGAAATCGGCCCCGAAACGGGGTTCCATATAACTGCGCACGTCGGCGGCAAGCGGCTGCCCACCCGAGGATTTTTGCCGGATGGCAGATTGGGTATTGGCATTCACTGCAGGCGCACCGTCTCCGCTTTTTCGCTGGACCGGTTCTTCTTCCTGCTTTTGGAGTTTTTCATCTTCGGCCTTTTGGACCTGCTCGTCGGGCATATCGGCTTTCTGTACCTGTTCCTCCTCCGCTTTCTGTATTTTTTCTTCCGGCATAGCGGCCTTTTGGACCTGCTCTTCCGGCATATCCGCCTTTTGCAGCCGCTCGTCTTCCGCTTTCCGGATTTTCTCTTCCGGCGCCCCTGCTTTCTGTATCCGCTCCGTCTCCGCTTTCTGCACTTTTTCCTCCGGCATCCGTACCACCTTCTCAGCCATTCGATCTGCCTCCTGTTCAAACTTGTCCCCGGGCCGGTTTACCGTCATTTTCATCTGAACGGTCGGCTCCAGAAAACCGCCACCACTCGCCTTTGTCAGAAAAGGCTGTTTCGACGCCTGTTGCGCAGACGTACTGGAAGTAGTGGAAGATTTTTCAGAACCTGTTTTCATACATGATGGGTCCGTTAATGCCGATCGGCCTTTGACCGGCTGTTTAGGGGTTGCCCCATTCTACCCAAAGCATCGACGACATCCAGGGTGTTTGGATTGCCGAAATACTCCAAGGAAGTTGGTCCAGCAGGATATCCAGGGTTTGGGCTTCAACTTGTAACAGCCACTCGTCTCCTCTACGGGAAAGTTTCCCCGGTCGTACCAGGAAGGTGCCACGCAAGGCGTCCGGGACTGAATTTCCCAGGGCGCCCCAATGTTTGATCACTGCCTGAAGCAGACCAGTTACTTCTTCTTTTTCTTTATCAGTAAGTGCTTTAGTGGTATCCACCGGCTTTTCAACCGGTATACCACACAGGATCTTGGCCAGTGGCAATTCATATTCGGGAGTCGGCTCCTGGCCCGTCGCCGCATAGTGCAGCAAGGCGAGGGCACGTCCAGGTGCCCGGATCGAAGTGTCATCAGCGATCTCCAGCGCTTCAAAGAGCCGGGGTAAAAACGGGTGTAGCAGTATAATACCTGCATGGTCCAGGTAAACAGGCTCCGCAACCTCTGTATCGGATCGGGAATAGTGCAGCCGGGTGGTATCAGGTATCGCTTCCGGTGTTTCAGAAAAATCCATATCTGTTGTACCGGAAAACAAATTCGGCCAGAACGCTTTCCGGTCACTAAGCTCTGGCATATCCTCTAATTCCTCCATCAGGTGTTTTGCACAAACCGCCCGAAGCTTATTGGCTGAAAATGATTCCTGGTTTTGCGCTAAAGTTTCGAATGCCGCCTGCCATACCAGGTACGCTGCTTTTTTCTGAAAATATACCGGCACTTGTTCCAGACTATCCAGCAGCGCCTGTACCACCGACTCTGCCTGCCCGGATTGAAGCGCCAGCAAACGATGTAGGAAACCGGCAGAAAACTGCCAGACCAGCCTTTTCCGGACATCCGGCGATCGAATGACACGCAGGAATTCAGGCTGAAAGGCCGCTATTGCTCCGGAACCGGCAAACAATTGTGCTTCCAGCGCCTGCTCCAGGCTTTGTCCTTCCAGCAACTTATAATACCAGGGTAACCGGCCGGTTTCCAAAAAAAGGACAAAAACGCTGGCTGCTGTACCAGGGATGGATGTCTTCCGGACCAGACCGTTTTTTTCGGTGTCCGTCTCCTGCCCGAAATACACCACCGTTCGTTCAACCTGCTCCTCCAGTGCTTTGGTCAATGCTGGCACCAGTTCAGTATCCAGTGCCGCGGGAGACCATGATCCAAGGTCCAGTTCCAGGCGGTCCAGGCACCAGTGTGTGTGATCAGGCGCCAGCTGTTCCAGTGCGGCTTCCAGTGCCGGCAACAATTTCTCCCGGCAAAGGGCTGTTGCCCGTTGCTGGATGGCGGCCGCGTCTTCACCGGCGCCGTGCCAATCAAAGAGAAATGTTTGTTGCCGGATAATATTTGTCATATCAGTGTTCCTGACTTAGAGGTTGTATGAGATAAACCGATGCTGCTATCAGAGCGGGAAATCGGCATGTCCCACACATCCTTTTTGTGTAATGGCAGTCAAACGGATCAAACCATCCGGCTTTTCAATAAATGCCTCGACTTCCTGGCCGGTGTACACCAGCCTGTCACCGTTCGGCACATCCCATATCCAGGCAGCAATCTCACTGGCAGGCAAATTGGTCAGCTCTGCGATCAATGCAAAACGATTATTCCCCAAGGGTTCTACTGCTATTGCCAGTTTCGGTATTTTAGCATCACAAACAGCCTTGTACGGCGTATTCTGGCACAGGTCACGGCGCTGACATAAAGCAACCGGGATGTAGGCCTGTTCGCCGGTTTCCAGGTTCGTCAGGATAACCCCATTGAATTGCGTACCGTTTGGATCGGCCTCGTTGGTGTAGCGGACATGGAATTTCCCGGACTGGAAGGATGTAGCAACGACAAATTCAAACTCCAGGTTAAATGTCTCGCATTCAAAATACTCTATTTGCAAGGTCTGGTAGGGGTCAGACAGGGGTTCATAGGTAAGTTGCAGTTGGCTGTTGCCCATTTCCTTCAGGCTTTTTTCAATCGCTGTGTTCAGGACCTTAACCGCACCACCCATCAGGTTGTGGAAATCAGAATTTAATCCGTCAACAGTGAACCGGAAAGCGTTTTCAGCTGAACCCAGTTTAACATCCTGACCGTTTACCCGTACAACGACCGGGCTACAGTCATACTGGATAAACCGCTTGTCGGCATCCTGTGGCTGTATCCAGAGCCGGTAGTGACAACGCATGGACAATCCGTTGCAAGGCAGTCCGCACGCATCGGCACAGGAATGCTGCAAGGTCACATTGGCAACACATTTATTGGCATCCAGAATGCTCAGCTCAGCAACCTCACCACTCTTGTACAGGTCTGTAACATATTTATCCGACACCGTCTTGTCATTCACCATATACGGCTGGACACCACCGGTGATCAGGATAGTCGCGAAATACTGCTCCGTACCTTCACAGGTGTACTCCCGCACGACTGCTTTGAGTTGTTTCGGAACCACCACATTGATAGCAGTAGTTGCCCCGCTTCCGTCGCGCAACTGAATCGTGTAGGACCCTGCACCCAGGTTTTGTGTGATCGGCCCCGAAATGGGCTTGAAGTCGGATGATGATCCTATGCGAATTTCGTATTTACCGTCGCCGCCACTGGGCGACAATGCTACCGGCGCTACATCATTTGCACTGGTACAGCCAACCTGAACCGCAAGGGCAAGCGCATCCTGGCAGTCATGTTCCAGTTCCAATGTCGCTTTGCACAGTCGGCTGTCCTTGATCTCCACCACGTTTACTTTACCGGTTGGCAACGGCCCGCTGACAAACACCTTTTTGACCTGATCGATCGTACCCATATCGGCAGTGTAGGGTGGTACCCCGCCCATGATCTCTACCACAGCAACGTATTCATCAGAAGTAGCAAGACAATCATAGGCAATAGCGCCAAAAGTGATTGGCTCGGGCACTTCGATGGTCTGCACCGTCGTCTCGGCACCGGTATCATCCCGGACAACCAGGGTATGCGTACCCGGCGTCAGGACCAGGTTGCCTGTAAGCGGTTTAAAATCGGAGGAGTTCAGGTTATAGCTGAAAGGTGCTACTCCCCCCTGCGGCTTCACAACGATCTCTGCCTGCCTGTTTTTATCTGTACAACCGCTTTCAATAGATACCCCAAGAGGCGAAGACGGCAGTACATATTGTACCGGTGAACAATCCGAACAACAGATGTAGGGAAGGAAAAAGTCAGCGATAATCGTACCATCCGTCAGTTCATCCACTGTCTCATCCAGGATCTTTTCTACCTCATCGGTGGGAGGATTTTGCCAGGGCGGGAAATACGACAAATTCGGGTTATACACCTGCCCAATGAAAGAGCCCAGTACGGTACGGACATCCGGATCGGTTGCCAGGCTGGGATTGGCATTGATCCGGTATAGTGCCTGGAAGAAGTTTTGATTATTAGCCAAGTTTACTCCGGCTGCAAGGTTCGGTGTAAATACCTGGAACGGCCAGTTCAGGTTCGGGTTGAAGGTCGGCGGAACCGGATCCGGATCATCATGGTATACCAGGATAAACGTTCCTCCAACCGGCACCCCGCCTTTATGCTGGAGTCCGGGATGCTTACGGGCAAAATAGCTGAAAAACTGCTTTTGCTTTGCCTCCTTTATCCGTTTTATGTATTCCTTGATCAATGCCTTCAGGGCATCCGGCCGGCAATGAAAGAGGATCGCCTCGATTCGGTCATCCACCTCTTCCCAATTGAACAAGGCATTCTTGATACTGGTGGCCTGGATAGTAGCGTCTGCTTTGGCCTCAAGGGCTGCTGCAACCTGCTGAAGATCACCATAACGCAATTCAAATTCATCCAGGCTGAAGTTCTGTAGGGCCTCCGGCAAAATTTCATGCATCCGGTGCAAAAAGGGCAGAATATACAGGATCGCACTTACCGGGTTGATATTGTCTATTGCATTGACAGCGCCACTTGGGCTGGCATAAGGTGTTTTGCCATCTACAAGCGTCAGGAGACGCTCATAATAATAGCCGGTACTGCCAAAACGGACCTGAAACTTTTTATCAAAGTCGTAGAAAAAAGCATACTTGGAAGGTGCCGGCGCTGTTCCTGTATCAGTTTGGTTTACCGGCGGGTCGTACAGGTAGGCCAGTTGTTTGTACAGAAAACAGCGCAACTCCTCGCGAATGGCACTGTATTGTGCATCCAAATCCTGAAAACGACAGTTTTCCTTGCTCAGGTCGATAGGTGCATTTTCGTCAAATGCACCCGTACGCAGCGCAATGATCTCGATGGGAAGGCGATACTGTGCCTTCAGGTACAGCAGCGTCTTCAGGGCCTGCTGGTAATTTTTTCCCAGGTGCCCCTCGATCCGGAGAAAATTGCTGGGCTCCAGGTCAAACCGGAGCGCTTCTTCAATAAAGCCTGGTGCAGCGGGGCTGTACTCATTGGAGCGATAGGAAAAATTCTGATTGGCCCGGTTCCGGCGGGCTTTTTCAGCGCTCCAAACCCGGTAGAGCGGCGGCGTGCCGGTCTGTTTGTAATAATACGGAATGGCTTTTTCCGACAACGCCATATCGCCCAGTTTACTTGGCGTTACCCGGATCTGCGGATCTAACTTGGTATTGGACTGTCCGGGACGCAAGGTTGGCGTATTGGTAAAGGCGCCAATCATTTCAACCAGGCGCCGGAACAACAACAGTAATGCTTCCGACCGCTCTTCACAGCCGCTGATAGCTGCCGATGCCAGGAACGTATGGCGATATATGGATGGATTGGTCACGGTGTCCGGATATAAGACCCCCAACATCAGGTGACGCGGAAATAATCCTTCTGGCGGGCAGCAGGCGCACATCAGGTCAAACCCGGCCCAGCGAAACTCATCATATGCCCGCAACAGGTCATCAAAGAAGTCGTAGTAGTACTGTAAAAACCGCACCTGGGTCTGATTGGCCGGCGTATTTTCCAAAAAGCCAAAGGCATTCTTAAAGCCGGCAAACGGATCTGTCGGGAAGGCCTCCTCCAGGATGGGTTGAAAAGCCTGATAGGCAGCAGACAGCGCATCTCCTGTATTTTTAACAAGCTCTTCTCCCGGAAAAACTGCCAGGAAGCCTCCCAGGACCTGTTGAGAGGTCGCCGGCTCCGAGTTGGGCACATCATAACGCGGCATCCGGAGGTCGGGCAGGTTCAACCGGGCAAGCAGGGAGGCCTCGATATCCGCAGGTGTCAACGATGTCGATTGTTGGTTCGCAGTGGCGATGACCTTGGCCAGATCATCCACCCGGATCAGGAGACGCCGGAGCGTGATGGTGACCTCCGCACCTTTGTCATCACAGTTATTAGGGCTGCAATTCCGCAAACCTTCCCGCTTGAGTTCAAGGAAAAGCAGAACCGCTTTGTCGTCGAGGAACCCCGCAGTATTGCCCAATGGCGTCGTATTGGGCTCTCCGGCCGGGAACAACTCCCACATTGGGTAATCAGTATTTGTACCCGGGTCTTTGAATGATTCGTAGGGCAGATCATCCGGCGTCTGGTACAGGGTCGGTTGGTAGGATGTCAACAGCACATCCTCGGGCTCCACGATCAGGTAGCCTTGCGACGTGACGCCGCAACCCCTCGTAATCCGGATAACCGGTGCAGCTGCTGTCCCTTCCAGACTGATGTCCAGGCCACAGACAATACCGATCCCGATCAGGTTGGCACGGGTCAGCCGCTCCTGCTCGTCAAGATAGGAGAAGAGTTGGTTGAGGTGCCGGTTGGTGAGTACCTGATTCGCCTCAAAAAACGGATAATTATACTTAGTGGGTACCATAACTCATTGCAGTTTGACCCTGAACAGCAGGCATTACTAGAATTATTTAGATTTGGGTGGTTTTGGGTTTTTCGGTTTTCGGGGAGGCCTGGCCTTACGAACCGCCTTCGGGCCGGTTGACTTGCCGGCTTTCTCCGCGGTCTTTGAAGGCTTCTCCGCTACCGGTGGCTTTTCGGACCTTCGTTTGCCGGCCGGTTTTCGCTTTGAGGTGCTGTCCGCTACCGGCTTGGCGGTCTTTTTCCCGGGCGGCGTCTTAGTTGCGGACATCGGCGTCTTTTCTTTCGCTGTACTTCCTGCCACTGTTTTAGCCGCCTTTGTATCCTTAGTTTTACTTCGTGTTTTCGTTTTTGAAACCGGTTTTGTTGGTTTTACCGGCGTTTCAGACACTGGTCCATTTCCAGCCTTATCCTGTAGCGTCAACTTACCCTTCGCCGCGCCGGCACTTTTCTGCCGGGCAGGTTTGAGCCGCCTGATCACCGGTTGCCGGGGCGGGGCTGCTACTGATCTGTTCGTCACGATTTTGGCCTGTAACTGCTGCCGGGCATAAGTACCAAGGGCGGTTTGACCCAGCCGAACCGGATTGTCATCACTGCCGTCATCACAATCGTGCAGAGTTGCACCCGGATAGATATTTTCCAGTTTGCTAAGCAGATCGGTGAGTATCCACAACCGGTAGGAAACTTCGGTATAGGCAGTATAGCGCTCTCGGAGCAATGCCTCGATCTCAGCGGCGGTTTCCGGCTTAAAGGAAAGACCCGCACACAACGTAATACCGGCAGTATCCGGAATATCACCGAGTTCGGACAGGGACTTACCGGCATCCAGCCCAGTCTTCATCCATTGGTAAAATTTTGTTCCATATGCTGCCAAAATGGCCGCAGCACAGGTACAAAGTTGTCCGGGCGCCAGGTTATTACCTGAAGACAGTAACCCGGCTTCCAGGATAGCCTCAACGCGCTCCTGAAGCCGTTCATCTGTCCAGTCAAACTTTGCATTGGCATCCAGCCAGGCGCACCAGGCGGCCTCAAATTTTTCAAACTGCCAGCCATACAGGGCAATATCAGCAAAATAGTCTACCAGCATAGTTCCGATTGCCACCCACGTATTTGCATCCAGAGGAGCCGTACACGTAAGGTCGGACTGGGCGAAGCCGGCAAACAGGGCTTCCAGTTTTGTTTTCCAGGCCGCCAGCAACCAGTGCTCCGTTTTCAGGGCACTGAACCAGGGTTCAAAAACTGCTGCATAAGCCTGAAATATCTCCTGTGCGCACAGGCAGGCCTCTTCTTCCGTATAGGCTGTAGCCTGATCGTCCTGTAAAAGTTTGGCCAGATCATCCAGTATCGGATCGTGGCAGGAGTCGAAGAGGAATCCCCGGTTGTCCACCCAACAAACTTTTGGTAATAGATGTGAAGGGGTTTCCTGGCGGATCGTCCGGTCTGCAAAACCGCGCATATCCAGGTCCTGATCAAAGGGGGGTACCCATCCGGGCATCACAAATGTCAGCCGGAAAGAATACGGGTCCTCGTCCCCACAGGTATGGCAGCCGCCTTCAGTGCAGGCCGGGAAAAGAGCATCACCGGCAAACTTGGGCCGCAAGAGCAGATGCTCCACCACCATAGCCCGGTGATTGGCCGACCAGGCGGCCAACTCTTCCACCAGTGCCTGCGCCTCCGCCAGCGTAGCCAGCCAGTCCGGATGCTGGCCAAGGTCTGTTGCATCAGCATTCAGCAGTTTCACACGATGCTGGTCGACCCCGCTCACGTTTTGCACTTCAATGACATAGGCATCCTGCTGTACCATCTGAATGACGATAGCATGATAAGCCAATGCAGTTACCTGGTCCGGCTCCCAGGTAACCACCGTCAGGTTGCCCTGCAGCCAAATATTGCCACTACTATCCAGGAGCTGATAATCCACACTGTAATGATCGAAAGCCGGTCCGGTGATGGTCCAGGAAAAGAACAGATCGGGATACCCCAGCAACAGGCTCACCCTGCGTTTGATACCCGGATAGTTTTCAGGGGCACAAGGCATTTCCGTATAATTGAAAGCCTTTGCCCGGTCGCGGCTGATGACCGGATAGGCATTCAGAAAGCCCAGCTTATCGGAGATCAGTTGTTTTAGTGCGACTGCTTTACCTGACAAATTGTTCAGCAGGAGCGCATACTCGCTGAATTGTTCTCCGAAACGGGCCATGATATGGTCCAGAAAACGGTTGCGGCGTAGCAGGAACTCCATATCCGTTTCGACCATTTCCTGCAGTGCCGTATCGTAGCCAGCGATCAGCAACTCTTCCGATCGCGCCACGATAGAATTGTCCAACACTTTGCTGAAATAGGTATGTACTTCTGCAGCATCCAGGGAGAACAGGTTGGCGGTATGGGTCACCTGGGCCAGTGCGTTGACCAGGTATTGTTCAAAAACCAGCAGGTATGCTTTTAACTGCCGGGCCTGCGCCCTGCGGGCAACCGAAGCGTGGGAAGGCAATCCTGCCGGCCCGGCCCCATACGTCAGAGGCAGGCTGTGCTGCATGGCGAAATAGTTTTCCGGATCACGGAAAATGCCTTTGGGTACCGGCAGGTCATTCGCCGCATTCTTGATCTTGGGGCGTTCTGCCGCACCACGCAGCTGCTCCAGGGTGTCTTCAGCCTCATCCATCCGGGGAAGGAAAGGCAGACCGTTTTTGCTGAACAGGAACCTGGACAGATTAAAGTACAGCCGGGGTTGATGCTGCCCGGAAACAGCCAGCGTCCAGAAGGCACTCACCTTGTCCGGATCGTATACCAGGGTACCGTTTTGAACAACCGGATCGGCAGCACCTTTAACCGGATTACCCACAGCATCGTATTTGGTAAGCAGCAGGTTATTTACCGCAACTACCCCTTCAATATCCATCAACCGGTTGAGGATATCCGAGGTATGCAGGAAGGTTTTTAACCCGGCCTCCTCCAGTTCTTCCTGCTTAATAAAGCCGCTGTTCAGCGCAGGACCATTAAAGATATCTTCCACCGGCATACCGGCATCCATCAACTCCTTCAGGGTGTAAAACCGGATCGGCGGATTGAAATACTGCTCAATCTCAAACCAGATCTTTGCCTGGACCAGTTCGATATCAGCATCAGGCGTAACTTCCACATCGGCGCAAACAGCCACTTCCTCTATGCTTACCGGCAGGATGCGGCAGAAGTCTTCGTCCAGGTTCCGGTGAGCATGCAGGCTTTTTTTTGCCTCCACTACAGCAACCGCCGTCTTTTTTAGTTTGGTCCGGTAGCGCTGTAAAAAACCGCTGGGCGATTTATCGGCGAAAAGGCTGAGCAGATCTGCCACTGTGATGTTTTCCCGAACAGTAGTATCCCCGAAAATACGAAGCGCTGCATTCGAGATCACTATATGATCGCCCCCCGGCAAAATTTCCAGGTCCAGATCCAGGTACAACACTTTACGCCAGTGTCGCTGCAAATCCTGATCGGTCATCATGCCGGCTTCATCCGGACTGGCATTGAACGTCGGAATGGTGAGGTTCAGGTTGGCATCGGGATCGGCAAATGCTGCATCACTATTTAAAAACAATTCCCACTCCTGCTGCTCGCTCAGTTCCCAGGCCGGAAACCGCAATTCCAGGATTGCCGTATGCGGTTTTCCCTGAGTGTCAAAAATGGAAAAGTGGTGCTCAATTTTCCGGTCATTCAGATCTCCGGACTCCGGATCTGACTCCAGTTCAAGCATGACATCATACAAGCCAAGGACCTCCACCTTTTTGGGTGTGAGGTAGGGCTTTGCCGGCTTCTCGTAAGCCAATTGCAGGCTGTCATTTTCACACCATGCGTAATAGACCAGGTCGCAGGCACATTCCTTACAGAATATCCAGGCATTCCGGACACCGTCAAGGTCGATAAGCAGGCGCCGAAAATCGTCGGGTGTCCAGGGGTTGACCGTAAGGATATCCCGGGCGGTAAAAAAGGGTTGATTGGCGTAAACATCCGGGCCGGCAGAGGCCAGGATGTCCTCGATTTTCCAGCTGGTGCGGTAGCCCAGATCCGTAAGCGCATAACAGAGCGCTTCCAGAATAGTAATACCGGGGTCATGGGTATTATAGTCCGTCCAGTCACTACTGCCCAGTTGTTCAATGAAGCCAATACCTTCCCGGCGTAGTCGGTAGTAGTCTTCCACCGGCTTCAAAGCAACCTTTTTTGATATGGTAACTGGTTTTTTACTCATGATCCGCAAGCACATTTTTCGCGCAGGGTTTCTTCCTCCGCAGGATCAATAATGCTGATATCGTGCGCGTCTTCCGGCACTGATACCAAAATAGCCACGGCAATAGAGGCCTCCACTTCATTCATATCTGTGGCACCCGGCACCCCGTTGATATCATGGAACAGGGCTACATCGGTCAAATAGTCGACGTAGGGCTGCTCTTCCATAAAATTGATGAGCACCGATTTATAGACCTTTCCTCCAAAAGTCGGGCTCCCCCCGTCCGGATATGCCCAGGGGGACAGGAAGCGGGTGACGGCCTGCCGGAGTTTCTTGAGGTAAAAAGTCTCATCGAACCCCGGGAAAAACCGTACCCGGCAACGCAGACGTACTTCTTCAAACTGGGGATTCCGCACATGCAGCCGGACAAAACAGGAAAGTCGCTTTTTTAGGAAATCTTCTATGTCGAGCAGGAGCCCCAGACTGGTATAGGGGCGGAGGGGGTCACGGAGGTTGTGAAACTGCTGGTTGGGTACCGTCACTACCGTCACATGCCCGGGTGCCAGTTCACGGTAGATGCCCGCACCCGAAGTGGAGGGTTCATACTGGGTATGGTTCAGGCACTTCACCTTATAGATCCCGGGAAAAGTCTCCAATACCAGACGCTCGTAATCCCAAAGTGTAATGGCCCGGTCCTTGTGCCGCAACCGTTCGCTCACCCGGGTATAATAGGAACCGGGACGCTCTTGTCCACGGCCGCCAAAGGAAGCAAAGGGTTGTCCAACTTTTTTAACATCGGCATCCGGCCTTTCCAGTTTTTTAATGGTGCCTGCGGGCAACACATTTGCCGCAAATGCAGGGTCGTTATTTCGGTCGGCAAAGGTGCTCAGGAATGCCTGAGCCGCTACTCCGATTGCCCGACAAACCGCATCGGTTTCGGTTTCCACCGCTACCCGGAGCCAGTGCAATCCCGTGGGCAACAGCGTGTTTCTATCGGTGGCATCCCTTGGTACGGATAGCACCACCAGCCCCGAATGTGTCAGGCCTTTGGTTTGATCCTCGACTTCATTCGGTTGAAAATCAATCCATTCGTTGTTGCGAAGGTAGCTCCAGTGCAGGTGTTGAGGCGGCTTTATAGACAAGGGGTCCGCCGTACCATCCGCCACCTGAAACAATAACGACAGGTTTTGGGGCGGCGCCAGCCGGGCAATGCCAATGTAGAGTTCGCCTTCACTTTCTTTTTTCTCCCCATCCACCAAAAACTCGAATTGCGGTAACAGGTACACCTTGCTGCCCGCGGTCAGGATCGCCGGATGTTGCTCGGCCTGGCCGAACGGATAAACATGAATATAGCGGGCGGTACGGTTGTCGTAGGCGCCTTGGGAAGCAGAGTTCAGGGTAATGGTCTGCACCGCTGTATAATCTACCGAGAGCCGGGCCGCAGCCGGACCGACAGGTGGTTGTGGGGGCGGGTTCGTGGTATCCCCTGCTATCAGATAGGCAACCAGATCATCCTGAAATTGCTTTTGCCCGAAATCACTGGTCAGCTGCAGGCGCAAGAATCCCTGCCTCGACGAAGATTGAAATAATTCAGCCTCACTGAAATCAGGTCCCTCGATCTGAGAATTCGAAACGGCATAATTCAGGTTAAAACTGGTACTCCCTATGGAATAATTGCCGCCATAGGATTTCCATTCGCCATCATCCAGATAATAACGCTTGATCTGTGGATTGGCAGTTCCATGAGGATCGGGCGTATTTTGCCACTGCAGGTTCATGGAAACTTCAGTAGGGATTTTTTGGAAAAGTTCTTTAGAGCCAATGGTCAGGCTGCTGCCATTTACGGGCTGTGCGCCGAACGGCTGAAATGGTTTGGAAAGATCGACCGGGCCAAAATCATTGGAAACGGCAAGGGTTTTCAAGCCTTCAACTTTCACCGTGAGGTCTATACTGGTAACTGCTGTATCCTGAAGATGGGAATAGAAATAATTCTGGTTGGTGTCGTCTTGCCGAAGCGTCACCAGCAGTACCGGCAGATCCGTTTGAAAAGAATATCCGTGGGTTTTGACATCGTATGGTACAACAGCCGGGTCATTTCCGGAAAGTGTCACTTTGAACCCCTGTTTCCCCCCGGACAAGGCCACCGGTGTGGCCTCGATCCAGCCTTTCGGACCGGACAAACGGCAGGAAATATGGTTGGCAAATGCCGGCGGGTTAGACACAAAGGAAAACTCCAGGGTAATGGTTCGCGTCCCTTCTGCCAGCCACAGGTAATGAGAAGCTAAGGCAAAGCCGATTTCCGCACGGGGCGTCAGGATCTCCTCGAGTACCCCATTGTCGTATTTTTTATGGTAGAACGGATGCCAGGACTTGTCGGCTGACAACAGTTCGCCACCGTTACCATCTTCGGAATTGGCTACCGGGGCAGCGAAGAATCGGTTGTTTTGTCCGGGCAGGGTATCTCCAGGCAGGTTTTTATGCCGGTAGACTGATTTCAGGTTTTCTACCGTGGCCTGGTTCGCCACAAAGTCCCGGTCAGCCGCAAAAAAGGCCTCTTTGCCGAGGTCGTCCTTACCGGCCTTGAAAGTTGTTCCCGCCGTCAGTTCAAAATCCGGCACCTGTTTAGCCAGTTCAAGCAACAGGTGTGCCTGCCCGGGCTCTGCAGGTTTTTCTTTGATCCGGAGGATATTTTTATAATAAAAATCGAGGTGCCGTTTGGTCAGGGTGTTCATTTCGGTGCGGCCGTACTCGAATAAGCGCAGGAACGCCAGAAAGAGCGCATAATGCGGCGCGTGGGTATCCCAGTTGGTCAGAGTAGCATCCAGCGCCTGTCTTGCATCCCTGATCACACGGGCATATACCTTCAGGAATTGATCAAAAATACCCGTAAACAAATTGTGTGTGGCCGCATGGTTGATACTGGCAAAGTCTCCGGCAGCAGCGCCATAAATGGAACTATCCGCCAGAATACCCGTGGTATAGGCTGTCCAGTCCGGGGCACCCGAGTGCACAAACCAATCTGTCGACAACCCGGTCGTCAGCACATTGGCAAACGGGATCACCCCGGCACCCATGATACGGATGTCTGGCGCCACATCTTCAATATGAGCGGCTCCCCCGCCTTTATAGTAGGCAATCAGACGCTGAAAGGAACCGGCCAGTTGGGTTTGGATCAGGTTCTGAAGGGCGCCGTAGAGTTCCAGCTCACGCGGCAACCGGGCCAGGAACAAGTCGAGTTGTAAAGCCAGCGATCCGACACAACTATACAGATAACCCAGATGCTGGCGCAAGCCCGGCAGGTCTGAATCGTTGGTGAGATCGTTTAAAAAGATGAAATAGGAATTGATCGCTTCGCGGTAGCCGTCCACATCCTGAACTGAAGCCAGAGCCAGTGTCACCGACACATCTTCCTGAAAAAACTGCTCCCAGTTGCCGGAAAGGTTGTTCCCCGGATCATAATACTTCAGCCATTCAGCAATGGCTTTGGCAAAAACCATCCCGTGCGCCGGTGTGCGCTCATTCACCGGGATATACGCGGGATCCAGTGCCTGGAACAGGCGCTGGTCCTGGCTCGTACCTTCCCGGACGAGCCGGAGCGGATTGGTATTTTGATTGCAATTGGCAGTATCAGACATAGCGGTCAGGCGTTGTCGGGCAGCAGATCAATAGTGGTGGTCAGGTTGATATCCGTTCCTTCTTCTTTGTAGAAGGGATAGACAAAGTTGAACCGGGAGTTTGTCGATTTGACGCGATAGATCACTTCGATCAGCACCACACCTTCAAGCTCACGGCTGTCATCCAGTTTTACTTTTTCCAGTTCGATCCGGGGTTCGTGGTATAAAATGGCGGAACGTACCTTATCGGCCATCAGAGTCTTCATACGGGTATCCAGGCTCTCAAAAAGCAGTTCTTCCAGGTTGCACCCGTATTGGGGCAGCATCACCCGCTCTCCAGGAGCCGTGCTCAACAGGATCTCCAGACTGGAGGCGATATCTGCTTCTTCTTCCAGCATCACTACCCCGGTCGGTGTACGGGTGAATGTCGGGGGGAAAGACCAGCCTCTGCCGAGAAAAGCACGATTCATACCGGTAGTTTTTATGGTTAAAAGTGTCCGTTGTTCTTCAGGTTATCCACCGATCAGCACGGTAGGTGCCCCGGGCGGCATGACCACACCGCCAGCAGCCGTCGGATCTGCAATCCGGGCAGCCGGCAGCCCGCCGATCAGCACGGTAGTTGAACCTTTAATAATGGCGTCAGGCCCGCAGGTGTCACTCATTCGGGCAGCCGGCAACCCGCCGATCAGTACCGTAGATGCACCCGGGGGTAGTATAGGCGTCGGGATGCCGGAGGTGGCAATGCTTACGATCATATCTGTTATGCGGGCTGCAGGTAGCATAGTTGCGCGTATTTTAGTCTAGTTTATCTGTACAATTCCTCCCTGGATCACCGTATTGGCACTGCCTTTCACAGTAGTGCTGGCGCCGGATAACTCAGCACTGCCACTGCCCTCCACCTTGAGGTTTGCGGTAGCGGCCATGTTTATATTCGTTCCTTCGATCTTGATATCTTTGGCTGCTTTCAGGATCAGATCCTTGGTACTTTCTATGGTAATGCCATTATCATCCAGAGTTATTGTGTTACCGTTCTCGTCTGTGATCTTGATGCCTTTATCCTCTTCTGACAGCACCAGGCTGTTGCCGGAGGGGGTCTCCAGGGTGATGACCTTATTCTCGTCGTCAAACCGGAAGACCATTTTTTCCCGGCTGACGTAGCTCTTGATGTGGTTGTCATCCGTCGCTGTTTCCGGGGCCGGATGGGCACTGCTGTGCAGCATACCCAATACAACCGGGTAGCGCGGATCATCATGCAGAAAACCGACCAGCACCTCATCCCCGATCTCCGGCAGGAAAAAAGTACCGCGCTCATTTCCGGCATCAAGCGTGGCGATCCTAGCCCAGACACCTTCTTCAGCGGTACTGACCAGGGGCAGCCGAACCTTGATCCGAAATTCGTTATCGGGATCACCTTCCAGTACCGTCACGACTCCGGTATGCAAACCGCTAACTGCCGGCAACAGCCCGGCAGACGGCAGGGGACGGATATCATATACTTCGGCAAACAAGCGCGGGTCGAGGCCAAACTCGACATCGGTTTCCCAGTTCCCGGCAGCCACCTGGTGGCGGACACCTGCCACCAGCAGCTTGCCTTCAAACCGCTCCCCTATTCCGGCGACTTCAATTATTTGCCCGGGCAATACACTTGCCAGCCCCTGAAAACGCGCCCGGCCGCGCACCTTGGCCAACCGCTCCTTCAGTAGCCGGCCATTGGCCCAGGCTTGCAGTTCAGGCTGACTGATCTTTCCCCCGTGGAGCAGTGCGTGTGCCTCACCGCCAAGGACATCAGCCAGGTCGGCAGGCGGGATATTCCCGTTTTCGGTGGTTGGTGGTTCGCTGGCCTCGGCCTCGAGGACTTCCTGGTCTGTGGCATTCCAGCTCATCGCTTTGATTCCAGGACTCTGCCAGCGGGCATCCATCTCGGCGTCAAGTTCGAGCAAGGTAGCCCCGTATTGTACCTGGACGACCGGCTCGGCACTCACCTCGGGCGGGCCCGAGAGGACCTTGCCGTCCTCCACCCGTACCAGGTGACCGTTGGCTTCTGCCCGGCAGAGGATAAAATCCCAGTCTGTGCTGTCGTACTGCACGACCTCCTTCAGTTCAGCGGATGTGGCAGCAATGTCGTGCTGCAGGCCGTATGTGCCGATCACATCTTCCAGTATATCGCTGTCCTTCCGGTCTGTGAAATAGGAACTTTTTCGACCGGCAGTCATCTTTACGGCTTCGTCCCGGCAATCAATAATAAGCATGCTGCCGTTTTGCCGCACTTTGATGCTGTTTTTAATGATAATGCCCTTAAAGACAGCCTCATCCTGAGCGCGGTAGCCGAGTTGGATCTCAATGTTTTTTCCCGGGATAAAATGCTCGGTATTACTGGCGCGGAAAGTAGCCGTGGCCGCTTCGCCATCCCGCATGATCACCGTTGCAGCCGGGATACGGTTGAACTGCCGGGATACGGTGACCGACATGATCTCGAACACACTGGATATTTCTTCGCCACCGATCAGGATCTTGACCGTGCATACATCCGGTGTGGCCGGCGTTGGAATGGTTGAGCTGTTGTTGACGCCCATAGGGTAAAGCGGTTTTTATTGTTTTTCTATGGGTGGAAAAACAAGTTGTGTCCCGGGTTCCAGGTCGCGAAAATTATTGAGTTCGTTTACGGCAGCCACCTGCAGGTAATAGCGGGGGTCGCCATAAATGCGGTAGCACATCAACGGAAGGGTATCACCGAGTTTAACGGTACGTACGTGCGACAGGTCGGGAGAATTTCGGTCTTCTGTTGCCGCCCGTTTTTCTTCTTCAATACTACTTTTGAACGTTACCTTGGCCACCGCCCGGATCGGTGTACCGTCCGGCTTGAACAGCTTGTAGGTGATATCCACTTCTGTGACCCGGCCTTTAAAAATGGAATTCTGCCCCCAAACCAGCTTGAAATGAAGTGGCTCGTGCGAATCGCCCTGGTATCCGACCACTACCTTTTTGAATTCCTCGATATCATCGGCTACATGCTCACGCGGCCGGCCGTCGATGATGCCGGTGTTGTCAAACAGGAATTCAAAGGTGATCTCCTCCGGTTCGGTGTACTCATACTTCAACTGCGTGCCGCTGGTGCCCTGGCCCTGCCCTTCATCGGAAAACTTGAGCTTGTACGCCAGCGAATACGACTCCGGGTTGATCAGGGCTTCATAGTAAGCCCCGTTGGCTTTGGCTTCCGCCACACCACCGTTTTCGGCTTCCTCTGAATCCTTGAATCCCAGGATCAGCATTTTTTCCAGTTTACCAGCTAAAGGCATTAGCGCTCGTTTTTAGATTGAAGGATTTGCAGTACCTGTTCCACACATTCCGCTACCAGGTCGTTGCGTTCTTTGGCACCGCCTTTTTTACGGCGCGCGCTCTGCTCCCCATTCCCGGCAGAACGGTTGTTTGCGGACCGGTCTTCACTGACCGTAACTTTTATGACGAGTTCCTTGATTTCGATCGGCATATTCAATGGATGGTAAAGTATCGGTACGTCAGTTCAAGGGTTTCGATCACGATGGCATTCTCATTGGCGTTCAGATCGCTCACCGACCATTTTTTCGGAATGGCATGCGTGATGCTCCAGGTACGAAGCGGCTCACCTTTTTCATTCATCAAAATGATGTTCAGGTCCGCCGGTTCGAATTCCCGGTCGCGAAAAGCCTTCAGGCACCATTTATACACATCCGAATCGGTCAGCATCCCACGGCGAAGCACCATGTCGGAATATTTGGTCCGCACCGGAAGTTTGTGCTCAAACCGGTTCTCCCCGCCTTCCTTGAAACTTTCGTAATCATACTCTACCGAAAGTCCAGAGACCGACTGGAACCGAACATCATTCTTCTGCCGGCTGATACTGAATTCCACCTTATAATAGAACCCGAGGGGCGGATAATAATCGACAGTTGCCATGATCAACGTATTAGCGGACCAGCGTGAGCCCTTCGTGCGCGATTTCCATGGACTCGATCGCCACTTCATTGGCATCGGATTTCAGATCCGGTGTTGTGACCTTTACCGGGAAGCAGCGCTGCGCCTTCCACACGGCTACGGGCTCATGTTTTTCATTGAGCAGGCGAATGACCACATCGCGGCGGCCGCTGACCCGTTCATTGGCGATTTCACCGAACCAGTCGTTGTAGTCGAAGTCGTTTTCGAACTTGCCGCGTTTCAGCGTGATGTTGCTGAACTTTCGCATTCCGGGCATTTTGATCTTGCTGAAATCCTTGCTGTCGGAGTGTCGGTACTCGATCACTTCCACCTGCATGTCCATGCCGGTAACTTCGGTAAAACTGATCTTGGCGCCACCCCAGTCAATCTGATAGTGATACCGGGGTAATGGATATTCCTGAGCCATGATATGTTGAGTTTAATTGATGATGGAATAGGTGAACAGGCCGGGGTATCCGGCTCTTTTAGGATTCGGCCATCTTGTGCGAGAAGCGCAGAATGATGAATTCAGCCGGGCGAACGGCTGCCATACCGATCTCAATGATCATACGGCCTTCCAGGATATCCAACGGGGTCATGGTCTTTCCCAGTCCGACTGCAACGTAAAAGGCGTGTTCGGGTTTTACTCCCTGCAGGGCGCCCTGGCGCCACAGTGTAGTCAGGAAATTTTCGATCATAGCCTGGACTTTCACCCAGGTATTGGCATCGTTAGGCTCAAATACAAACTGTTCGGTAGCTTTTTTGACCGATTCTTCTACGAAATTGAAGAAACGGCGGACATTCACATAACGCCACTCGTTGTCGTTACCAGCCAGCGTACGGGCGCCCCAGACGAGGGTGCCTTTGCCGATGAAGGCCCGGATGGCGTTCACAGACTTCCCGGATGTGGCATCCACATTCATCTGGTCCTGCTCGACGTTAGAGAACTGGATCGTGGGTTTGATCACCGCATTTACACTCACGTTGGCAGGCGCTTTCCAGACCCCGCGGCTATTGTCTGTAGCAGCATAAATACCAGCCATACTGGAACTCGGCGGCATTTTGCAAGGGAAGTCCCGGATAGCGGCTTTCGCTAACTGGTAATGGCGGTTGTTGCCGGCCTCCAGTGTATTCAGCGCCACTCCTGCCGCTGCTGTACCATCGGTATCGACCACTACCTGCACCTTGGTCTCGTCAATGGCGAAATCCAGGATCGTTTCGATATTCGGACCGTACACAGCACCATACTTCAGGTTATTTGCACCGATCCCATTCGTCCGGAAGTTACCTACAGCCGTTAAGAGGTTGGCCGCCGGGTTGGACAATGAAATAGTATCACCGTGGAGGTCCATGATCACAAACCGGTCTTTCAGCGTTGCACACTGCGTCAGGGCATCATCATGCAGACCTTTATAGTCGCTTATACCCAGCTGTTGCGCCTCCGGGAATACGATTATCGTCGGCTCGTCTTCTTTTGCCAGGGCTTTCAAACCTTCATCCAGATCCGTTTTAACCAAGGCCCCACCAAAAGTGAGATAGGTCTTTACGGAGATAATGTAGCAGGGGCCACCTCCATTGGCGAAGAACAATTGCAGCGCATAATACATATTGTGCTTGGAGCGATCCGCTTCATCCAGCGTTGCTACCGCCTTTATACTGGTTTCATTACCACTGCCGTCCGTTTGGACATAAATGGTGACTTCAATATCCTCTTCGGGTTGTGGCCCGCCGAAATAGGTTTCATATTCTACCATCGACGAGATCCGTGTTGGTTTCAGCAACAGATCGTCGGCAACCTGGTCTTCCGCTTTTTCCGTATACCCGATAAAAGCCGGAATAGCGGTTTCCACCGGCGCTATCGACGGCGGGAACTTGGGAATTTCCTCGATGTAGACCCCTGGTGTCTTATACAGTGCCATTTTTCTTTATTTTTTTAATGGTTCACAGAATTGGTTATTGAAGTGATTTAAACTTTTCATGCTGGCCGTAATGCAAGCCATTGATCCTGAATACTTCGCCTATTTTTCGTTCCGTACCTGGTTCAGTAC
>SBHD01000127.1 GCA_006226345.1 Bacteroidota bacterium | reverse complement strand
TTTTCAGCTGAAAACATTGTCGATCTCGTGTACGCCCACATGGCAAAGCCACCGGTCCCGCCGTCCCAGCAACAACCCGGGCTGCCGGCAATTCTCGACGAGATCGTTCTGAAACTATTGAACAAAAACGCGGAAGAGCGTTATCAGGGAACCAAAGGTCTGCTGCTCGATCTGGAGGAATGCAGGCGCCAGCTGGCGAAGACCGGCACGATCGAGACCTTTGCGGTCGCCCAACAGGATGTGACGGACAAACTGTCTTTCCCGCAGAAACTATATGGCCGGGAGCAGGAAGTACAACTGCTGCTGGACACGTTTGAGATGGTGAGCCAGGGAAGTTTTGCCATGCTGCTCGTAGGTGGGTACTCGGGCATAGGCAAGACCGCTCTGGTGCATGAGGTGCATAAATCCATCCTTGCCCGCAATGGTTATTTTATCAGCGGGAAATACGATCAGCTGAAAAAGAACATACCCTACAGTGCGCTGATCGATGCCATTCGGCAGCTGATCCAGCAGATCCTGTCTGAGCCCGAACACCTGACCCGCGCCTTTGCACAAAAGGTGCTGGAAGAGTTGGACGGACATGGAGCGCTTATGATCGAAGTGGTGCCTGAACTGGAATTGCTGATCGGCAAACAGCCCGAAGTAGCGGAACTGCCGGTAGCCGAAGCGCAAAACCGGTTCCGTGATTTTCTCCGGCGGTTTATCAGCAGTTTTGCTTCTGCCGATCATCCGTTGACGATCTTTATTGATGACCTGCAGTGGGCCGACTTGTCCACGATCCAGTTTATCAGCCGTTTGGCGCAGGATGAACATAACCACTACATTTATTTCATCGGCGCGTACCGGGACAACGAAGTGTCTGCCCTGCACCCGTTAATGCTGGCCATCGAGGAGATCCGGGAGCAGGGGTTTCCGTTGCACCTGCTGGCCATCAAACCGCTTTCGGACGAAAGTGTCAACCAGCTCCTGGCAGATACCCTGAAGTGTGCTAAAGGTACGACCGTGGAGTTGGCAGAGGTGGTTAGCAAGCAAACGGGCGCCAACCCCTTCTTTATCCGGATGTTTATCCGCCGGTTGGTGGAAGATGGCCTGATCTGGCTGGACCAGCGCTCTTTTTCCTGGAAGTGGAACACACAAAAGATCCTGCAGGCAGGTATCACAGAAAATGTGGTGGAGCTCATGATGCAGCAACTAAAGCGGCTGCCCAGGGAGTCGCAGGACCTGCTAAAGATCGCGGCCTGCCTGGGCAACCGGTTTGACCTGGCTACATTGAAGGAGGTGACCGGCCTGCAGACCAGTAAAATTGCATTGCGGCTCTGGGAGCCTTTGTCCCACCGGTTTATCATACCGCTGGATGATGCCTACAAGACGGCTGAGACCCTGGATTCAGATGATGCTTATATTAACGTGCGGTATCAATTCGCGCACGACCGGGTACAACAGGCCACATACAATATGCTTAGCCAGGGCGAGCGCCTGCAAATGCACCATCTGATCGCCCAAAAACTGTTGCAGGCGTTGAGCGATAATGAGGTGGAGGAACGGATCTTTGAGGTCGTCAATCATTACAATACCGCGTTGTCCCTGGTTGATCAGCCCCGGGAAAAAAGTATGATCTGCGCCCTTAATCTGCGCGCTGCCGTAAAAGCCAAAGAGGCTGCTTCTTTCCCGGTGGCGCTCAATTTTTTCCGGATCGCCACCGAGTTGTTTGAGCCTGATGCCTGGGAAAACGACCATGAACGCACCGCCCGGGCGTATCTTGATCTGGCCGAATGTGAATACATCTGTGGTGAATACGATGCTTCCGACCAGTTATACTCCCTGATCCTGGAAAAATCTGATGTGCCGGAGTTCATAGCCCGGGTATACGACATCCGGTTGCGTCAGTATGCACAACAGGGCCGGAACAAGGAAACACTCCGCCTGGGCGCGACAGTACTGCGCAAGTACGGGGTGTCCTTTATTGCCGAACCTTCGCTGTTGCAGGTCTTCCCGCAGCTGATCGCTGCAAAGGCCATGTTGCAGGGTAAGGATGTGGAAGCGTTTGTGGATCTGCCGGCGGTGACGGTCAGGGAGAAAGCCTTTGCCATTCAGACGCTGATGAATATTTCCGCAACGGCTTATGTGTACAACAGCAACACGATGTTGCTGCTGGTGATCCGGATGCTGCAGTTGTCGGTGAAATACGGCAACACTGCCGAATCGGCATTTGGCTACGGCCTGTTTGGTTTCGTGGAAGGCGCCGCACTTGGCAATGTAGAGCAGTGCCGGAAGTTTGCCGAACTATCCCTGAAGGTTAGTGAAAAATTTGATGACCCGATCATCCGGGCAAAAGTGAAGTTTCTCAAAGCCTTTTCCACCCAGCACTGGTTTGAGCCGATCCCCGAGGCCATCCCGTTGCTGAAAGATGCCTTTAAAACCCTGGATTATTCGGGTAGTTACACCTTCGCTACCTATACGCTGCATACGATCATCGGCAAACAACTGTACCTGGGACAGTCCCTGACCAGCAATTATGAAGAATTGGTCGAGTATTCCCTGTATACCGACCGGGTAAAGGAGTTTTTCTCCCAAAACCTGTTGCTGATCCTGCGCCGCTATGTATCCGGTCTGACCGGTATTTATTACGAGCACTACAAGGAGGCCGATGCCGTGCTGGAAGAAGCCTCATACCTGCAGATGCTGCGTGAAAAACGCCTTTTGATGGCAGTCGCCTGGCATTATGTCTATAACCAGATGCTCTATTACCAACTTGGCGACCTGGAAAAAGCAACGGCTTACGCCAGGGAGGCTGTGATCGTAGATGACGTGGCGCCGACTACCATGGCACAGATCGAACATCACTTTTACAATGTGCTGCTCGAAGTGGAGCGTTATCCCGGACTGTCCTTTTCTGCCCGGATCGCCAGCCGCCGCCGCGCACAGAAGCACATCGGTAAACTGAAAAAGTGGATGAAGGGCTGTCCGGTAAACTTTAGCACCCGTTATCACCTGGCTGCCACGGCCTGGGCTGCCGTCACTACCGGCACTGCACAGGACGATGCCTTTCAGAAAACGCTGGAACTGGCCCGTGAAGACAATAATCTGCAGTTGCAGGGGCTTACGCTGGAACATTGGGCAAAAAGCCTGTTCCGGACCGGCCGGGTAGGTGATGCTGCCGAGAAAATTGTGGCGGCCACCGACAGCTACGGCCATTGGGGTGCTGCGACAAAAGTCAAACAACTCACCCGGGAATTCCGGCCTTATCTCGAAACTTCCGCCGCCCAGACAAAAGAGACCTCCCAGGGCTCATTGGGCGATCTGCTGGATATGGAGACCGTGCTTCGTGCTTCCCGCGCCATCTCCGGGGAGATCGTCCTGGAAAACCTCTTGAGCAACCTTCTGGGCATACTCATGGAAAATGTCGGTGCGCAGCGGGGGTTTCTCATCCTCAATCGCGGTGATCAGCTGATGATTGAAGCCGAGTATACCACAGGTGCAGGCAAACAGGCTCCACAGGTGCTGCAGTCTGAACCAGTGGCTGAAAGCAGTAAGTTGTCGGGGGCTATCGTCCATTACGTCTGGCGTACCGGCGAAAATGTATTGCTCGACGATGCTCAACAGGCCAGCGCATTCAGCTCGGATACTTATCTGAACCTGCACCAGGTGCGCTCGCTGTTGTGTGTACCGGTCAAGAACCAGGGCAAGATCAATGCCATCGTCTATTTTGAGAATAACCTGGCCGCAAACGCTTTTACCGAGCAACGGCTGAATATGGCCACTCTGCTGGCCTCCCAGGCGGCGATCTCGATCGATAATGCCATGTTGTACAACAACCTGGAGCGCATGGTGGAGGAGCGTACCCGTGAACTTGCCAGTGAGAAAAAGAAAACGGATGAACTCCTGTTGAATATTCTGCCGGCAGAGATCGCCGAAGAGCTGAAGGAAAAGGGCCAGGCTTCCGCCAAATTGTATGAAGAGGCGACGATCCTGTTCTGTGATTTCCGCAACTTCACCCAACTGGCCGAAAATACCCAGCCGACCCAGCTGGTTAAACTGATCGATATGTACTTCAGTGCCTTTGACGAACTTATGCAGCAGCACGGCATTGAAAAGATCAAAACTGTCGGCGATGCCTACATTGCTGCCGGCGGTCTGCCCGACCCGGAAAAAGGACGGCCTGCCGAGGTCGTACAGGTAGCGATCGAAATGCAGGCCATGGCCGAGCGCCTGCGACAGGAAAGGGAAGCAATGGGGGAGCCTTCCTTCGAACTCCGTATCGGCATCC
Organism: Bacteroidota bacterium; assembly: GCA_006226345.1. Classification (GTDB taxonomy): domain Bacteria; phylum Bacteroidota; class Bacteroidia; order Chitinophagales; family Saprospiraceae; genus M3007. Next base: position 30,367 of record SBHD01000127.1, on the reverse strand, counting down.
ACACCGGACCGGTCATTGCCGGTGTGGTAGGACTGCGCAAGTTTGCCTATGATATCTGGGGCGATACGGTCAATACTGCCGCTCGGCTTGAGCAGCATGGCGTGCCCGGCAAGATCAATATCTCCGGTGCCACCTTTGCCCATATCTGCGATGACTTTGCTTGTACGTATCGTGGCAAGATCAAAGCTAAACACAAAGGCGAGATCGACATGTATTTTGTCGACGGCCCGGTTTCCAAAACAAAAAAAGGCCGGTCCGGAACCAAATAGACCGATTGGATTTTCTACCCCGGCCGGTACGTGGCTCCGGCATGGGGTGTTCGTTTTTGCGGGCGCTCCACGTATTCGTTTTTTTCGCGCTCGGCATCCCGTTTGGGACTGCTGAAGGGGATCGGTACCGCGCCGGCGATGCCCATGCCCAGGCAGGCCAGAAAGATCAGAAAGACCAGTGCTGCGAACCGGAGCGCATTTCGCACCTTGTTCATATTTTGTGATTTAGCCTGAAAAGAGAAAGTGCAGGCGCTTAAATGCGCCGTGGAGTAAGGGCCGCTATAGCATATAAGGGAACAAAAAGCATGCGTGCGAACAGTACGGCCCATTAACTACGGGGCAGGTCTTCTTCATTGGAAGCGTGCGGGCCGGACTTCAATGGCCGGTCCGGGCAGGTTTGTCGGGTAGCCAGGTACTGGCATTGCAGCCGAACTACCTGTACACGGGAAAGCCTGGAATATGACCGGGTCAGTAATAGTATCCGGGTTCGGGCAGACAAAAGTGCCGCGTTATGCACTGGGGGAAGCACACAAGTATTCTCCTGCCTCCCATCGAAGGGCTGGGCCATAGCGCGTCGCGGTACCGGCAGCTCGGTCTGCTCGGCATGCGGGCGCCGGGATAAGGCAGGCGGCACATATCCGGTGAAGGCGACAGACTGGCCGATAAAAGCCAGGAGTACCAATATCCGGCTCAACTGCCGGTCCGGGAATGGGGAAAGTATATGGGCCATTTGCAGGCAAATATATCCGCTTGGGGGTATACAGGGCAAGTGGAAACAGGTGATTGTCCGGATTATCCTGGATTTGGTTCCTTGGATGCCTGATTCCGCGTATTTTTCGCCTTTGTTAAAATATGCTGCACTGATGAAAATCCATTTTCACGTATACTATTCCACTCAGTTCGGTGAAGAACTTTTTCTCCTCGCCGAATTGCATACGGGAGGTAAGACCACTACCCGGGAGTATCCACTCGAATACCTTGACGACACCACCTGGCATGTTGTTGCCGATTTGGGTGATGCGGGGGCTGATACCCTGATTTACCACTATGCATATCGGAATCAGTACGGTGCGGCTAAAGCCGAATGGGGGCACCGGCAGATCGATCTGAAGCAGGTGGCAACTGCAGTAGAGGTCCATGATTACTGGAATCCGGCTGGTGCGGTGGAAAATGCATTTGAGACGCAGCCGTTCCAGGTGTTTTTCAACCAGCCGCTATCCCGTACCCGGAAGAAAAAGGCGGGTGCGCCGACGCATTTGTTTCGGGTGAAAGCTCCCCTGCTGCAATCCGATGAAATTCCGTGCCTGCTTGGGCACGGGGCAGCGCTGGGCGACTGGAATACGGAAGCACCCTTACTGCTTACCCCGGACGATCAGGGCTGGTCGGTAGAGGTAGACCTGGCCGACGTCGGGTTCCCGTTGGCCTACAAATACGGGGTGTGGAATAAAAAAACGAAAACATTCGGGGGCTTTGAGCTGGGCAGCAACCGGGTGTTGCATATACCGGAGGTCAGCCGGGTGCTGCTGCACGATGGATTCATGCGGTTGCCCAATACCACCTGGCGTGGCGCCGGTGTGGCTATCCCGGTATTCAGCCTGCGCAGCAACAACAGTTTTGGGGTAGGGGAGTTTGCCGATCTCCCGGCGCTGGCTGACTGGGCGGCCGGAGTAGGCCTCAAGTTGATCCAACTCCTGCCGATCAATGATACGTCGGCCACAGGTACCTGGGCTGATTCCTATCCTTATTCGGCGATCTCGGCATTTGCCCTGCACCCCATGTACCTGAATCTGGAGGCAGTAGCCGGACAGGCTCAGGCCGCTTTATTGAAGCCCTATGCCCGGAAGAAAAAAGCCCTCAACAACCTGGATTCGGTTGACTATGAAGCGGTGGTCCAGACCAAATGGGAAATTATCCGGAAGTTATTTGCGGTACAGAAAACAGGATTTCTGACCGATCCCGCCTTTATCCGCTATTTTACAGAAAACAGGCACTGGCTCGTGCCTTACGCTGCATTTTGTTACCTGCGGGATCAGCACGGCACCTCCGATTTTAACCAGTGGACCGCACATTCGGAATATTCCGCAAAAGCAATCGAGAAGTTGGTGTCACCAAAATCGGCGCATTACGACGATGTGGCAGTCCATTATTTTGTGCAATGGCACCTGCACTGCCAGCTAAAGGCGGCAGTGGAACATGTACACAGCAAGGGTCTAGTTCTGAAAGGCGATATCCCGATCGGAATTTACCGCTTTAGCTGTGATGCCTGGGTCGCACCCGAATTGTATAATATGGATATGCAGGCCGGCGCGCCACCGGATGATTTTGCCGTACAGGGGCAGAACTGGGGCTTCCCTACATACAACTGGGCCCGGATGAAACACAATGGCTTTGCCTGGTGGCAACAGCGTTTCCGGCAGATGGGCCTGTATTTCGATGCCTTCCGGATCGACCATATCCTGGGCTTTTTCCGGATCTGGAGTATCCCAATGTCTGCAGTGGAGGGAATCCTGGGATATTTTGTGCCTGCTATTCCGATTACCGAACGAGACTTTCGCCAGGCAGGTATCGGCTTCAATCACGACCGCCTGTGCGCGCCGTATATCAACGACGACATTCTCCAAGGCCTGTTCGGCAACCTGGCAGATCTGGTGATCGGACACTTTCTCGACCGTACACCCGATGGCGGGCACTGGTCGGGCGTAAGTCAGTACCAGCTGAAACCGGCCTTCGACACTCAGGCAAAAGTGGAGGCTTATTTTCAACAGGTGATCCGGGGCGAAGGTGATATCGCTACTGATCATGTACTGGCCGGTGAAACCGTAAAGGTGGGAATTTTTGCTTTGCTCTCCAATGTCATTTTATTGGATGTAACCCCGGATGTGGCTGCAGAACGTCACTATGCCTTCCGGATCAGCATGGAAAATACCGGCTCGTTCGAATATCTGCCGGATGAGGTGAAGGGGCCGATGAAAGCCTTATACGTCGATTATTTCTTCCGCCGGCAGGACACCTTTTGGAAAGCGGAAGCCATGGATAAGCTTCCAGCGCTCAAACGAGCGACTAATATGCTGATCTGCGGCGAAGACCTGGGCATGGTGCCGGACGGAGTCCCGGAGGTAATGGCTGAGTTGGGTATTCTCAGCCTGGAGGTACAACGGATGCCCAAGAAAACCGGTATTACTTTTTTCAACCCCAAGGATGCGCCGTATCTGTCAGTCGTTACCCCGTCTACGCATGATATGAGCACGATCCGCGGTTGGTGGGAAGAGGATCCCCGGCTTTCCCAGCAGTTTTTTACCGAGATGCTGGGTTTTGAAGGCAGTGCGCCTTTTTTCTGTGAGCCCTGGGTGAATCAGCGGATCGTTGCCCAACACCTGTATTCGCCAGCCATGTGGGCCATTTTTCAACTGCAGGACCTGCTGGGGATGGATGGCGCAATGCGCCGGGAAAACCCACAGGAGGAGCGCATTAATATTCCGGCCAACCCGCGCCATTACTGGCGGTACCGGATGCACCTGGCTCTGGAAGTGTTGCAAAAAGCAAAAGACTTCAATGCTGCATTGGAGCAGTTGGTGAAATCCAGCGGACGGTAATACCTCTGGAGATTGCACCCCTGCCGGATCTACCGGCTGGGTTTCCACTCGTCCACATACGAGCGGCGTAAAAACAGCAGGGACAAGCCTTCGCGGAAATAGATCAGGCTCACCCGGATATAACCGTATTCACGAAAACGGCGGGGAGAATGATAGACTTTCAGGCGGTGGAGGTAGGCAATTTTTCCTTCTTTGTTCAGGCGGTAAAATAAATTACAGTCCTCGCCGGCTATGATCGTTTCATTGTAGCCTTCTATGCGTTCAAATACCGAACGGCGTACCAGTTGGCATTCGCCTTTTGCCAGGTAGACTCCGACAGGAAAGGACAGGCGGATCACGCCGTTCATGATCGTGTGATACAACTGGTCTGAAAGCCGAGCTTCAGCAGGATACACCCAGATCGGTGTTGTGGCCGCTACTACCTCCGGTCGTTTGAATGTTTCCAGGATCTGGTTGAAGAAGGCCTCCGGATTGGGGATCTGTACATCCGCATCAGTATGGAACAGGATGTCACCGGTGGCGGCGGCAGCGCCCAGGTTTCGACCGATCGCGATATTCTGCTTTCCGGTTGCCTGTACCAGTTTTACCCGGTGCGCTCCCCATTCTGCCTGGTATTTCCGGACGATACTGGGGGTCTCATCCTTGCTGTCGGCATCCGAAACAATAATTTCCAACCGGAATGGTTCGAGCAGCGTACGAAACTGTTCAAGCGTAGGTCCGATGTACTTACCCTCATTTTTAGTGGGTATGACAATACTGATGTGGGCCTTTTCCATCCAGGCAGATCGGTTTTATTTGATATGCCGGCAAAGGTAGGTCGAAGTGCCGGTTTTAAGGTAGCCAACCCCGGGAAAACCGGTTTCCTGGTGCCGGCTTATCAGGGTTTTTGCCGCGTGTAGTTTATCCGCCAGGCGAGCTGCCAGTTGGTGCCGCCGTCGGTGCTGCGCATCCAGTCCCAGGTAAAGCGATCTGCACGGATATCATAAAACACCATTTTCTGGTGTATAGCTGTCCCGTCGGGCTTGGTTACCTGCCGTTGAAAAATAAAGGTATCGCCTTCCGGGCCGCCGGTAAAGTCGAGATAGCCACCCTGATTATCGACCCAGGTTTGCTTCCAGGTTTTACTGTTCCGGTCATAAACCGACCAGCTACGGCCGACAAAGCCGGCCAACTGTCCGTCATGAGCCTGGAAATACTCGCAGACCACCTGATCGCTGAGTTCGCGGACGATCCGGTTTGTTCCGGTGGCTTCCCGGCCGTCGGCATCCTGCCAGCGGAGTTCCCAGGTGCCGATCCAGAAATCAAGTTGGTGTTCGGGGGTTACGGCAGTGCTATCCTGCGCATAGCTGTCGGTAGCAGGCAGGAGGAGGAAAAGGACAGGCCAGAGATTTTTCATGTTTTTATGGCAAATAGCATCCTTTTCCCGGAATATCCTGTTTAATCACCCTGAAAGGTTATCTTTTGCCGGAATTGTGCATTTATTACCTGTCGTCTTTACTTCATCGAATTCATTATGGTCCTGACATCTTTTTCTGCCATTCAACCGGTGCGTTTGTTTGCCCTGGCCTTTTTTCTTCTGACCGCCCCACGCTTTTTGCTGGCCCAAACTGATGCATTTCTGGCAGAGTCCGTAAAAAAATGGGATAATGCCATGGCGTATACCCTGGAAACGGCCCGGGCCATTCCGGATTCGGTGTATGGATTCAAACCCACACCTGAGATGTTCAGTTTTGCCGAGCAATTGGATCATATTGGCCGGAATATGACCTGGTTAGCTGGCGATTACCTGTTAGGGAAAAAGTTTGAACACCCGCTACTGGCGAAAGAGCACCGGCTTCCTGCCGAGACGCTGGAGTTGCTGGAGGCCTCCCTGGCATTTGCCCGGGAAGCGATCGCTACTACGCCGGCTGATTCATTGGAGGTGACCCGGAAGTTTTTTGCCGGCCCTATGACGAGGCGGCAGATCATCGCCCTGATGCATGACCATCATACGCATCACCGGGGACAGCTGGTGGTGTATTTGCGTTTGAACGGTGTCAAACCGCCGCGTTACCGGGGCTGGTAAGCCGGGGGAGCAAGTCAAAGGTAAAAGTCAAAATGTAAAAAGCGATGCGCCCTGTGCAAACAACGTTACACAGAGCGCATTGCTGGGTAAGCCAATAGGAGGTTTACTGCAACACTACATCCTTTTCCGCCATCATTTTGCGAATATTGATGAGGGCGTAGCGCATACGGCCTAGCGCAGTGTTGATGCTTACGCGGGTGAGCGCAGCGATTTCTTTGAAACTCATATCGGCATAGTGCCGCAGGATGACCACTTCGCGTTGTTCGGGCGGAAGGGAATCTACCAGGCGACGGATACGCGTGTGCATTTCACTGCGCATAATATCGGTATCCGGACCATCATCACTGAGGCGAAGTACCTCAAAAATGTCGAACTCTTCGGTCGGATTGATATGGGAGCGGCGTTTATTGCGCCGGTGGTAGTCCACACACATGTTGTAGGCAATACGCATGGCCCACTGCACGAACTTACCTTCGTGGTTATATTTCCCTTTACGCAGGGTATCAATAATTTTTATGAAAACCTCCTGAAAGATATCTTCAGCAAGGGCCTGATCTTTTACGAACAGGTAAATAGAGGTGAAAATTTTCGATTTATAACGGTGCAGGAGAACCTCAAAGGCTTGTTCATCACCATCAACATAACGAGCGATCAGTTCATGATCGTTGACCATCGGCATAACTTGCATGAGCAAAAGATTTATTTGCTGTTTTACCAGTTAAATAAAGAAGAGCATTTAAGTGGTGTACAAGTTTTAGCCGATAAGCAAAGAAAATTTGGAAAGAAAAATGAGTTGTGATGAACTGTTTTGTGAACCCAAATGTAAGCAGATATTGTATTTGAGCAAAAAAAAATTTGCGGCTTTAACATTTTTTAACAGCAATGCAGGCAACCCGACAAAACTATAGACAACTTCCCTACCTTTGCGGCAGATTTCCATGGAAATAGCCATAATTCTCGTCCTGATCGTCCTGCACGGCTTTTTAGTGCTGGGCGAAATCGCCCTGATCACAGCGAAACGCGCCCGGCTGGAAAGCGACAAAGCAAAGGGGAACCGCAATGCTGCCATTGCCGTAAATCTGCTGGATAATATTGATAATTACCTCTCTGCGATGCAGATCGGGATTACACTGATCAGTATTATAGAGGGGGCATACGGTGGGGTCAAGATCGGTGAACAACTCGCCCCGCTTATTGCAGCCATCCCCCATCTGGAGCCCTATGCGTATCAGATCTCCATTTCCCTGGTTGTGACCATCATTACCTACCTGTCATTGGTGGTGGGGGAACTGGCACCTAAGTATATTGCCATACAACATGCTGAAAATCTGGCCCTTACCTTTGCTCCGGTGATGGACCTCATTACCCGGATTACCGGCCCGATCTCGTCGTTCCTCAGTTGGTCGACCAAGTTGTTTATGCGCCTGCTGTTCATCAAACCCAGCGCAGAACAGAATATTTCGGAGGAAGAGATCAAACTCATGGTTAAAATGGCCAATCAGCAGGGAGTGCTCGAACAAAAGGAAAGCGAGTTTATCCAGAATATTCTGCGCTTTGCCGACCGCGATGCCTACACGATCATGACCCACCGGAACGATATCGAATGGATCGATATTAATGAGCCGGCTGAAGAAACCGACAAGATCATACGGGATAGCGGATTTACCAAGTTCCTGGTCTGTGACGGCAGTGTGGAAAATATACTGGGGGTACTCAAACTGCGCGATTACATTGACCATTGTCAGCAACCCGGCTACGACCTGCGGGATATTATAACGCCGCCGCTTTATGTGCCGGAAACCATGAATGCCCTGAAGATCCTGGAACGATTCCGCAAAGAGCGCAACTATTTCGCGATCGTGGTAGATGAATACGGTTCAATCCAGGGGATCATTACCCTGCACGACCTTACCGAAAACATTTTTGGTACGCTGCCTGATATTGATGATATCGAGTCGCCGGCTATTGTCACCCGGGAAGATGGCAGCCTGCTGGTGGAAGGTGGTATCCCGATCGATGAATTGCGGGAAGTGGTCAGCCTGAAGGAATTTGACCTGGAGGATGCTGATTATGCCACACTGGCTGGTTATATTCTCTACAAAATGAGCGAGATACCAGTCGCTGGCGATTACTTTGAATCGGAGGGATACCGGTTTGAGATCATGGATATGGACAAAAGCAAGATCGACAAGGTGCTGGTGTCGAAAACAGAAGCGGTGGAGGAAGAATGAAGAATGATAAATGATAAATGGGGTCATCTTTCCGGGTAAGATTGGTTGGTATATCCGGTTATCGCCCCAAATATGGCAAACCTCCCTGTTCCGGAAAGGTGAACCCATTTATCATTCATCATTCATAACTCATCATTTTTTCCGTTCGGTAACGTAAGAGAGGAGGTCCCGGAGCGATTGCCGGGCCGGGCTGTCGGGAACACCGTCCAGTAACTCAAAGGCTTCTTCCCGGAAGCGATACATGGCTTCCCGGGCGTAGTCCAGTCCGCCACTCTGGCGGACAAATTCGATCACTTCGGCCACTTTATCGGTTTTATCACTTTCATTCCGGACGAGGTTGATGATGTGCCGGCGTGTGGAGCGGTCTGTTTGCGCAAGTGCGTAAATAAGCGGCAGGGTCATCTTTTTTTCCTTGATATCGATTCCAAGCGGCTTGCCGACATCATCGGTGCCGAAATCAAACAGGTCATCCCGGATCTGGAAAGCCATGCCGGTCTTTTCACCAAACTGCCGGATGCGTTCCACATCCGCCGGATCGGTGGCGGTACTGGCTGCTCCGGCGCTGCAGGCGGCAGCGATAAGGGAAGCGGTCTTTTGCCGGATGATATCGTAATAGACTTCTTCTCGGATATCCAGCCGGCGGGCTTTCTCCATTTGCAGCAGTTCACCTTCAGCCATTTCCTTCACCGCCCGGCTGACTATTTCCAGGAGCCGGTACTGCTCGTGGCGCACACTGAGCAGCAGTCCCTGCGAGAGTAAGAAATCGCCAACCAGCACTGCTACTTTATTCTTCCACAAGGCATTGATCGAAAAGAAGCCCCGACGTTCGTAAGCATCGTCAACAACATCATCATGCACCAAAGTGGCGGTGTGCAACAATTCAACGAGCGATGCCGCTGTATAGGAGGCTTCGGAGATCGGGCCGAACAGCCGGGCGCTGAGCAGCACCAGCATGGGCCGCACCTGCTTGCCTTTGCGCTGAACAATATACCAGGTGATCTTATCCAGCAGGGGGACGTTGCTGCGCATGGCCTCCCGGAAGCGTTTTTCAAACACCTCCAGTTCGGCGGCAATCGGCTGTTTGATCGTTTCAAGGCTCATGCAGGGCGCCTGGTTGGTAATTGATAGTGACAGTGTATATCGTGCCTACAGCACGAAGCATAAACAGCGCGAAGGTAGGAAGGTTGGATCAGAAAGCCGATTGTTAGGCGCAGTACTTCTGCTCAACGGGCATGTAAAAGTAGCCACTCTTTTTCGATCACGGCCTTGTTGGATTCTACATCCTGCCGAAACCGGGCCACAGCCTGTCTGTCGTTGGTATTAAGCCGGGTCAGTTTCTGGATATACCGCAGGGTGTTCAGGTAGTGACTTTGGTGGTAGCCGATCACCCGCTTTTTCCGCAGGAGCAGGATACGGAAGCTGGAGATCAGGGCATCCAGGGCATCCCATTCGCCGGTTTCGAAGTACATTCTCAGCAGCATAACCCGGCTGTCGAGGTTGAGTAGTAAATCACGTTCATCTACCTGCGCCAACAGGGGTATGGCACGGTCGTAGTTTTTTCGGGTAAAGAACAACCGGGCAAGGTTGTAGTTGCGGTTGGCTACGCGGTATTTTTCCTCCAGATGTTGGGCGTTCTGGTTAATAAACGATTCCACCCAATCATACGCCTCGAGGCGGAGTCCGAGGGCAACAATATCTTTAAAGACAAACCGGCTGAGGTAACCGTTTTCCCAAAGGGCTTCGGTATCCAGCCCGACCTTGTACAGGTCAAAGGCTTCCCGGATATACCGCTGCTCGCCGCTGTTGAGCCGGCGGATGCAAAAGTCGACCGCCAGCAGAAGAAAGGTTCGGCGCTCGTCTGCCGGCAGCTGCCCTGATTGCCGTTCGAGCTGCCGTCGAAAAGCCCGGAAATCAGTCTCCGTGCCGGCAATCAGCATCCGATAACAGTAATAATAGAGCGCTACCAGCGGTTCTTCCCGGAGCCTGGAGGTTTCCAGGTAAGCCATCAGGGCAGGCAGAAAGGTCTGGTCATACTGTTTACTGGATACTGCCTGGCGGGACTCCATCAGGCAGGCCAGCCGCAGCTTGCTTGCTACCAGGTACACATCCTGGGCATGTCCGGCGGCAGCCAGGTTGTTCTCCCTGGAGCGGGTCTGTGATTCAGCAGCAGTATATTTTTCCCATTCCAGCTGATATAACTGTTGGTAGTACCATTGGTCGTGCGGTAACTGTCCGAGGCGTTTTCCGGCGCGCTGCAGGGTGTACCGGTGCGCCTTGTCCAGTTGCTTTTTGCGCAATGCCGACGCTAATTGCAGATCGGCAGTTAGCGGGTGTTGTTCCCAGGCCCGCTGCGCCAGAAATTGCTCGATCCGGGCGACCAGGAAGGATTGCAGGTGCCGCCACCGGGCAGGATCAAACCGTTCGCCGGGATATGCTGTTTTCCAGGCCAGTTCCGGGTTGCCGGCCTCGCCCGGGGATTGGAGCAGCAGGTGCCAGAGCCGCAGGACATCCTCCCGCTGGTTGAAATACGGGCTTTCCAAGTATTTTGTGCATTCCCGTTTTTCAACCCCTGTCAGAGATTCGAATAGTTCAAATGATTTTTTATCAGGCATTTATATAGATAATGGGCAAATTTACTTTTTGATAAATGTAGGTAATTGTTTCTTGCGCGCGGCAGATGTTCAGGCACTATGGCCGCATACGACGCCTATATGACTTTTTGTCATCGAAAAACCAGACACATTGCGGCTTGCCTTTTGGCTTGTAATCCTTGTTTGGATCCCCAACGAAAACCATGCCCAGGGTTGGGAATGCGCCTGTACTGTAGCTGCCGGTATTTATAGTGGAGAAGTAAAACGGGTATTGTCCGTGCCGGGAAGCGAGTTTTTATTGATGGCGGGAAGGCGTAGCAAAGTGCCACCTGCATTGCATATCCTTTTTTCACTGCAAAGGCGCTAAGATGCGGAGAACTGAGATTCGCGTCTTAGCACCTCTGCGGTGAAAAACGTTATGCGATATGTCGCTACTTCGGAAATACATACTGCCGTACATCCTCTTCTTTTACCGATTGGTCGCAGAGGATAAGCAGGCGTTCGACCACGTTGGCAAGTTCGCGGATGTTCCCGGTCCAGTTGTATTCCTGCAGGGCCTTTATAGCCTCAGGAGTGAACGTTTTAGGCGGATGGCCGTAGTCGTCGCTGATGCGGCGGTTGAAGTGCTCGATGAGGAGCGGAATATCTTCGCGGCGTTCATTGAGAGAGGGAACCTGCACGACGATCACCGCCAGGCGGTGGTAGAGGTCTTCGCGAAAACGGCCACCGTCGATCTCCTCCCGAAGGTTTTTGTTGGTGGCGGCAAGTACGCGCACATCTACTTTGATCTCTTTGTTATCGCCCACGCGGGTGATCTTGTTTTCCTGGAGGGCACGCAGCACCTTGGCCTGGGCGTCGAGACTCATGTCGCCGATCTCGTCGAGAAAGAGGGTGCCGCCATTGGCCTGCTCAAATTTACCGGGGCGGTCGGCAATGGCACCGGTAAAGGAGCCTTTTTTATGGCCGAACAGTTCACTTTCGATAAGTTCGGCAGGGATGGCCGCACAGTTGACTTCAACAATAGGGCCGTCGGCGCGGTTGCTCTTTTCGTGTATCCAGCGGGCGACGAGTTCTTTTCCGGTGCCGTTTTGGCCGGTGATAAGTACCCGGCTGTCGGTGGGTGCAACTTTTTCCAGCATACGCTTGATCTCCACGATAGGAGCGCTTTCGCCGATCATGGTCACACCTTTATTGGAGCGTACCTGTTTTTGGAGTACACGGGTGGTCGTCACCAACTCGGCCTTTTCCATCGCGTTGCGGATGGTGATCAGCATCCGGTTGAGATCCGGTGGCTTGGAGATATAGTCAAATGCACCTTTTTTGACCGCATCCACGGCAGTTTCGATATTGCCGTGGCCGGAGATCATCACCACCGGCGTTTCAGGAGTGAGGATCTGCAGGCGTTCGAGCGCTTCGATGCCATCCATCTTGGGCATTTTGATGTCCATGATGATAACATCATATTTTTCTTTCTGGGCCTTGGCGATACACTCCATGCCATCCGTGGCTTCCTCCACATCGTATTGTTCAAACTCCAGGATTTCCCGCAGGGTCCGGCGGATAGGCATTTCGTCGTCAACAATCAGGATCTTGGCCATGTGCTACAGATTCAAAAAGGATTGGTTAAAGCGAATAACCTGGTTTTTTGCCGGATTGGAAATGTAGCAAAAATATAGCCAGGAAATTGAATTAGGATCGGTTTGAGTAGTCGCACCGCCTGAACGGCAGTTTTTCCGGTGCTGCTGAACCAGACGGGTAAAGACCGGATCGGGCAGCGAAAGGACAAAGAAAACAGGCTTTTGTCAATTTGACACAAGCCAAACACATTTAATTTTTTTTAACGGCTTCCGGCGATTGGCCGGAGTGGTTTATCTTTGAGGACAGGGTGACCTCGGCTGTTTCTCTTCGTAACAAGATAAAACAGCCGGGGCCCGGTCGTGCGTTGCGCTGCAGGTCGTGGTGTCTGGCGTGCGGATTTTTTCACCAATAAAACACATTATGCGATTAAAAGTCTTTTTGATCCTTGCATTGGCCGGTACACTAGCTTGCCCGGCTTTTTCGCAGTTCAATATGGTCAGTGAAATGGAAAAGTCCATGTCGTTTGGGACCCGTCCGGGGTTTTCGGTGGATTTCCCCAATACGGATAAACGGGTGGTGGAGGATGTATGGACTGATTTTGTCCGGAATAACTTCAGCAGCAAACTCAAGCGCGGCAAACGCGGTGAAAAGTCGGCCACGGGGTGCTCCTCGGCCAGTGTAAGTTCGTCGGGCTTCTCGGTGTATTCCGAAGTAGAGAGTATCGGCGACGGGGCCCGGCTGAATGCCTGGTTTGACGTAGGGCAGTATTTTCTCAACCGGCGCGATGATGCAGTGCACACGAATTCCACTACCGAGCTGCTGACTACCTTTTACTACGAAGTGCGCCGGTCCGTTGTCGGTCTTGAGGTCAAGGATGAAGAAAAGAAACTCAAGGACCTGGAGAATAAACTGCGGCGGCTGGAGCGGGACAACAATAACCTGAACAGCAATATCGAAACCTATAAGTCCCGCCTGAAGCAGGCAGAGGAGGACCTAGTTCAAAACCAGAAAGACCAGGAGGCCACCCTGATCGATATCGAGAAGCAGCGCGAGGCAGTAGAACAGGCTCGTGTCCGACAGGGCAATGTGGAGAATGAACGCCAGTAGCCCGGTCCGCCAGATACATTTTGTTTCAAAAAAAAGCCATCCCGGTACGGGGGTGGCTTTTTTGTTGAACCTTGCCGGATCATTAGTTTAACAAAATACCCCGGACCGCAAAACCAGCCTAAAAAAACACCTTTAAAACCGGATACCGTGCAGAAATTGATCAATCAAAAAGTTTTATCCGGTGCCCGGGAGATATTTGCTGTTTAAAACAAAAGTTGTTAACTTTGAGAGACGAAATTGCGTACCAATTTTTTTTTCACAGGCCGGATTTTTCTGCAGCCCTTTGACGGCATTGTGGAATATGAAAATTACGGCTGACCGAACGGCTGGAAACGCCGAATGTTAAGCCAATGTAAAGTATTACAGGTCACGCTTTTAACACATGCGGTTAATTCCAAACGGAATTTTTTTGCTGGCCTGAACAGTGTGGAAAAAGGTCGGTGATTGTGGATAACTTGCATTGTTTTTTTATTTATCCACAAAATTTGCAGGGGTTTTCCACAGGATTCGGGTGATACGGAATGTTTGGAAATAAACAGATTGCAGATTAAGAACTAGGTTTGTATCCGGCAAACGTCGAGCAAAACCATGGCGGAAATGAACGAAAACAGGGAAACACGCAGTGGCTCCACCAAGGGGAAATCCCAACGGAACACTTCCGGCGGCGGAGAGGCCCTGTCCAACTATGTTTTTGGTAAAGTACAGCCCCAGGCACTGCCCCTGGAGGAGGCCGTATTGGGTGCGTTGATGCTAGACCGGGAGGCGCTCCCGGTCGTCATGGATATCCTCCGGCCGGAAAGTTTTTACCTGGAAGCCCACAAATATATTTACCAGGCGATCATCCGGCTTTTTGAACGCTCTAATCCGGTAGATATCCTGACAGTCACGGAAGAATTGCGCAAAACCGGCGAACTGGACCGGATAGGCGGCAGTTACTATCTTGTCGAACTCACCAACCGGGTGGCTTCCGCCGCCAATATCGAGTACCATGCCCGGATCATTGCCCAGAAACACATCCAGCGCGAACTTATCCAGGTAAGCACGCGGACTATCAAGGATGCCTATGAGGACACCACCGATGTGTTTAACCTGCTGGACGATGCCGAGAAAGGCCTGTTTGCCATCACCCAAAACAACCTGAGCCGTACGTTTGAGAGCATGGGTACGCTCAGCAGCCGGGTGCTGAAGCAGGTCGAGGAACTGTCGACCAAAGCCGATGGCCTGACTGGTGTGCCCACCGGATTTACCGACCTCGACCGGCTTACGTCAGGCTGGCAGCCGTCCGACTTGATCATTCTTGCCGCCCGGCCGGGTATGGGTAAAACCTCTTGTGTGCTGGCAATGGCGCTGAATGCTGCCCGGGACTTCGAAAAAGGTGTGGCTGTATTCTCCCTGGAGATGGCCAGCACCCAGTTGGTGCAGCGCCTGATCTCCATGGAATCTGAAATCGCAGGTTCGAAAATGCGGAACGGCAAGTTGGAGGATTACGAATGGCAGCAACTCCAGACAACAGTCGAGCGGCTGTCCAATGTGCCGATCTTCATCGACGATACGCCTGGTATCAATATTTTTGAATTACGAGCCAAGTGCCGCCGTCTAAAGATGCAGCACGATATCCAGTTAGTCATTATCGACTACCTGCAGCTGATGACGGGGGCTTCGGAAAACAACCGGAACGCTAACCGGGAACAGGAGATTGCCGGTATTTCACGGGCGCTGAAAAACATGGCGAAAGAATTGTCGGTGCCGGTCATTGCCCTTTCGCAGCTCAGCCGGGCAGTGGAGGTGCGGGGCGGCAGCAAGCGCCCGCAACTTAGTGACCTGCGCGAATCGGGCGCCATTGAACAGGATGCGGATATAGTGTCCTTTATCTACCGGCCCGAATATTATGGCATCCTGGAAGACGAGCAGGGGATGTCGTTAAAAGGGGTGGCGGAATTTATCGTGGCCAAGCACCGGCATGGTGCCCTGGATACCGTCAAACTGAAGTTTACCGATCAGTTTGCCAAGTTCGGCAACCTGGACGATCCGGCCTTCGCCGGCCTTGGCGACCCGCTGACCGGACCCTTTTCGCCGAGCTCGATCACGATGCCCTCCCGGATGAACGACGAGGATATTCCGTTCTAAACACATCTGGCCTGGCGTGCGTTGCCGTTTGAAATGACAAAGACGCAAAGACCACCAGAAGTAATTCCTGTATAAAACAGGAACCTGGCATCTTTGCGTCTTGTGTTAAAAGGGAAAACGGATACAGGCAGGCGCTTACTTGTCGATCGACTTTTTCTCAGCGTCGCGCATACCCTGCCGGATCTCCTCTTCAACCGAATTCTTGGCAGAGTTAAATTCGCGGATACCTTTACCCAGCCCACGCATGAGCTCGGGGATCTTGTTGCCGCCGAACATTAACAATACCACCAAAAAGATAAGGGTCAGCTCGGTTGCGCCAAGGTTGCCGATGAACAAAAGGGTGGAAGTCATAGTTGTCAAAATTTTAGATCCAAATGTGATGTGCCGGCCGGGATAAGGGGCGGAATACTTGGGCCGACCCGGTTTAGACCGGAAATGTGCTGCAAAGTTACACAGGCTGTTGTGCAAAAGAAAGGTTGTGTTCTAATTTAACCGAACCAGCCCCGGCAGCAGCCTTTTTTCCGCATCTTTGGCTCTGTTGCTGTACGTTCAACGTGATCAACCCCGGGAAACGTGTTTTAAATCATCCTTGTCTATGCAAATACAGGACATTCTTACTGTTTTGGAAGCGATCGCGCCACCGGCACTGCAAGAATCCTATGACAATGCCGGCCTGATCGTCGGTGATCCGGACGCGGCGCTGACCGGCGTATTGTTCTGCCTGGATTCGACCGAAGCGGTCGTGGAGGAGGCCCGCAGGAAGGGCTGCAACCTGATCGTTGCCCACCATCCCATCGTATTTCGCGGGTTGAAACGCCTCAATGGAACTACGTATGTCGAGCGCACGGTCATGGAAGCCATCCGACAGGATATTGCCATTTATGCCATTCATACGAACCTGGATAATGTGCACCGGCAAGGGGTCAACTCCCGGATCGCAGAAAAACTGGGGCTGATCAATACGCAGGTGCTGGCACCAAAAACCGAAGCGGCGGATATTGGCTCGGGCCTGTTGGGCAACCTGCCGGTTCCGATGGACGAGGCGGCCTTTCTGGCGCATACCAAACAGGCACTGCGGACAGGATGTGTCCGCCATACAGCCTTGCGTGGAAAGCCGGTGCACCGGGTGGCAGTTTGCGGCGGAAGCGGCAGTTTTTTATTGCCCTTCGCTCTGCGCGCCCAGGCCGACGCCTTTGTAACAGCCGACTTCAAGTACCACGAGTTTTTCGATGCAGAAGGCCGGCTGGTCATTGCCGATGTTGGACACTTTGAAAGCGAGCAATTTACCATTGAACTTTTATACGAGATAATCCACGAAAAATTCCCTAATTTTGCGCTCCATTTGACGGAGGTGAACACAAATCCGGTCTTTTACCACTAAAATCGCCGGATTTCGGCCCGGATCGAACCGGGTACCGCCGCCTTGCCGGGCATTGTTCAGCAAACCGGCGCTCTTCCCGGTTCGATCCGGGATTTTGTAAACTCAACCATCACGCATTTACAATGTCAGTTGAAACAACTATCACCGAAAAACTGCAAAGACTCTGGGACCTGCAGCAAGTCGATTCCCAACTGGACGAAATCCAGATCCTGAAGGGTGAATTGCCCATGGAAGTTGCCGATCTGGAGGACGAAATTGCCGGTTTGGAAACCCGCTGTAAAAAACTGGGTGCCAGTATCAAGGAAGACGAACAGGAGATCAACAAACTGCAGGCCGGTGCTAAAGACGCGGAAAACAACATCAAAAAGTATCAGCGACAGCTGGACGAAGTGAAGAATAACCGCGAATACGAAGCACTGCAAAAAGAGATCGAACTGGCCCACCTGGATATTCAGCTGTCGGAAAAAAAGATCCGCGATGCCAAGGCCAAACTGGACCATCAGAAGGATAGCCTGACAATCGCCGAGGCTAAAAAGGACGCCAAACAGAAGGACCTGGATGCCAAAAAGGTAGAATTGCAGAGCATCATTGAAAAGACGGAGAAAGAAGAGAATAAACTGCGCAACCAGAGTGAGAAAGCGCGCAAGGGCATTGAAGACCGGCTGCTCAAGGCTTATGATAAAACCCGGACGACTTACCGCAACGGCCTTGCAGTAGTGACGATCGAACGGGAATCCTGTGGCGGATGCTTTAATAATGTACCACCTCAGGTGCAGTTAGAAGTTTGCCTACACAAAAAAATTATTGCCTGTGAGCACTGTGGACGCATTTTGGTAGACCAATCTATTGCCAATCCGGGCGCTACCGTAGAAGCGTGATTTTAAATTGGCACTTTTTTTGAATATGATCCCGTGAATAGTTATTTGTTCACGGGATTTTTATTAAGAAAAGGTTTAATCCGTGTTTTTTATCGTAAAAACTGTTAAAGCTAATGTGCTTTCCAACAGTAATTCGTTTCTTGCATGGCCTTTTTTTAATACGTCACATTGTGTTCCTGCCATGCGGAATCTGTATTTGGTTTCCATTTTGTTCCTTTTAACCCCCTGTGCTATACGAGCGCAGGCCTTTACGGTCTTTGATAGTTTTTCGGACCTGGAAAAGCGCATCCAGAAAGCCGACGCCAATACCACACTTGTGCTCAATTTCTGGGCAACGTGGTGTTCGCCTTGTGTGGAAGAGTTGCCTTGTTTTGAAGAACTGAACCGCAATTTTACCGGCCCCGGTTTTGAAGTCATCCTGGTCAGCCTGGATTTTAAAAGCCAGCTGGATAAGCGGTTCCTGCCTTTTTTGGAAAAACAGCAACTGAAATCGGAAGTGGTACTTCTGGCTGATCAGGATGCTGACTCCTGGATTCCCAAGGTTCATCCGAAGTGGGAAGGTGCGCTGCCGGCCACAGTAGTGATCCGGGGCGGTCAGCGGGCTTTTTACCCGGATCAGTTTGAAAATTATCAGGAACTGGAAACTTTTGTATTTGATTTCGTCAAAAAGACACGCAAAGCGATGTGTCTGGATAGCAAGGGCACCCGGTGATCCCCTGGTGACGATTGTTTAATCCTTCCTCTCCGGTCAATAAAAGGCATCTGAAGCCTGGTTGCGGCACCCTGTGGCGGGAGCCCTGCAGGTACCCAAAGCAGATTTAACCTGGGCAGGCTCCTGAGTTTTTTCCTTCCGGCAGGAATATGTAAACAAACGCTTAGCGGTACAGACTTTTGGGAAAGCTATTCGCAGCAATCTGTTTACAATTTAATACTCCCTACATTCATGAAACGAGCCATCCACACGCTGTTTTTACTTGCCGGCGTATTTGTTTTGTACGTTGCCGCAACCGGTCCCGAAACGTATGTTATCGGTGATAAGATCGATGACTTCTCCTTGCGCAATGTCGATGGCCGTATGGTCTCGCTTGCAGACTATCCGGACGCCAAAGGCTATATCATCGTTTTTACCTGCAACCACTGCCCGTATGCGCAGCTGTATGAGCAGCGTATCATCAACCTGCACCGCAGGTTCAGCCCGATGGGCGTGCCGGTGATCGCCATCAATCCAAACGATCCGGACATCGTGCCGGAAGACAGTTTCGAGGAAATGGTTGCGCGTGCCACTGAAAAGCGGTACCCCTTTGCTTACCTGTTTGATTCCACACAAACGGTATATCCGCGCTTTGGTGCCAACCGTACACCGCATGTGTTTGTTGTGAGCCAGGACCGGATCCTCCGTTACATCGGTGCTATTGACGACAATCCGGAAAACCCCACTGCCGTACGCCATCGTTACGTAGAAGACGCAGTACAGGCAATCCTGCGCGGTGAACGCCCGCATCCTGATTACACCCGGGCGATCGGGTGTACGATCAAACGCAAGCGGAAATAGCCTTAGCAGGTCTTTTCCGGCAGATCCGCCGGCTCTTTAGCTTAACAACACTTCCAGTTCTTCCCGACTCAGCGCGGGCGTTTCCTTGCCTGTGGCGAAGAAATCGATGCCCAGTTGTTTTTTCTGTTCCTGGAG
The DNA here is from genome assembly GCA_006226345.1 of Bacteroidota bacterium. Taxonomy (GTDB): domain Bacteria; phylum Bacteroidota; class Bacteroidia; order Chitinophagales; family Saprospiraceae; genus M3007. The sequence goes on along the minus strand of SBHD01000127.1, from coordinate 10,860 downwards.
CCGGCGGATCTTTTCCTCTATCGTATTTCGCGCAATGAACCGCAGGACGGTGACCGGCCGGTCTTGTCCGATCCGGTGTGCCCGGGCAATGGCCTGATCTTCTGCAGCCGGATTCCACCACGGATCGAGCAGAAAGACATAATCGGCAGCGGTCAGGTTCAACCCTACGCCGCCGGCTTTCACGGTCATGAAAAAGGCCTGCACCCCGGGATCCCGCTGAAAGCGCTCCACAACTTTGGCGCGGTCGGCAGTGGCGGTATCCCCCGTCAGCCAGGCATAAGCGTGCTGCTGCTTGTCAAATACCTGCCTGAACAGGCGAAGGTGTTTTTCAAAACTACTGAAGAAGAGCACTTTGTGTCCGGCCCGCCGGATCGTTTCCCATTGCGCCAATACGTCGGCGAACTTTCCACTGTCTCCACTATATGCCTGATCGGCAAGTACCGGATGATTGGCCATCTGCCGCAACCGGGTCAGGGCCTGCAGGGCCATCAGCCGGGTGCCCGGATTTTCAAACAAGCTGAGAATCTCATTGCGGACTGCAGACCGGATCTTTTCATATTGTTTTTCCTGGGCCGGGCTCATTTCAGAATAAAATACCTGTTCACTCAGGCTCGGCAGGTCAGGCGCGACCTCCTCCTTGGTGCGGCGCAGGAAAAACGGCCGGATGCGGGAGAATAACCGTTGTTTGGCCTGCTCGTCCCCGGTCTTTTCAATTGGGACCAAAAACTCTTCCCGAAAAGATTTGAAACTACCCAGGGTGTCGGGGTTGATAAACTCCATTTGTGTCCAGAGGTCTGCGAGTGAGTTTTCGATCGGGGTACCGGAAAGGGATACCCGGTACTGCCCACGCAATGCCCGAACGACTCTGGAAACTCCGGATTCGCGGTTTTTGATCTGCTGGCTTTCATCCAGCACGATGGCCCGCCACTCCTGTTGCCCGAGCAGGTTGAGGTCCTGCCGGGCAGTATGATAGGTGGTCAGCACCACATCATGCCCGGCGATCGCACGCATGTCCCGGAGGCGTTTGGGACCGGTATGCACATATACAAACAGGGAAGGGGCAAATTGGGCCAGCTCACGTTGCCAGTTGAACACCAGCGAGGCTGGCAGAATGATCAGTGCCTGCAGGGGCTTCAGGTCTTCCCGGTAGGCCTGAAACAGGGAACCCTGGATGCCGGGGCCTTCCTTGCCGTCATGTGCATCCTGCAGGGAGGTCGCAGCTACCGCTTCCGATTTCAGAAACAACAGCGCAGCGATCGTCTGGAGTGTTTTACCCAGGCCCATATCGTCTGCCAGGCAGGCGCCGAAACCGTGTTGGTAATGCCCGATCAGCCACCGGACCCCCTGTAGCTGGTAGCTGCGCAGGGTTGCTTTGAGTTCTGGCGGTGGCTGGTATGCCACCTGTTCGGGGTCAATAGTTGGGAAGCCGGAGGAAGGGGCGGCTTCCGTATCACCTTCCTGCAAGACCGTGAACAGCGCCTTGGGGAGCTTCAGGCCATCCGGCTCTATGCGGAGTGCACGGGCGAGTTCGCTGTAGCGGGAGAACCATTCATCCGGGATCAGGAAGTAACTGTCATCCGGTAGCAGATAGAGGTTGTTTCCGGCCCGGAGGTTCGGGATGAAGTTTTTAAAAGGGATGTTAAACGTTCCGATCCCGATGCTGCCCTGCACATCAAACCAGTCGCCGGAAGCCCGGCTTTCTACGGCTATGTTGGCTGGCAATAGCGCCAACGGATGACCGTCTATCTGGGGAGGCTGCAGGATAAACCCGGCCTTCTCCAGCCTGCTGCGGTTGCGGGTCAGCCAGTCGAGCAACCCGGCTAGCGTATGGCTTCCTGGTACCCGGAATAACCGGTGGTCTTCCTCCAGGCCGGCACTTTGCAGGTGTTCGATATATCCCTGTTCGGCCTGGTTGTCGCGGCATACGAGGTGCACGGTGATCCCGGCTGTTTCCGTTTCCGGTATCTCGAGACTTGTTACTCGGTCGCGGCGTTCGCCGTACTGAAATGCTGCTCCGGGGTAGTGGAAAACCGGCCGGAGCAGCCAGCAATTTTCGAATACATTCTCCGTTGCTTCCAGGAGCACGGATTCCAGCTGCTCGGTTTTTTCCAGGGCGAAACCTTCCGCTTCGATGTGGGTACGGCCGGCGTTTTTCAGGATGAATTGCCGGAAATAGACGCGCTCTTTATCCGGCGGGATCCGGATCACATCTTTTTTCCGGAACGGTTGCACCATATTGCCATTGATACCCGGTACCCGAAACAGGGTGTAATTGGCAACAATCCAGGCAGGATCAGTATTGGTGACCGGCAGCACATCGTATTCGCGGATGTTCCATTTTTCTGTTTCAGTGCCCAACTGAAACCGGTAATCGATACCCTCGGCAGTTTTATGGAAGGATAAATGCGGGATCAGTTCGGCTTTACCAATATGCAGCTGGACGTCCTTGGCCAGTGTTCGCCTTTCGGCATCGAGGGTGATCGGGAACTGATTGCGTACTACCTCTGCCAGGAACTGGTCCAGCTGGTGGTGGATATGGCGCAGGACGATCGGTCTGGTTTCCGGCTGTTGCAGCAATTCCGGCAAAGGGGTTGGTTTTTTACTTCTGGGTGGTTTGAACCTGCTTTCCAGTGCTTTGGGCGACAGTTGATCGATCAGTGCAAATAAGCGTTGCAGTACCGGTGTTGTTTCGAGGCCATATCCGCCGATTGTATCCGGTGTAGCGCGCTGCACCAGGTGTGTCAGTTGCCCGCCGGGGTCCGTACGAACGAGATTGGCTGACGGGAGGTACAAGGTTTCCGAAAACGGGTAAAGGTTAAAAACAATGCGCATGGATCGGACAGGGGGCCGAGGATGAAACAAAGCCGCCAAAGGTAGGGGCTTTGCCGAAACCCAAAAAGGAAAGACCGGAACCGGCAGGTAAAAAAACGCGGTGTATCTTGTGCCGTTCTTTAAATACAGGATGTTTGCCGGGGTATCGTGCGGTTTTTGATCATTTTGTCTACATGCATCGGAAACCAGGCCCCGGAATACACCCGTGCTGCTCTATATTTTTATTGAAAAATCATATGATGCAACTGTCTCGCCTTGTCCTAGCTTTATCGCTTTGCAGTTTACCTGTATTGTTTCATGCACAGGAGGTGCTGAAAAGTCCGGATGCGTTTTTACCCCACAAACTGGGGGAGCAGTTTACGCCACACCATATGCTCACCGACTATTTTGAATATCTGGCAGGGGCGGCACCTGCCACGATGCGGTTGGAGCGATATGGCTCCACCAATGAGGCGCGACCGCTGCAACTGGCCATATTTTCCGCTCCGGAAAACATGGCCCGCCTGGAGGATATCCGGCTGAACAACCTGCGTCTGGCAGGCCTGGAAACCGGCACTCCCGATCTTACGCTGCCGGTCGCGATTGTCTGGTTGAGCATGAGCGTGCATGGTAACGAGCCCTCCGGCTCCGAATGCAGTATGGAGCTGGCCTGGCAACTGGCCGGACAAACAGACCCCGATATCCAAACCTGGCTAAAAAACACTGTCGTGATCCTGGACCCCTCCCTCAACCCCGACGGGTATGATCGGTATACACACTGGTATCGGGGCGCCAGTAACCTGATGAAGAATCCGCATGGCGATGCCCGGGAGCACCGGGAGCCCTGGCCGGGTGGCAGGACCAATCATTACTATTTCGACCTTAATCGCGACTGGGCCTGGGCTACCCAGGTCGAAACCCGGCAGCGGCTGGAAATCTATCAGCGCTGGCTCCCGCATGTGCATGCCGATCTGCATGAACAGTACGTAGACAACCCCTACTATTTTGCGCCGGCAGCCGAGCCCATGCATGATTATATCACACCCTGGCAACGGGAGTTTCAGACCCGGATCGGTCAGAACCATGCAGAATATTTTGATCAAAATGGCTGGTTGTATTTTACCCGGGAGGTATTCGACCTGTTTTATCCGTCTTATGGTGATACGTATCCGATGTTCAATGGCGCTATCGGAATGACGTACGAACAGGCCGGGCACTCTACGGCCGGACGTGCAATCATTACAGCTACCGGCGATACCCTTACCCTGCACGATCGTATCCTGCATCATCTGACCACCAGCAGATCAACCATCGAAATTTCCAGTAAAAACGCCCGTGGGGTTGTAGAAAAGTTCCGCAACTACTTTGACCGCAGCGCCCGGGAACCCCAGGGGGCATTTAAGACATTTGTTATTCGGGCTTCCAATGATCCGAATAAGGTCAATACACTTTGCGAGCTGCTCGATCGCCACCATATCCACTATGGCCGGGCCGGTGCACCGCAAACCGGGCTTAAGGCATTTGATTACATGAACGGCAAGGAAACAACAGTCGATATAGATAGTAAAGACCTCGTGATCACTGCCTATCAGCCCCATTCTGTTTTATTACAGGTGTTGTTTGAGCCCGAACATCGATTAAGCGATTCGCTCACCTACGATATTACGGCCTGGGCGCTTCCGTATGTTTATGGTCTTGAAACATATGCCCTTCGGGAGCGACTGGAGCCCAAATGGACGCGGGAGCCGTTCCGGACACCTGAAATCCGGTTGGCTGCAGCACCGTATGCCTGGTGTGTGCACCGAAATTCCATGGCAGAGGCCCGGTTTCTGGCCCGGCTGTTGGACAACGGTGTGAAAGTCCGGTATGCCATGCAACCTTTTGCTTTAGCTGATCAGCAATATGCCGCCGGGGCGTTGATCATCACCCGGGCCGACAACCACCAGATCAACGGGCAGCTGGACGCGCTTGTCCAGGAAGCCGGGGCCAATACCAACGTTACCCTGCATCCGATCTTTTCGGGTTGGGGTGGTACCGGCCGGGATCTGGGTTCGGATAACTTTGTACCGATCAACAAGCCTTCTGCGGCGATCGTTTATGGCGATGAGGTAGACGACAACTCCTTTGGTCATACCTGGTACTTTTTTGAACAGGAGCTCGGGTATCCGGTTACACCGGTATCGGTCGAACGCCTGCACCGGTTGCGTTGGAGTGCATACACGACACTGATCTTTCCAAATGGCAGTTACAACCTGCCGGAGCCAGCCATGAAAGCGCTGGAGGAATGGGTCCGGCAGGGCGGCCGCATCATTGCTTTTGAAAATGGCGTGAAGGCATTTGCCGATCGGGACGGCTTCGAATTGAAATCAAAACCGGGATCCAAACCGGATTCTTCCAATGCCGCGCCCAAGCCCTATCAGTCGCGGGAGCGGGATGCTGTGAGCGATCAGGTACCCGGGGCGATCGTGCAAGCGAAGGTGGATGCCACACACCCGCTGGCCTTTGGTTTCGGCGGCCGGTATTTCTCCCTGAAGACAACTTCCAACCTGTTTGAAATGCCTGCCAATGCAACCTGTGCCCTCTGGCTGGGCGAGAATTACCGGGCGGTAGGATTTGTAGGGAGCCGGTTGAAACCCAAACTGGAGAATACTCCGATTGCGGTTGTTCAGCGGATGGGTAGCGGTGAAGTTGTATACTTTGTTGATAATCCGCTGTTCCGTAGTTTCTGGGAACAGGGGAAACTGTTGTTTGCCAACGCCCTGTTTTTCTAGTCCGCACCCGCACGTTTCCAATTTCCAATTGGAAATTTCAAATTTCAAATTGGAAAAATGCGGTATCACTGCCGCTCCAGGTAACTGCGGGCAAATTCCACCCAGTCGGAACCTTTATCCTCGATCCGGACATCAGGCGGAATGCCAACCCCGTCAATCCCTTTGCCCGCTTCGACGCGGCTAGACCGGGAAGTGGGGTAGGCCAGACCCAGGTTGCCACAGGGGAATTCCAGGCTGTGCAGGTTGCCGTAATCCATAATGCCGGCCGTATTTTCGCCGATGAGGGTGACCCGGTTGCTTTGTCCGGCATAGTATACAAACTGCTCACAACTGCTGGCACAGCCGCCATTAATCAGGATAGCAACCCTTTTCGGGTTCGGTTTTATCTTTCTGAACTTTTGTTTGAACGGCCCTTTCTTACCGATGTAGCCGCCCATGTTTCGCTTCATTTTGCGCGCCAGTTTACCGAAGTATTTGCGGTACTTTTTCGGGAAACTTTGATCCTGTTCCAGCCGGGTATACTTCTGCAGGTTATCGGTGGTTGCGTAAATCTGGGTATGATATCCCGTCACGTTGCCGGAATATACATAGGGCCGGAGCGGGGAAAAGGTGATGTCGCTGCCGCCTCCATTGTTCCGGCAGTCGATAATCAGGTTGGTACACTGGTCCAGCATCGGCTGGTTGGCCCGGATGAGGCTGTCGAGCTCCTGCCGGACACTTTCATTCATGGTAGGAACTTTGAGCAACAGCGTCGAGGCATCCAGCTGGCGCAGGGAAAAGAGCTGATCCGGCACGGCTGCTACGGGGTCACCCGGATATTGGCGGTACCAGTTGCCGAGTTCATCAAATTCCAGAATTCCATTCTCTATACGGGCCGCAGGGTTGCGTTCGGAGTGATCACGCATATAGTACCGCGATGAGAAAGAGCCGTTCTCGTTGCGCTTCAGCGAAAATTTCACCTGACCGGGTACCCACCAGATACTGTCGGCCTTCAATACGATCGCAACGAAGTCCCGGTCCGGTTTTGCCTGTTGGAGCAGGGCCACCCGGTATTGCCCGCCGTCGTTTTGGTAGATTCCTTCAACCGGGTCGATATTAGGCTGTCGCAGCCAGATCCTGGCTTCCTGTTCGGACATGTCAAACGATTCCCAGTCCGCATAGCGCTGGCGGATCGTTTCCGGTGATTCGGAGCCGGCACTACTGCGGGCGCCGATCTGTACATGGCCGTCGCGGAACCATTTAGCCCATTCGGTCAGCAGGCGAAAGCAGGCGGTGTCGGAAGTCGCACTGGCAATCTGTGACCGGTAGGTTGTGGTATGTTGGTCAAAGGCCTCCTGGTTCTCAGGAGTCACCTTATCCCGGTAGCCGGAATAGTTTAGCGATAACTTTTCCTGAAGCCAGTCAAATTGGCTCGTACAGGTGCAGTCCTGTGCCAGCGCGAAACCGGGGATGAAAAGAAAAAGGGACAGAATTGGTTTCATAGTTGTTTGTATTAAAAAAATAAATGGATTCACTGTGCAATGGTAACATTCTTCACCTCGGTGAAAAAACGCATGGCTTCCCAGCCGCCCTCACGTCCGACTCCGGACTGTTTAACGCCCCCAAAAGGAGTGCGCAAATCGCGCAGGAGCCAGCAGTTGACCCAAACGATCCCGGCCTGCAGGGCGCTGGCAAAATGTTGCGTGCGTTTCAGGTCATTTGTCCAGAGTGTGGTGCTCAGGCCGTAAGGCGCGCCGTTGGCCAGTGCCAGGGCTTCTTCGTCGGAGTCAAAAGGCTGGATGGTGACCACCGGCCCGAAGATCTCTTCCTGGTTGGTGCGGCATTCCAGCGGAAGACCTTCTATGACGGTAGGGGCGATATACCAGCCACCGGCCAGATCACCGGTTTGGGGCACCGGGTGCCCTCCGCAGAGAATGGTGCCGCCCTCCTGTTTGGCCAGTTCGATGTACGACAGTACTTTTTCATAGTGGCCTTTTGAAACGACAGCGCCCAGCCGACTGGCAGGATCAGCCGGATTGCCGACCCGCATGGCGCGGACCTGTTCCACAAAATCTTTTTTGAATTTAGCATATAAAGATCGCTCCACGTAGATGCGGGAACCACACAGGCAGATCTGTCCCTGATTGTTGAACGACGAGCCAATCGTTGTCTTCAGCATCGTTTCGTAGTCGCAGTCGGCAAAGATCAGGTTGGGGTTTTTGCCGCCCAGCTCGAGGGAGAGTTTTTTGAACATCGGCGCTGCGATCCGGGCGATCTCGGCGCCGGCGCGGGTGCTGCCGGTAAAGGATATGGCTTTTACTTTCGGATGCCGGACGATAGCTTCACCTGCCCTTGGGCCCAGTCCATGCACAATATTGAACACACCGGGTGGAAGGCCTGCTTTGGTGCAAATGTCGCCCAGCAGGTAGGCCGTATAGGGGGTTACCTCGGATGGCTTGCCTACTACGCAGTTGCCGGCAGCAAGTGCCGGTGCCACCTTCCAGGTAAACAGGTACAACGGCAGGTTCCAGGGCGAAATGCCGCCGACTACACCCAGTGGCTGCCGAAGCGTGTAACTCAGGGCGCCGGGCATCGAATGGCTTTCGGAGGCAAAATGTAGCAATGCCGTTGCAAAAAACTTGAAGTTCAGCGCTGCCCTCGGAATATCCACCGTGCGTGCCGCTGTGATGGTTTTGCCGGAATCCATGCTTTCGGCTTCTGCCAGTTGGTCCAGATTGGCCAGAATGCCATCGCTGATAGCGCGCAGGATATCATGGCGTTGTTCCAGCGGCAACCCAGCCCAGGCTGGGAAGGCCGCGGAAGCGGCTTCCACCGCCGCATCGACATCCTCTGCACCCGAGTCGGGAATCAAACCATACACCGCACCGGTGGCAGGGTTGAAATTGTCGAGATATTGTCCGTTCTGAGGTGGTTTATTCGTGCCGTTGATATAATTTTGAATGGTGCGCATATGGTCGTTTTTCTTCGAGGGTGAAGGTACCGACTTTTCCGGAGCCGGTTATGGCCGGCGAGGACTGAAATCAGCCCCGGAGGTTTTCCGATTGGACAGGCTGCAGTATGTCGCTGATTGGCGTTAGCCGAGTTTTTGCCCGGGTAAAAATAGTTTTTCCGGCCTTTCGCCGATTTATTGTCCCAATACTGGGCAAACGTGCCGAAATTGCCGGTCCGAAAAATGAAACGAACCCAGTTATGATTCTTTCTATTGAAAATGTTGTCAAGCGGTACGATAAACACATCGCAGTAGACAATGTGAGTTTTGAAGTTCCCAAGGGGAGTATATTCGGGCTGCTAGGGCCTAATGGAGCCGGAAAAACCTCGCTGATCCGGATGATCACTACGATCACTGGTCCGGATGAGGGCGTGATCAGGCTGGACGGTGAAAAACTCAACGAGCGTACACCGGAACAGATCGGTTACATGCCCGAAGAGCGTGGTTTGTATAAAAAGATGAAAGTAGGGGAACACCTGCTTTACCTGGCCCAGTTGAAAGGGTTGCCGGCGGCAACCGCCCGAAAGGAGATCAGCCATTGGTTGGAAAAATTCGAGATCTCCCACTGGTGGGACAAGAAAGTGGATGAGCTGTCCAAAGGTATGCAGCAAAAGATCCAGTTTATCACCACTATCGTCCATAAGCCCAAATTGCTGATCCTCGACGAACCGTTTTCCGGCCTTGATCCGATCAATACCACGTTGATCAAAGATGAGATCCGGCAACTCAATGAACAAGGCACGAGCATTATTTTTTCCACCCACCGGATGGAACAGGTGGAGGAGATGTGCGACCATATCGTGCTCATCAACCAGGGGAGGAATGTGCTGTTCGGAGAAGTGCAGGCGATCAAGAATGAGTTCAAGCAAAACCGGTTCAAGGTTGTTACCTCTGATCCGCTGCCGGAAGGTTTTTCCGATAAGTTTTCAGTAATAGATTCCCTGAACGGTTCGGTTGTCGTCCAGTTGGATGACGACAGTCAAAGTCCGGAGTTGCTGCGCTATCTGGTACAGCATAATATCCACCTGACCCATTTTGAAGAACTCCTGCCGACGTTTAATGAGGTCTTCATCCGGAGGGTGGAGGAAACCGGCATGTAAACTGCCGGTTGACGGTTCCTCCTTTTATGCCATTAACTATCCAACCATCTGATCATTATGAGCAAATTGCAACTCATCATAAAACGCGAATATCTCACGCGTGTCCGCAAAAAATCATTTATCATCGGTACGCTGCTGGCGCCGGTTGGCCTGTTGGTCTATTTCCTGGTGATCGTCGGGCTGACCAAATACGAAGGCGGCGGCGAGATCAAGGTAGCCGTACTGGATGAGGCCGGTGTCGTAGGTACGATCCCCGACGAAAAGGGCGTCCGGTACCTTCCCTCGGCTGATAAGTCACTGGAACAACTGAAGTCCGAGGTCACGGATGGCAAATACGACGGTGTGTTGCGCATCCCGGCATTGGCTACGCTGAAGCAGAAGGACCTGACCATTTTCTACTATTCCGATGATAAATTGGCGCCTGAAAAACGGGAGCTGATCGAGCGGCGCATTTCGGGGAAGATCCGGGATTTCAAGATAGACTCCCTGCACCTCGACCGGGCCAGCCTGGAAAACCTGAACACCGACATTTCCATTGATCCGGAGAAGATCACGGAAAAGGGCGATGATGAAAGCAAGTATACTGCCGGAGTTGGCCTGGCCATTGGAGGTATCATGGCGTTTATCATGTTTTTCATGGTCATGATGTATGGTCAGATGGTCATGCGCTCGGTGATGGAAGAAAAAACCAACCGGATCGTCGAGGTGATGATGTCGAGTGTCCGGCCGTTCCAGCTGATGCTGGGCAAGATCATTGGCGCCGGTGCCGTGGGCCTCACACAGGTGTTGGCCTGGATCGTGCTGAGCGGCGGCGTGATGTTCCTGTTGCCGTTGTTGGTCGATGTTGATCCGCAGGCGATGCAACCGCCGGTCACAGCAGGACAACCGCAGATCGATCCGGAACTTGCCCAGGGTGAAGCATTTCGCCTGATCGCTGAACTGGGCCGGCAAAACTGGACACTGATCGCCACTTCTTTTGTTATCTTTTTTCTGGGTGGATACTTTATCTATTCCTCCCTGTTTGCCGCCATCGGGTCGGCTATGGGCGATGACTACGGTGAAGGCCAGGCCCTGGTGCTACCGGTGACCATTCCGATCATTCTGGCGTTCTACATCGTGGCTTTTGTCGGTATCCGGAACCCGGATAGCGGATTGATGGTCTTTGCTTCGCTGTTCCCGTTGTTTTCAC
>SBHD01000060.1 GCA_006226345.1 Bacteroidota bacterium | reverse complement strand
AGGGACAGTGCCAGGGCAATAACTCGTTTTTTCATTGAGTTCAGGAGTTTGATTATCCACATCTGTGATGTGCTGCGCGATCAAATTTACTAAAATTGTTGCGGCTGTAATTCAAATACACCAACAGGCTCAAAGGCAGGGGGGCTGCCCTGTCTAAACCGCAACTTGAGTTAAACAGATAGAGTCGGGCTTAAAAACTACGTATACCCGGTTTTTGGATTGGTTATCAACTATATCGATGAACCAGGAACCGGTGGCTTTTGCTGTACACCGGTTCCCGCAGTATCAGTCCGGAAAATAGGTGTCCATCAGCGCTTTCCAGCGCTCCGGATCGCTCCGCAGGTACTCCAGGTCTTTATCCTGTTGCAACCATTTATAATCCTGGTAACCGTGACGGAGTGCATTATCCAGATACTCAAAGCCGGGGTCATGTTTTTTCAGCAGGCTGTACATGCAGGCCAGGTCGTAATAAGGTGCCGGTTGGCCGGGATCCAGTGCGATCGTTTTCAGGTATTGTTTCTCGGCCTCCGGATAGCGCCCGGTGCGCTGATATGCCTGTGCCAATAAGTAGTTGGTGTGCATATCTGAAGGCCGAAAAGCAAGGGCAATGTTGAAATGCTTTGCCGCTTCTTCATACCGGTTTTGGTCCATGTATAAATTTCCGAGGCCGTAATGAGCGAAGTATTGCCGGGGTTTTAGTTGGATGGATTTCAGGAAATACCTTTCTGCTTCGGTATCGCGATTTTGTTCACTATACAAGTAGCCCAGCCGAAAGTAGGTATTGGAAAAAGTGGAGTCCAGTTCAATCGATTTTTTAAACCACCGCTCCGCTTCAGCATAACGCTTTTGGAGCTGATACACTTTGCCCAGTCCATTATACGCCCGGGAAAAGGTGGAGTCGAGTGCGATGGCCTTCTGGTACTGCGCTGCAGCCTCCGGATACCGGTGCATTTGCAGGTAAGCCTGTCCCAGGTTTTGGTGCATGCAGGGGAAACAGATATTCGTGTCAACCTGCTCAATTATTTTCAGCAGGAGCTGCTCCGCCTCTTCGAAGCGTTTTTGCCGGAGAAAAATAGTGGAACGGGCCAGCCACAAGAAAACGGCATTGGAATCGATCGCTGCCGCTTTATCCAGTGCCGCATGGGCTTTATTGTAATCCTGCACTCTCATGGTATAAAAAAGTCCCAGTTGGATATACGGGATTGTCCAATTGGGTACTTGCTCCAGCGCCTTCGCCGTATAGTATTCAGCCGAATCTGCCTGTTGCGGGCCAAAAATGGAAACCATTTCTACATACGCAAACGGCATATCGGGCTGCCAGTGCAACGACTGGTTGAATGCCTTCCGTTTACTCCGGGCATCCTGTGCGATCCGGCACTCGAAAAAGTACTTCCGGGCTTGAAGGATAGGGTACATGTAATGATCTTTACCCAACAATTCCGCTGCGCGGTCCAGGTAGGCAGGGTAGCTGCGATAGGTGTGTGAGGCTTTGGAAGCCGCCAGCCATTCTTCTGTCAATCCGGACTTTAAGATCGTATTCAGCACCTGCTGGGCATCGTCTTGTAACGCCGCAGCGTAATTGCGGCGCAGGGTAGCGTGCAGGCGCTCCAGTTTGGGTTCATTGATCAGTTGTTCAAAGTAACTGTCGGCACATTTTCCTTCCGGTGCCAGGAATTGTTTGTCTTTCAGGGCTTGCTTGAAAGCCTGGTACACGGCTTGTGTATTCGAATCCAGGGTGGCTAAAACTTCGGTTTCCAGGCTTTTTGATTCGGTCGGCGTGAATAGCTCCAGCTGTTGCTTTTTCCCCGATCGCAGCTGCTCCAACTGCTCCGGCACGACATGTGCCAGGATGGTCGATCGGTCCCCGTCAACTATGGGGATTTGACGGTAGGGCGCTACTTCCGCAGAAACCCGGTCTTCCAGGTACCGGCCGATCTCACTCAGGCTGACCTGGTGATCCTGGTTGGCATCGGCCAGGCCGCATAGTCCGTCGATCAGGTGGTAACTGAAGGCACCGCGCCCTCCACCCCATTGCCGGCCTTCCAGGCTGTACTCGTTGGGCTGGCAGGAGAGAATTTTGATCGCTTTGTTAAACTGTTGAAGGTTGGCAGTAGTTGCACCTGTCCCGTTAATTTCCGAACCCGCTAATTTTCCCGAACGGCAGGCGTCAGTGATCAGCAGGACCCGGGCTTTATTTTCTTCGCTAAGGGTCTTTATGATGGCCTGCAAGATGGTGAGGTCGATCGTTCCACCAGCCATGTATACATGCGATGGTGCATCCCAACAGAGTAAATATCCGGGCTGATCAGCTATCTTTCGTTCCACATCACCATGGCCGGAAAAATAAATACAGGCCAGGTCTCCTTCCCTGGACTCATCCAGGAGCCAGAAAAGTGCCAATGCCACATTTCCTGCAGTGGCATCTTTATTGATCAGCAACCGGACATTGTCCTGCGGCAATCCGCCTCCGGCTTCCGAGCGTAAAAATCTTGCAAACGCTTCTGCGTCACTATGTGCATAATTCAGGTCCGGAATAGCCTCCTCCTGGTAGTCGGATATACCGACCACTACTGCACGGACGGTGCGTCTGGCAGCTGGTGGTGCAACGGATGTGGGGGTTACGCCTTTGCTTTCGGCACCAAAATCCTGTACGGGGTCTGCCTGGGCGGCGAGCGATACAGAGGAACAGAGGGTGCACGCCAGAATGGCCGATATCAGAATATACTTTCTCATTGGCCGGATTGTTAGATGTCTATGGATTATACACACCTGAAAGTGTGCTGCGCGATCAAATATAAGAAAAAAACCACCCCGGAGATCCAGGGCGGTTTTCGCCGGTCATTGACCGAACCAATATATACTATTTAACTTGCCGGAGCAGGTGGGCCACCCACTACCTATAAACTTAATTGCGGCAGCCCATCAGATCTATTTCCTTGGTCGTGCTCAGGCCTGTTTGGCTGTCGGTTACGGTAACTTTGGCTTTACGGCCGCAGATGCACTGGAGCTGTGCGGCATGCCCTTGTTTACGACCGTCGATCTCCCAGATGTAACTATAGCGGTTGGTCTCACAGCGTGTGGCGTTACCCGGCACGAATACCTCCAGGTCAAGGCCGGTTCCGGCTTCGCAGGTCCATTGCATAATATCTACGTATGGCGCAGCGGGGCGGGTGCCGGGACCCGGATCATCGCCGGATGTGGCTTTGGGTGCGCCGGCTTTGGGCTGGTTTTTCATGGCTTTTTGGACCTTGTTGTTCTTGATCGTCTTGCAACGCGGCTGGGCGACCAGTGTGGTATAGACTACCCGGCCGGTTTTGTCGTCCGTGCAGGCAATTTGCTCCGTGATGGTCCTGCAGGATTCGTCCGCCTGCTTCTGAATAGCGTTCTGGACGTCAGAGATAAGGGCGTTGCATTTCTGTACACCCGGCGTGGGTTTCTGGGCCGTCACTAAAGCTGCGGTGCAGATAATCGTGGCAGCCAGGATGAAACGTTGAAAAAACATGGTTTTCATATTTAATTAGTTTAAGAGTTACGGCGGCATTCGCGACGCAGCCGGATGTGCAAAGAGTTGTAAACTTTTGATCTTAAAGGGCAGGTGCTGTTATTGGTCTGAGATGCGAGGCATCACCTGCCGGTATGTCTGCAGGTGATGCCTCCTTTTTTCTTTAGTTCATATTGAACGAGATACCCAGAAAGTAGCCCAGTTCGTACTTGGTACTGGTCGGGATATCACCCAGATTGGGGTCGAACCAGTCGCCTTCCTTGAAGCCTTTGGCCAGTCGCTGGGTGGGGCCGGCGGTAAAACCGCCGCTGAGCACGATCCGCTGGCCGCGGCCAAACAGCAGGCTGGGCCCCAGGAAAAAGTTGAGGGCAGTTATATTGGCACTACTGATCGGTATCCCCAGTCCGAAGGTGCCGGCCATGGCCATGCCCCCGCGGGTGTTGGGATAAAAGTGGATATACGTACTCAGCGCAGGCTGCACGATACCGCTATCGTCGGCCACGATGGTGTTATCGTGGGTGTTGAACTCCTGAGCCGGGTCGAACATGCGGGCAAATCCTACTCCAAAGCCGGTATTGATGCGCAGGCCGCCGAAACTTTGCAGTTGCACGACTTTGGTTTTGACCCGTGGTTTCATTGCCGGATCGTCGCTGTACAGGCTGTCGAGCGGGATGAACCGGGCATTTGCAATGACGTTGTGCCGCGCTACGGCGATGGCTACGTCGTAGGAAAAGGACTGCGCTGCCAACTCGCGGAACTTCATCTGCAGGGCCATCATTTCTTCCAGGCTGAGGTCGGAGGTGATCGCGTCTGACTGTTGGGCCAGATAGGCTTCCAGCTCCTGACGCAGGCTGGTGGTTTTATTGGTGACGTTGCGCAATTCGCCTGCAAACCGGTCCAGTTCGGGACCCTGATCCTGCATGCTGAGTTCCTGGGCGATAGGCGCCAGTTGGATCAGCTTGGCATCGAACTCCTCCTGTTTGGCTTGCAGATCGCTGAGCAGCCGGCGTTTGGCAGCCGGGCGCTTTTGCCAATTGAAGGCATCGTTGAGCCGCAGATCGGTGGCTTTTTTATCGGGGAAAATAATATCCAGGTATTCCGTTGCCATATCCCGGATCAGGGTGGGCCGGATGTACGGATTGTGCAGGAGATCATCCAGATGCTGGCTGGCCAGTTGGGCAGCGCGTTCGGATTGATCCATGGTTGATATCGCTTCATGGAGCTCGGCCATTTCAGCCTGTATCTGTGCCAGTGCGGCAAGTTGCACATTGGCATCCTTTAACTGCTGGGCTGTTGTACCACGGGTGCCGCCAAACAGGTCGGCCAGTTTCAGGCTGCTCTCACCCATGCGCAGGAGCGGAATGTCTAAAAAGGACATGGGACCCTGATCGCCGCTCGTTCCACCTAAAAAGTCCATCATTGTACCTGTGGCGGAAACTTCATTCACAGCGCCGACACTGGCGCCGCCGGCCCAATCGTCGGAGTTGCTCTGGTCAATATCGACCTCCGCCTCATAGAGGTACGGATTGAATTCCGTGAAGTGCAGGATCAGGAAATCACCTTTCCGGATCTTGGGTTTGGTCACCAGTTTGCCGTCTTTTTGATAGGTGATACTGTCGGAAAACAGGTTGTAGTAGACATGCAGGTCCTGCGCCGGGAGCAGGCCTGCGCTCATCAGCATGAAAGAAAGCACGAGCCAGAGGGAAGGCCGGTGCGGATGGTCACATAATGTTGCTTGCTTCATCTGTTAATCAATAATGAAGGTGTACGAATAGATATTCAGGGTGCCGGTGGCCAGGTTGACAGTCTTGCCGCCTCGGGTCTGGACATCCTCATTGAGATAGGTTTGCTGGAATAGTTTTTCAAAAGGGGATTGAGAGGCATTTTTGGTTCCTTGTCCCCGTGAATTCATGATGGGGCGCAGGTCTATTGGTTCCGTTGTGGCGATCAGTTTGAACATTTCCGTGCCGGCCGGCGGGCCAATCCTAAAGAGGTCCGAATCCATGGTCTCACCCGGTGCAAGCCGGAAGTCAGCGGCCTTTTCCACAGTACTTTCCTGTGCCGGTATCAGGCTTCTGGATACATTATCGGGCTGCAGGTCGACGATGGTGAAATATGCCGGTTTTTTGCCATTGTTGGTTATCCGGAACCGGAAGGCATCATTTTCCTGAAAGTGCAGCATGCCCTGGGCGTCCGTTTTTTGCTCCACGGGTATGACGCCGGCTTCCTTCACAGTACCGTTGAACATGGTTTCGGTTTTTACCGGCACCAGTTCAAAATCGACGTTCAGGTACGGGCTGCTGGCTTCCATCTGCCGGATGTACTTCGTCCGGCAATAGCCTTTCAGATGGTCAATGACCCGGCTGGCCAGGATGTCCGGCCGCATGTTTTTATCAAATTTTTCGATCTGTATATCTCCCTGGCCGATCAGCTCATAATTGCCACCGGAATCGATCAGGAATACTTCAGGGGCTTCATCCAGGCTAAAAACCGGGTTTTTCTCCAGTTCTTTCTTCAGGGCCTCCCGCACCTTGTCCGTTTCAGACAGCCGGATCGAGAAGCCGAGTTTCAGATCGCCGAAATTGTGTTGTTCCACATACACCCAGGCAGATTTGACAGAATCCATGGGTATAGGCTGCTGCAGCTCGACGATCGATTTGAACGGCAGCACTTTTTTTACTTCACCGCGCGACCAGGGTGCAACCTGACCGGTATCCCGGGTTTCGGCCCGGTACAAGGCCACGATCGCGCCGGAATTAAGCCCCTGGACCGACCCGGCCTCCAATACTACCTGGGTGTCTGAGTTGGCGCTTTCAACTACAAAATAGGCCGGTTTTTCCAGCAGGCGCCCGCCCATGATCTCCTGGTCGAGCATGCCTTCTGCCTGTGGCTGCTGGCGGGGAGCAATCGCGCTCATTTCGATCCGGACCTGCTCAAACAGGCCGCGGTAGCTGGTCGCCGGCGTGGCGGAATCCAGTTTTTTACTCAGGGCATAGGAGAGCGAGCCCAGCAGCTGCCCCTGCTCATCGCGGGCTTCAAAGTTCAGCTGGTTGTGTGCCGAGCCGAAAAAGGCTGCCATCGGAGCCAGTCGGGTGGCGCCATCTTCCTCCTCGTATTTAAACTGCCGGTTGGCCGGGCCCTCCGGCTTTTTGCGCAGGTTCTCCTTGATATAGTCGTCGCTGGCCATGGGCCGGTCGGTACCGCGGGCAGGTGTCATACCCCTGGTGCCGGTGCCGGAATGGCAGGCATCGAGGACGACCATGAGGTTGCCTGCCTGGCCGAGCCGGCTGCGCAGCTTGTAAAACAGGTCATTCAATTGGTCATCCCGGATCAGGTTCTCGCCTTCATATACACCGGGTTCGAAGCGCTGCGGCGAATCATAGGGAACGATGGCTTCATCATAGCCGTCGGGTTCGTCGTTGCCATCATCCGCCACCTGTTGTCCGTGGCCGGAGAACTGAAAATATACCACGTCACCGGCTTTGATGAGCGGCAGAAAACGCTTTTCCCAGGCATCCAGGATGCCCTGTTGGGTAGCGGCTTCATCCGTTACGGTGATAATATTTTGTGGCGGAAAGCCTCTTTTTTCCAGCGCCGCGCGGATCACCGTGAGGTCGTTGGTGGCATTTATCTTCTGCCAGCCCCCCTCTTGCGGGTAATCACCAATGGCAACCAGGAAAGCAAATTTCCGGTTGTCCTGTGCATGCAGGGCGGATAGTCCAACCAGTACAAACAGGAATAAGACGGACAGCAATGCCCGTTGCCAACGTGCAGGAATACAGGATGTTTTCATCTGCAAATGGTTTTAGTTCGATACACTTATCTATTCTGGTGTTGGGAAAAAGGTTATCAGGGACGGATAAATAAATGAAGTGATTTAAACTTTTCATGCTGGCCGTAATGCAAGCCATTGATCCTGAATACTTCGCCTATTTTTCGTTCCGTACCTGGTTCAGTACGCAA